>CALBZG010000080.1 GCA_937889655.1 uncultured Clostridia bacterium
GACCACCGAGATCTACACTCTTTCCCTACACGACGCTCTTCCGATCTATGAAACGGATTGTATTCAGATATTATGCCTAATACTTTCATCAGTCCCTATCCATCTGTGTCCTATATGCCAGTTCTTCAATTTCTTTGCGGTTTTCAGACAGTGTATTGTTGATGTTTGTAAATGTG
This sequence comes from uncultured Clostridia bacterium, assembly GCA_937889655.1. Lineage (GTDB taxonomy): Bacteria > Bacillota > Clostridia > Peptostreptococcales > Anaerovoracaceae > CALBZG01. The sequence goes on from CALBZG010000080.1 coordinate 177, forward strand.
ATGTCCATGTTTTCAAACATTTTAGCAAAATACTCTCCGTTCAGCTGATCCATCTTTTGTTGAAAATTGAACAGGATGCTATCGATGTAATTGAAAGTAGACATTTTAAGTTGCTTAACATTGTCGTATGCGACGCCCATGATCTCGTCGGCACGCTGCTTGGCCTTGACTGTGATATCATCGTTTTCGATCAAGGCTTCCGCTTGCTTCATGGCATCTTTCAGAACCGTTTCATATTCCTGCTTTGCTTCGTCCAAAATGCGCTGACGTTCATTTTTTATCCATTGCGCCTGCTGGATTTCGTCTGGCAGTTCTATTCTGATTTCTTTGACGATTTCAAGAAGTTCTCCTGCATCGATCATGATTTTTCCGGTTAAAGGCACCGCTGCTGCAGTATCTACGATCTCTTCAATTTCTTCCAAGAGTTCTAAAACTTTCATTGTTCAGCCTCCCTGCTCTTTCGTTTTTCATCAAGGGCGGCCCTGACCGATTCCGGCACGAGCCCTCTGATATCGCCCTTCAGGCTGTGGACCTCTTTGACCATGCTTGAACTGATGAAGCTCAAGCTTGGCGCAGTCATAAGAAAAATGGTCTCCACGCAGTCCTCATAAAGTCTCGCGTTCATCTGGGCCATTTGCAGTTCATATTCAAAGTCCATGGAAGCCCGGAGTCCCCTGACCACTACATTGAAGCCATTCTCGTTGACATATTCCGCTAAAAGACCGCAAAAGGAATCCACATATACGTTTGATAGATCTTCCGTTATCGACTTGATCAGCCTTACTCTTTCCTCAGGCGAAAACAAGGATTTTTTCGAAGGATTATCTATAACGCCGATCACCAGGGTGTCGTGTATTTTCGCTGCTCTTCTTATTAAGTCAAGATGCCCGTAGGTCAACGGATCAAAAGAGCCTGCATATAATGCCTTTGTGCTCAATGTTTAGCCCCCTTTCAAGTCTAAATTGTATTATAACATAAAGTTTTATTTTTAATCAAGGGAATCGGCGAACATCAACGATAAATCCATTTTCTCCAATTCATAAATCGAAATGTGCACAGTTCCATATTCTTTATGTTTTATTCTTATGAAGGATCCGAAACGATCCGGCAAATCAACATCATCGCCGTATTCCGCCACAATAATGCCTCCCGGATCCATCGCGCCTTCTTTTTCGATAAAATCGATGCAATCACTCAAAAGACCGCCTTTATAAGGGGGATCTAAGATCATCAGATCAACTTTGCCTTTTATTTTCTTCAGCGCATGACGATAATCGCCCAATATTAATGTCGACTTTGCCGCGGCTTTGCAAATATCAACATTTTGTCTGACCAGTGACAGGCTTTCTTTGCTCAAATCGCAAAAATAACAATGGACAGCGCCTCTGCTCAGAGCTTCAAGCCCCATATTCCCTGTCCCTGAAAAAAGATCCACCACGATGGCATCTTCCAGATAGGGCATTAACATCGAAAATACGGCTTCCTTCACTTTATCGGTGGTAGGCCTTATTTTCCGGTCTGTCGGCACTGCAAGCCTTCTTCCCTTATATTCTCCAGCTATAATCCGCACTATGCTTTCCTCCTCCATCTAGACAGCCTTTAGGAAGATGCTTTCATAAAGAGCTTCTCTATTTTCTTTTTAAAAGCCTGGTTATCAGAACTTTCGAGCTTGGGATCCTGGGCCAAAAGATATTTCGCCTCTTCTTTTACTTTCTCAAGCACATCGATATGTTTTACAAGGTCGGCTATGGCCAGATCAGGAAGACCGTGCTGCCTTGTGCCGAAAAATTCCCCTGGTCCGCGAAGTTCCAGATCCTTTTCGGCGATATAGAATCCATCTCCCGAAGCAACCATTATTTCTGCCCGTTCTGCAGCAAGGGGACTCCTGCCGCCCAGCACTAAAAAGCAGTAGGACTGATGACTTCCGCGGCCTACACGCCCACGCAGCTGATGCAATTGGGCGAGCCCGAAACGTTCGGCGCTTTCTATAACCATAACAGTCGCATTAGGTACATTGATCCCTACTTCGATCACTACAGTGGATACCAGCAAATCGATGGCTCCATCGTTGAAAGACTCCATCACCCGTTCTTTCTCCTCGGGCTTCATTCCGCCATGAAGAATGCCTACTGAAAAATCGGCGAAAAGTTTTGAAAGCTCGGCATATACTTCCGCCGCGGATCTGGCTTCCAATACATCCGATTCCTCGATCAAAGGAGTGACAACATAACACTGACGCCCTTCCTGTAGCTGGGACTCAACAAAGGAATACATGGTTTTCCGGGCAGTCTGGTTCGTGACGCTTTTTGTTATCACAGGGTTTCTTCCCGGGGGCATTTCATCAATGATGGAAATGTCCAAATCACCATAAATAATAGCGGCCAAGGTTCTCGGGATCGGTGTTGCTGTCATGACCAGAGTGTCGACGTTCTCGCCTTTTTCGGTCAGAGCCAGCCGCTGGTTCACTCCAAAACGATGCTGTTCATCTGTTATAACCAGTCCGAGATTTTTAAAAACCACGTTGCTTTGTATAACGGCATGAGTTCCCACAACCACCTGAATGCTGCCGTCCTTCATTTTATCCAGTACACCCTGTTTGTCCCTGCTATTAAGGGAACTGATCAACAGCTCGACCCGGATGCCATGAGGCTCTAAATCTGCCTTCAGACTGCCATAATGCTGTTTTGCCAACAATTCAGTCGGCGCCATCATGACACCCTGATATCCGGATTTAACAGCTTTATATAATGCTATTTCGGCTACTACGGTTTTGCCTGAACCGACATCGCCCTGCACCAACCGATTCATCGGGCGGGAACTTTCCATGGAAGCCAGCTCCTCAGAGATGACTCTTTGCTGAGCGCCTGTCAGCCGATAATGAAGACTTTCAAT
>CALBZG010000081.1 GCA_937889655.1 uncultured Clostridia bacterium
TGATCTTTACTGCCGTAGTCTTTGAGTTGCCAATATGGAGGGGATGTGATAATGAGCTGAACGGATTTATCTGATACTAAACTCATCTTTCTGCTGTCTCCAAATATAATTTTATGATTTGTCATATTGCGTCCTTTCTTATAATAAAAGACACCGCATACCAGAATTTTTATCTGGACTCTATACTCGTAATGCAGCGCTTTCTATTATGATGCAAGTCTCGCCGTAAGTTGCGGGCATTGGCCTCCTTTGCGGCGGCAATTGCCTCGCCAACTCTGGCAGGGGTGACACCATCCATTTGTTTTCAACAAATGGGGTCGTCACTCCCATTCAATGGTTGATGGAGGTTTCGAAGTAATATCATAGACGATGCGGTTGACGCCCGGCACTTCGTTGACGATGCGGTTGCTTATCTTTTCCAAAACCTCGTATGGAATGCGGGCCCAGTCTGAAGTCATGCCGTCCACGGAGGTGACAGCACGGATGCCTACCATGTGGTCATAGGTCCTGAAGTCCCCCATGACGCCAACGCTTTTGACGTTCGGAAGCACGGTGAAGTACTGCCAGATATCCCGGTCCAGCTCAGCTTTCATGATCTCCTCACGCAGGATGGCATCGGATTCTCGGATGATCCTCAGTTTGTCCGGGGTGATCTCGCCTAAGCACCTGATAGCCAGGCCCGGTCCCGGGAATGGCTGTCTCCATACCAGCTGGCTGGCCAAGCCCAGCTCTTCGCCGACTTTTCTGACTTCGTCCTTGAACAGTAGTCTCAGTGGCTCCAGCAGTGTCAGCTCCATGTCTGCCGGCAAACCGCCGACATTGTGGTGGCTCTTGATCACCGCCGCCTCTCCGGTGCCGCTTTCTACCACGTCCGGGTAGATGGTGCCCTGGAGCAGGAAGTCGATCTTGCCTACCTCGTCAAATATTTTCTTGGTCTCGGCGTCAAAAACCTTGATGAATTCTGCGCCGATGATTTTTCTCTTTTTTTCCGGATCGGTGACACCCTTCAGCTGATCCAGGAACTGTTCCTGGGCGTCGGCTCTCCGGATCCTCATGTTGAACTGCTTGCCGTATACCTCCATGACCTGGTTGCCTTCATCCTTGCGAAGAAGGCCGTGATCCACGAATACGCAGGTGAGGTTGTCGCCGATGGCTTTATGGACCATCAAGGCCGCTACCGAGGAGTCCACTCCTCCGGATAATGCGCACAGCACTTTTTTATCGCCGACGATCCTTTTTATCTCTTCGATTTTTTCCTTGGCGAAGTTGGCCATGGTCCAGTTCTGTTCGCAGCCGCAGACCTTGAACAAAAAGTTTTTCAGGAGATCCTGGCCGTAAGGGGTATGGAAGACCTCCGGGTGGAACTGGACGGCATACAGCTTCTTTTCAGGGTATTCCATGGAAGCCGTCGGGCAGTTGTCCGTCACCGCTGATACGGTAAACCCTTCGGGCACTTTCTTGATATAGTCGGTATGGCTCATCCAGCATATATTATCCCGCAGGATGCCGTCATAGAGGATGCTGTTATAATCCCCCGCCCTGTCCTTTTTCGTTCCGAAGTAGATCTTGACTCTGCCGTATTCCTTGTAATCCGGGCTGATGACTTCTCCTCCCAGTACATGGGCCATGAGCTGGGCTCCGTAACAGATCCCCAGGATCGGGATCCCCAGCTCGAAGAATTCCGCCGGCAGTGTCGGGGCATCCTTTTCATATACGGAAGCAGGTCCGCCGGTAAAGATCACGCCCATTGGCTTTTCGTCACGGACTCTTTCAAAGGCTTTGCGGTAAGATACGATCTCGCAGTACACCCCTGCGTCCCTTACCCTTCTGGCGATCAGCTGGTTGTACTGTCCGCCGAAATCAACAACCATTATTCCCTGGTATTGCATGCTGTTTTCTCCTCCATAATCACTGCAAGCCGGCGGCTGCCGGCTGCAAATCGTTACCTGATGACGTTGGTGCTTGTTTCTTTGAGCATGACGTCGTGAGCCCCGCCTTCCACGATGCTGGTGGCCGAAACCAGTGTCAGCTTGGCCTCTCTTTGGAATTCCGGTATGCTCAGTGAGCCGCAGTTGCACATGGTGGACTTGACTTTGTTCATGGACAGAGCCACGTTGTCCTTCAGTGTCCCTGCATACGGCACATAGGAGTCCACTCCCTCTTCAAAGGAAAGCTTTTCATCTCCTCCCATGTCATAGCGCTGCCAGTTCCTGGCCCGGTTCGAGCCTTCCCCCCAGTACTCCTTCACATAGTTGCCGTTGATGTTCAGCTTGTTTGTCGGGGATTCGTCGAACCTTGCGAAATATCTTCCCAGCATCAGGAAGTCCGCCCCCATGGCCAGAGCCAGGGCCATATGATAATCGTACACGATGCCGCCGTCTGAGCAGATCGGCACGTAGATCCCGGTCTTGTTGAAATATTCGTCACGGGCCTTGGCCACCTCGATCACCGCTGTAGCCTGTCCGCGGCCGATGCCTTTTGTTTCACGGGTGATGCAGATGGAGCCTCCTCCGATGCCCACCTTGACAAAATCCGCGCCGGATTCCGCCAGGTACAGGAAGCCTTCCTTGTCAATGATATTTCCTGCACCGATTTTCACATCGTTGCCATATTGTTCTCTTACGAACTGTATGGTATCCTTCTGCCACTCGCTGTAGCCCTCGGACGAGTCGATGCACATGAGATCCACGCCTGCTTCTACAAGGGCCGGTACGCGGTCTTCATAATCTCTGGAGTTGATCCCTGCGCCTACTACGTATCGCTTGTCCGGATCCAGCAGCTCGTTTGGATTCGCTTTATGGCTGTCATAGTCTTTTCTGAAGACGAAGTGGGTCAGCCTGCAGTTGTCATCCACGATTGGCAGTGCATTGAGCTTGTTGTCCCAGAGCATATCGTTTGCCTCGGAAAGGCTGACGCCCTCTTTAGCGTATATGAGTTTTTCGAAAGGCGTCATGAACTCCGACACCTTGGTGTCCAGCGACATCCTGCTGACACGGTAATCCCTGCTGGTGACGATGCCCAGAACTCTTCCCCCTGAGGTTCCGTCATCGGTTACTGCAACGGTGGAGTGCCCGCTCCTTGCCTTCAATGCCAGGATATCCGCCAGTGTCTGATCCGGACGAATATTGGAATCGGATTTGACAAATCCTGCTTTATGGCTTTTGACTCTTTTGATCATGGCCGCCTGGTTCTCGATGGTCTGACTGGCAAAGATGAAGGATATGCCTCCCTCCTTGGCCAGGGCGATGGCCATTTTGTCATCCGATACCGACTGCATGACGGCAGAGGTGAGCGGAATGTTCATTTTGATGCCCGGTTCTTCCCCTTTTCTGAATTTCACCACCGGCGTTTTCAGGCTGACGTTTTGGACTGTGCATTCCTTTGAGCTATACCCCGGCACCAAAAGATATTCACTGAAGGTCCTTGATGGTTCGTTGAAATACTGAGACATTTTTTTCTCCTTTTAATCTCCGTTTTATCTATTATTAATCTCTAATATTAATTACTGTTTTGTAAAATAATCCTGTAAAAATTCTTCCAGCGTTAAATCGTTGTTGTGGATGAAGGCTGCCGCAGCCACTCCCACGTAGCGGATATGCCATGGCTCATAGGTGAAGCCGGTGATGTCCTGCCGATCCTTTGGATACCGGATGATAAATCCATAGCTGTGGGCATGGTCCCGGAGCCAGATCCCTTCCGGCGTATCGCCGAATTCCACTACCAGCTCATAGGCCACCGATGGCGAGGAACAGTCTGCTGCCAGCCCTGTCTGATGCTCGGATGTGCCGGGCTGGGCGATGTTGATGTCGGCCCATTCCTGGCCTTCCAGATTCACATAATAGGAATAGAGGGAGGCTTGAAAGTCATAGGATCGGTAAGCCGTTGTGGTAACGATCTCATAACCGGCGGCCGTGGCGGCATCACACATGGTATCAAAGGCGACGGCGGCTTCCGTTCTCATGAAGCGGCCCTCC
>CALBZG010000082.1 GCA_937889655.1 uncultured Clostridia bacterium
CCAAATTGCATGCCGGTATAAGGATACTTGCGAATATGCCAACGGAAAGACCGGAGAGGAAGAATATGACCCAAAGAGATAAAACAAAAAAGATGACCAATATCGCTCTCGTTGGAAACCCCAATGTGGGTTTGACAACAATTTTCAATTCTTTGACCGGTGGTGTGCAGCATAAAGGATCTTTCGATGCCAAAGAAGGATATTTGAGAAAACATGATCAAGTCAATATTATCGAGCTCTCAGGATTTTACTCTTTATCTGCCTATTCTGTGGAAGATCTGGCTTCCCGTGAGATCTTGCTCTCGGGGGATATCGATCTGATCATCAATGTGGTAGACGCCACCAGCATCGAAAGGAACCTCTACCTTACTCTGCAGCTCATGGAACTTGACATACCGATGGTTCTTGCACTGAACATGATGGACGAAGTGCGTAATAATGACATTGAAATTGATTTTAAGAACCTGGAAGAAGAACTGACGATCCCTGCGATCCCTATTGCAGCCAGCAAGAATGAGGGAATACAAGATATGATCGAATGCGCACTGGAAACAGCAAATGCGGGCCGGCTTCCACAAAAGCTGGATTTCTGCGCCGGTCATGTACATACAGCCATTCATGCTGTGGAGCATATCATCGAAGAAGCGGTAAAAGAAGCGTCCCTTCCTCTTCGGTTCTGCTGCACGAGAATCGTAGAAGGCGACGAACAAATCAGAAAGTCGCTCAATCTGGACGATGAGGATCTGGATATCATTGAACGCATCGTTGAAGACATGGAAAAACATACGCGAACCGATAGGGAAGCGGCGATGGCCGATATGCGATATGAATTTATTGAAAATCTTGTCGGCAAAGTTGTTTACCGTCCACTGACAGATGTAGTGGGTAAGGAAAAGAGCTACAAGATCGATAAAGTGCTGACAAATAAATACCTGGCAATCCCAATATTCTTCGGGATCATGGCAACTGTCTTTTATTTTACATTCAATTCCATCGGGGCATGGCTTTCGGAGAAGCTGGGTGCCGGCATCGATTGGATCATCGGTAGGCTCGACGCAATGCTGGTGTCCGGCAATGCCAGCGAGGCTCTTCGGGCGTTGATCATCGATGGAATTAGTGCCGGTGTTGGCAGCGTGCTTTCGTTTTTACCGATCATTGCCGTGCTATTTTTCTTCCTGTCGATCTTGGAGGATTCCGGCTATCTGTCACGGGTTGCTTTTGTGATGGATAAAATATTAAGAAAACTAGGTTTGTCTGGCCGAAGCATCGTACCGATGCTGATCGGGTTCGGGTGCTCTGTGCCGGCGATCCTCGCCACTCGGAAACTCCCGAGCAAGAGAGACCGATATCTTACCATAGCACTGGTGCCGTTCATGTCCTGCAGCGCCAAACTCCCCATATATGCCATGTTCGCGGCGGCTTTCTTCACGGAATGGAGGGCGTTGGCCCTGGTCGGTGTTTATTTGACAGGCATTATAGTCGCCGTCATTTGCGCGATCATCTTCAACAAAACCATCTACCGGGGCAAGCCGGTTCCTTTTGTGATGGTGATGCCGGCCTATAGGATACCTTCTCCAAGGAATGTCTGGCTCCGAATGTGGGAAAATGTCAGAGGGTTTGTTATCAAAGCATTCACAGTAATCCTGGTCGCAACCATCGTCATTTGGTTCCTGCAAAGCTTTGATCTGGGGCTAAATCTGGTGACCTCCAGCGAAAAAAGCATGCTTGCATCTCTCGGTAAATTTGCCGCTCCGATATTCGCCCCTCTTGGATTTGGAGATTGGAGGGCTGCGACCGCAATTTTGACAGGTCTCTCAGCGAAAGAGGCCGTTGTCAGCACATTGGCTGTGCTGGCTGGAGCAACGGGAGGCGTGGGGCTGACTGAAATGCTTGCTACGATATTCACTCCGCTTTCAGCATTTGCCTTCATGGTCTTTTGTCTGCTTTATATGCCTTGCGTTGCGACGCTGGTCACGATCAAAAAGGAAATGGGTGGATGGAGATATGCGATACTTGTGGTACTTTTTCAATGCACAGTAGCCTGGATAGTTTCCTTCCTGATATATAATATTGGCAGTTTGTTCATATAAATCGCTCTCTGACAGGTGTTTGAATTTACATACGGATTTAATTTGAGTATAATTGAACCTGAAAGATCAATCAGAGGCTATTCAACATACTACGGAAAGTGAGGCTGAAACATGTTTTTAAAACAAGAAAATAAGATATGGGTAGCAAAAAGCGGAGTTCCTGTTTACATGTATCCGAAAATGTCAACAAGACATGGATTGATCGCAGGAGCCACCGGGACCGGAAAAACCATCACATCCAAGGTACTTGCCGAAGCCTTCAGCGATATGGGAGTACCCGTGTTTATGGCTGACATCAAGGGTGATGTGTCCGGTTTGGGCATGCAGGGTGAAATAAATGAAAAAATTGCATCCCGCATTGAGAAGCTTGGGGTGACTGGGTTTACCACTGCAGCCTATCCGGTACGTTTTTTTGATGTATATGGGAAAAAGGGGATCCCCGCAAGGGCGACGATCTCAGAAATGGGGCCTGATCTTCTTGCGAGACTACTAGAACTGAATGACGTACAATCAGGCGTTCTCAGCATCGTTTTCAGAGTTGCAGATGACAAGGGTCTGCTGCTTCTGGATCTAAAGGATCTGAGAGCTATGGTCCAATATGTTGGAGATCATGCTGATGAATATACCACCCGATATGGGAACATTGCATCCCAGAGCATTGGAGCGGTCCAGAGATTGCTGCTCAGGCTGGAAGACCAGGGCGGGGAAATATTCTTCGGTGAGCCGGCGCTGAACGTTATGGATTGGATATCCCTGGATAGTATGGGCAGAGGGTATATCAACATTCTACATTGTGTAGAGCTTTTTCAAGCGCCGCTGCTGTACTCCACGTTTATGCTGTGGATGCTTTCCGAAATATACGAAAATCTTCCGGAGGTTGGAGATCTGGATAAGCCAAAGATGGTTTTCTTCTTTGACGAAGCTCACCTCATTTTCAACGACGCGCCTAAAGCGCTGATACAAAAGATTGAACAGGTCGTGAAATTGGTTCGATCTAAGGGCGTCGGCATCTATTTCATCACACAAGTGCCATCCGATATACCGGACAGCGTATTGTCTCAATTGGGAAATAAAGTTCAGCACGCGTTAAGAGCATATACCCCGAATGAGCTCAAGGCCGTCAAGGCGGCGGCTCAGGCGTTCAGGGAGAATCCTGCTATAGATACAGAAACCGTTCTCGGAGAACTGGGCACGGGAGAAGGCCTTGTTTCTTTCCTTGGAGAGGATGGCATCCCGGGGATAGTTGAGAGAGCCATGATCCTTCCGCCTCAAAGCATGATAGGCGCAATGGATGATCAAACACGGGTATATATGAATAGCACCAGTGATTTAAACGCAAAATATTATAAAGAAGTGGACAGGGAGTCAGCCTATGAGTTGCTTTTCGCAGCCGTAGGGAGCAGGGAGGCAGCCCCGGCACCGGAGCAACAGAGAACAATGACGCAAGAAGAGATCGATGCCCGGATCGAGGCGGAAG
>CALBZG010000083.1 GCA_937889655.1 uncultured Clostridia bacterium
CAGTGCGGCTTTTATAGCATCAGGGAGTATGATATTAGGCATGGCTTGCTGCTCCAGGTCTTCTGAAAGTTCCACTTCCTGCATCAAAGGGTAATTCAGCTGCATGTTGAATCCCATCTTTGCCTTTTTATACATTGTCTCAGCCTGATCTGCCGATACTCTTGCTGCCAGAACATCGTTCTCAGCGGTGCTCACATCGACCCGTGCCGCTACACCCAGGCTGTATTTTAATTTTACATCAGAAAGCAGCTTCGTTTTAATTTCGAGATTTTCTTCCGATATGCGCGAATTTTCTTGAGCCTGTAAAACACCGAAATATGAGCGTACAGCAGTAGCTTCAAGATTGTTTAAAGCGATTTCGTACTGTATGGAAGCCTGGTTGGCGAAATATTTTCTGCTGATCTCCACGATCTTGCCATCCATCGTATTGGTTGCCGAAGCAAGCTTCAGATCTTTCCATGCCTCCGTGTTCGCTCTCGCGACGGCAGTCAATGTGTCTCTTGCCAGAACAGCCGCCTCGAATCCCGGTCCTGTGGTTTGCATGCGCTCGATTGACTGCTGCAATGACAACGTTGTTGCCGGACCCACGAAATCCATGCTGCCAAGAACTACAATATCCAAGGCCGGATCCTCTTCTATATCGCTATAATCATAGACGGATATGACTTTCTCGAGTTCCGCCTGTTCGATGATTTCCATCGCATTGTATATCATTTGAGCCGCCATCCACTTCAGGGCGTTTTCCGGCATCTCCTCAGGAAGACCCTCATACAATCCCAGTTGCCGGCCTTTTTCAATGTAGTTATCCGGCCATCTGCCCCCCAGTTCTGAATCGCTGTAACCTGCAGCTCTGAGGACGAAAGTCACCAGTTCATTCGATGTGACCGCCTTGCCAGGTTTAAAGGTCCCATCCGGATATCCAGCTGTTATCCCGTATTCAACGGCATATTTTACAAAAGGCTCCGCCCAGCCATAGCCGGACATATCGGCAAATCCGCTGATCCCGCCATCTGTCACCGTATCGGCTGTTTTAACGACGATTGAACAGACCTGCGCTCTTGTCAGGGTTTCATCCGGGTGAAACATGCCATCGGTATCTCCTGTAATGCTCCCGGTTTCCATAAGGGCCTCAACAGCCTTGGCATATGTTTTTCCTTCCACATCGGATGGAATCGCAGCAAATGCGAAGCTATAAGTTGATAATACCAATATCAAAGATATTATCGTACAAAAAATCCTTTTCATTTTAACTTTGAACCTTTCTTTATATAATCCTTTTTCGATGATTACTTTACCATTCTATGCCATAACCTTTCTTATGGTCAAGGGCCAGAATCTTAAGATTTAATAACATTATTTCAGGTTGGCTTCTGTCGGGTTGCACTAAGCCCAATTTAATATATTATAACATGCCCACCCTTTGATAACACCAATATTTCTTGAATGGGTTCGCTTTTAGGGTTATAATAACCGTATTGCAAATCCAGAAAATAACCACTTTCGAGAGGAAACAGCTATGGCAAAAAAGATCAGCAAGAGCACGTCTCCAAATAAAAACATCCATTCCGGGCAATCGGGCCATACCAGCCAGCAAAAGCACACCGCACGTACTGTGCAGCATAAGGATCATGAGACAACTAAAAACAATGACTATCTTTGGTCCATGAGCTACGCTCCGCGTCTGGACGAGGGTGTCCATTGGTTCCAGATCCTTCCGATCTCTTTTTTCGCCGCTTTCGTTATCCTCATCACGCAGATGAAAAGTTATGAAAGGCCAATGGAGGATTTCTTCTGGTACTCTGGCGACAATCATCTGGTGGATTTTTTCAGTTACTACAAGATGGCAGCGATCCTTTTATGCGCCGGCATAGCTCTTATTCTTCTGATTTATAGGGTCTTCACACAATCCGTTGCATTTAAAAGATCCCCTTACTATTTTCCAATGCTCATTTATTCTGCATTTGTGATCCTCTCTTATATTTTTTCGGATTATAAAGAATTCGCTCTTTGGGGGTGGAACGACAGGTTCGAAGGGACGCTGACTTTGCTGGCGTATATGGTGATGCTGTTTTACACCATAAATTCTATCAATACAACAAGGGCTGTAAAAATGGTCCTGTACCCGACTGCAGCGGCAAGCGCACTCCTTGGGCTTCTCGGTGTTTCCCAGGCTATGGATAAAGACTTTTTCCGGACTGTGATCGGGCAGAAGCTCATCACACCGAATGCAACCCTTGCTACCGGATCGACTATCAACGAAATGATCGAGGAAGCGGCAGCGAAGGGAGAGCAGTTCCTCAATTTTACTTTTCAAAATAAGGAAATATATCAGACCGTATACAACATCAATTATGTTTCATTTTACTTGACTTTGCTTATCCCTCTGTTCGGCCTCATTTTCATTCATTCCTTCATGAAGGGCAAAGAAGAACAGGTTTGGAAAAAGGTGATCTGGGCGCTTATTTTCGCGCTTCTTATATTCAACTTGATCGGATCGGCCTCCTCAGGCGGGTTCCTTGGAATGGCTGTTGTGGTAGTCGCCGCTGTTCCCCTTCTAAATAAGCAGATCTTGACCTGGTGGAAGCCGTTAGTCATCCTTCTGACGATCACTATATTGATGGCCGGGGCTACATATGACCGGTGGCTTCCTGAAATCAGCTCCGCATTCAAGGGAGCATCAGGCTCTGCGGAAACATCGGTTATAGGCGAAGGCGCCAACGCTGCTTTGGAATCACATCATCTGGATTCTATTCTAACTAAAGAAAATGATATCATCATCGGCGTTGACGGAAATGAATTTACAGTCAAGACTTTTCCGGATAATCCGATTGCGGTCCAAATCGTCGATAATGAAGGAAAGATGTTGGATCTGGCCCCTACAAACGTATCGCCAATTTACTATATCAACGACACCCGGTTCGACTTCTGTCTGATCCAGCCGGCTCAATCAGATGACGGCAAGAATTTTATCATTTTCAGCATGGATAAACAGGAAAAGAACTGGGTATTCAGAGTGACTGATGATGGCGTATACTACAATACGGAAATAGGAACTACTGTTAAGCTCGAAGAAAATGTTCCTTCATTCGGATGGGCGGACAATCAGGAATTCGGTTCAGGCAGGGGATATATCTGGTCCAGAACGATACCGATGATGAAGGACACTCTTCTCCTTGGGCACGGTGCAGATACCTACTGTCTGTACTTCCCGCATCAGGACTATGTAGGTAAATACAATTCAGGTACGTTCAGCGACAACATCAGCATCATCGTTGACAAGCCTCATAACATGTATATGGGGATGTGGCTCGGGACAGGGATGTTTTCAGTGTTTGCATTTTTGGCGATAATGCTTCTTTACATACTGCAAAGCGTCAAATTGTATCGGAATAGGAAATACTTTTCGTTCCTCGAATATTCGGGAATCGGTATTTTTCTTGGCATTGTCGGATTTGCTGTAACCGGGCTGGTCAATGACTCCTCGGTATCCATCATGCCGATGTTTTATGGACTATTAGGTACCGGAACGGCTATCAATATGATTTTAGCCCGTAACGCTGAAGCTTTGAAGGAGTAAGTTCCGATGAAACCTTATCTGCTCTTCAAACAAACTGCAGACTTCTTTTTTGCAGCACTGCTCATCGTTATATTATCACCGGCATTGCTTTTGCTATCGACAATCATCAAACTGGACTCAAAGGGTCCGGTTTTATTTAAGCAGAAAAGGATAGGAAAATCGAATATCGAGTTTGACATTTATAAATTCAGGACCATGCGCACAGACACGCCGAAGGATGTACCTACCCATATGTTCAGTGACGCAGAGAGCTATATCACTGCTATTGGGAAGTTTCTTCGGAAATCAAGTCTTGATGAACTGCCACAGCTTTTTAACATCATTAAAGGCGAGATGTCGTTCATTGGTCCCCGGCCGGCGCTATGGAACCAATATGATCTGATCGAGGCGCGAAACTCTCTTGGCGTTGAAACTATGAAGCCCGGCATTACAGGGTGGGCCCAGGTCAATGGAAGAGATGAACTGCCTATCAAAGTGAAGGCCGAGTTGGACGGGTTTTATAAAGATCATTGCAGTTTGATTCTTGACACAAAAATATTGTTCCTTACTTTTATCAATGTTGTGTCGCAAAGAGGAGTTGTCGAAGGCGGACCTGATAAAAAGAAAAAGCAGAGTTGATCCGTATCAGATCAGGCCTGCTTTTTTCATTTCCCGGATTTCTTCTGTGATACCCTGTTCAAATCCAATTGGATCGTAGCCAAAATCATTAGCCGCATCCTCATAAGAAAAGTTCTTATCCTCCTGCATGCGCAAGACTTGCTCGACGTTGATGATCGCCCGGCTGCCAAACAAACCATTATAGATTTTTGCAGCAGCTACCGATAATCCCAGCGGTATTTTTACGATGATATTCTTCCGGCCAAGTTTGCTTGAAACAGTCCGGATAATATCCAGGTAAGGCAGTGCTGATCTTCCCGGCAAATTATATTCCTTGTTTTTTGTGGTTTTGGGATCCATTAAAATATCGTAATATGCATTTCCTAAATCTCTGGCATGGACCGGCTGCATGAGATTCCGGCCATTTCCGAACAGAGGGAAGAATTTGTGCCTGTTCAGATAAAGAATCAGTTTATGCATATTGACATCCATTTGGGATCCATAAATCATCGTGGGCCTGATGATCGTGACATTTTTGTAAGTCCCGCTTTTCCTCTCCTCAAGGATCCTGTCCTCTATGCGAATATACTCAGCGGACGCGCTCTTGTATCTGGAGTATCTGCCAGTTGTATGAACCAGAATGGCCCAGTCAATATTCTCTAAAGCGGCAACTTCCATAATATACTTGCTGACTTGTATACCTGCGATATGAAGTACCACATCGACGCCCCGCATGGCTTTTTTTAATTTTTCTACATCTTCCAGCGGACAATTGACAATAGTATAATTCAAGCCGCTTTCAGCCAAGTGGGATGTATCTCTGCCCTCCCTGACAATGCAAACCAGCTCACCTTCGAATTTCTCACGCTCTAGACGTTTGATAAACCATCTACCGGAATGGCCAGTAGCTCCGGTCAGAAGTATTTTCATATTCCCCTCCGGTTTTTATTGCTTAAGCCCTCTATTTTTGCTCTTACTACCTGTTTTATTTTGCTGACCAGTCTAAGAGAATTAACCAAATACGGAAATTTGATATGATGCATCTCCAGACTGCGCTGCACTTCTTTAAATCCGATCCTGCTGCTATTCAAGTCTTTTGTGCTTGCTCCCCCGAGCTTCATCATAACAAGTATTTCGTTTATATAAGCCAACTTTATCCCGCCGTCCTTTACGACCCTCAGGATGAATTCATTGTCAGCGGCATTCCGCATATCGGTCAGGTATCCTCCATATTTTTCATAGACCGTTTTTTTCAAATATAGCGTCTGATGGGGTATGGTCCAGCCTGTTTGAAAGCTGCCCTTTCCTGCTATCCAGATCCTTTTTATCTTGTCCGGGTCTACTGCGTCCACAAAGGCCAAATTGCCGTAGATTCCCTCAAGTTCATCGTCCTTACCGAACTCGGCTGCGATCTTCTCCACAACCTGTGCATCTCTAAAAAAATCATCTGAGTGCAAGAATCCTACAACATCACCAGTGGCCATTGAGACGCCTTTATTTAATGCATCGTAGATACCGGTGTCTTTTTCACTGATCCATCTTAAACGGCCTTCATAAAGACTTTCAAAACTTTTTACTATTTCAATGGTTCCATCTGAAGAGGCACCATCAACAATGATGTGTTCGATATCTCCATAGGTCTGTTCGAGGACGGACCGGATCGCATCGCCAATCACCGATTCGGAGTTGTGGGTTGCTGTTACTATTGAGATTTTGATTCTTTTACTATCATTCAACCTGATATCCATTCCTTTTCTGATACTGATTATAGTCGATGTACCATTGATAGGTTTCCCTGATGCCCTCGGCCAATTCGATCTTATACCTCCAGCCCAACCCGTTCAGTTTCGAAACGTCCAGCAATTTCCTTGGCGTTCCGTCCGGTTTGTCTGCATCGAAAACAAGTTCCCCTTTGTATCCAACTATTTCACCGATCATCATTGCCAGCTCTCTGATCGTAATTTCTTTTCCGGTGCCGATATTGACATGCTCCAGTCCTGAATATTCCTCCATCAAAAAAACGCAGGCATCGGCCATGTCGTTGACATGAAGGAATTCTCGCAGTGGACTCCCGCTTCCCCATATTTCCACTGTCGGGTCTCCAAGCTCCTTGGCTTCATGAAATTTTCTCAACAAGGCGGGAAGGACATGGGAAGTCTCGAGATCGAAATTGTCATTTGGCCCATACAGATTTGTGGGCATGCAGCTGATATAGTTCGTTCCATATTGGATGTTATAATATTGGCACATTTTTAGACCGGTTATTTTCGCAAGGGCATAGGCTTCATTGGTTTCCTCCAAATAACCGGACAGAAGATACTCTTCTTTTATGGGTTGGGGGCACATCTTAGGATAAATGCATGAGCTGCCAAGAAATAAGAGTTTGCTTACTCCGCTCTTGTAGGCGCTGTTGATCACGTTGTTCTGTATCATGGAGTTGATATAGAAAAAGTCGGCGGGCTGTGTGCTGTTGGCTTTGATGCCCCCAACCTTTGCGGCAGCCAGAAAAACATATTCCGGTTTTTCCGATATAAAAAAAGCCTCAACCTCATTTTTGTCGGTTAGATCGAGTTCACCATGCTCTCTGCATATTATATTGCCGTATCCTTTTTCTATCAGCTTCCTGACGATGGCGGATCCTACCAGACCTTTATGGCCTGCGACATAGATCCTGCTATTCTTCTCCATAAAAGCCTCCGTTATTAAAAAAATTCCTGTCTGATGTGATCTTCCTTCTGTACCAGCTCCATATCGGATTTCATCATCAGCTTAACGAGTTCTTCAAATTTTGTTTTCGTCGGATCCCAGCCGAGTTCTTCCTTTGCTTTTGTGGGGTCTCCGAGCAGCAGCTCCACTTCTGTAGGTCTGAAATATTTCGGATCGACTTCGATCAGGACCTCTCCCGTCGCTTTATTTCTGGCTTTTTCATCGATCCCATGTCCTTGCCATTCGAGCTCGATGCCCGCTTCTTTGAAAGCCAGCGCGCAAAACTCTCTGACTGTATGGGTTTCCCCTGTAGCGATGACATAATCCTCAGGTTTTTCTGCTTGCAGCATCAGCCACATGCATTCCACATAATCCCTGGCATATCCCCAATCCCTTTTAGCGGACAGATTTCCCAAATAAAGCTTTTTCTGTTTCCCATGAGCTATTCTGGCTGCTGCAAGGGTGATCTTCCGGGTCACAAAGGTTTCGCCTCGCCTTTCTCCTTCATGATTGAAAAGGATGCCGTTCACGGCAAACATGTTATAGGCTTCCCGATAATTCTTGATGATCCAGTATGCATACAGCTTCGCGCAGGCATATGGGCTCCGCGGGTAAAAAGGAGTCGTTTCTTTCTGAGGGATCTCCTGTACTTTTCCAAAAAGCTCCGAGGTAGAAGCATGATATATCCTGACCTTTTCGGTCATGTCGAGAAATCTTACGGCTTCAAGCAGCCTCAATACGCCGATCCCATCCGTATCGGCAGTATATTCAGGTACTTCAAAAGAGACTTTTACATGGGATTGGGCCGCCAGATTATAGATCTCGTCCGGCTGGATTTCTTTTACAAGGCGGATCAGATTCGTGGAATCTGTCATATCTCCATAGTGAAGCTCGATTTTCTTCTTGCTGTGCATATCTTTGATAGCTTCCTCTATATATAAATGTTCGATCCTGTCGGTATTGAATGAAGAACTTCGCCTGATTATTCCATGTACTTCATATCCCTTGTCCAGCAACAATTCTGCCAGGTACGAGCCATCCTGTCCTGTGATCCCTGTTATTAATGCAATTTTGCCCATCGTGTTCCCTCCTGATATAAGCTATTGTCTACCAATCCATTTCCAGTCTGATTATATCGTCCTCGACCAATTTACCCCCAAGTTGGACCTCGATCATTTCCATATCCGTCACGCCCATGATCCCATGTTTTTCGCCTTCGGAAATCGTAATGACATCGCCGGGATGCACTTTTGTTTTTGATCCTTCTTTATAGAGAAGTCCTTCTCCTCTTATGATCGTCCAGACTTCCTTTCTATGATTGTGATACTGATAGCTGATCTGTCCTCCGGCTTTCAGCATCAACTTCTTTGTTAAGGCTTCCGTTCCATCCTCATAGAATGAATGCTCAACAACTTTATAGCTGCCCCATCTTTTCTCTTCATACATCGGGCGGCTATCCAGGTCTTTCAGATAGTCCTTGAGGCGATATGTCTCCCCCTTTTCCGCCACCAGTATTCCATCATTGCTGGCGACCACCACCGTATTGCTTAGGCCCATGGCTACAAGAGGTATTTCCAGCTCGTTATGCACGTAGGTTCCCCTGCATAGATCATCGGCTCTTGCATTGCCGGTTATGTTCGATGCGGTTTCCTCGGACAGCGTCTCCCAAGTGCCCAAGTCCTTCCAGGCTCCTGCATAACGAAGCACTTTAATTCTGTCGGCATGCTCAACCACCTCATAATCGAAGCTGGTTTTATGCAATGTCATGAATTTTTCTCTCATGGCTTCATATGAAAAGTCTGCGACCTCGTATTTATTTTTTAATATATCAAGTATGTAGCCGAGTTTCAGCCCAAACACCCCGCAGTTCCAGAGGGCTCCCTGTCCGATCAGTTCTTCAGCGGTCCTTAAATCGGGCTTTTCCTTGAATTTTAGCACATCTGAAACTACCGCTCCGTTATCGGCCGGGAGTATGTAGCCATATTTCTCCGAAGGTCTTGTGGGCAATGCACCCATTAGCAATAAAAGCCCCGTTTCAGGTTCCAGTATATCCTGGAACTTGGAAATATTATGAAAATATTCAATGTCGACAAAAGAATCAACAGGCATGATGACGACGGGCTCCATTTCCCCGACGGAACACTTATCGACCAGATAGGAACATGCCAGAGCGATCGCCGGGAAAGTATCCCTGCGTTCAGGTTCTATCACGATGTTGACATCCGGCCCAAGCTGGATCTGCAGTTGATCTTTTTGGCTTGCTCCCGCGGCTACAGTGATCGAGCTCCAGCCTCCGACTTCCTTCAGCTGACGATAGACCCTCTGGACCATGGATTCGGGGTTTCCGTTTTCATTGGGTAAAAGCTGCAGGAATTGTTTCGAACGGATGTCGTTGGACAGCGGCCAGAGCCTTTTTCCGGAGCCTCCCGATAATAGTATAATATGCATTCATGCCTCCACAGTTATAATAGACTTCGGTACACTTTGGCAGTTTCTTTCGCGGTTCTTTGCCAGGAAAAATCATCTGCCCGATTTCTTCCATCCAATATCATTTTTTGGCGCAATTCCTCGTCATAAATCACTTTTTCTATGCTGTCCCTGATGCTTTCAATGTCTCCAGGGTCGAAGTAGCGTGCAGCGTTTCCCCCGATTTCGGGCATCGAGCTGGTGTTGCTAAGAATCGCGGGGCAGCCGCAATCCATCGCTTCCAGGATCGGCATGCCAAACCCTTCATACAGCGAAGGGAAAACCAGTGCCAAAGCGTTGCTGTATAATTCTGTCAATTCCTCATCATTCACGCTGACCTGAGAGAATCGTTGTTGAATCCCATGGATTTCCAATAGTTCAATTTCTTCTTTTACAAATGGCCCCGCTCCAACGCATATCACTTCCAGGCCTTCGTCTTCTTTTAAAATTTTTGAAATGGCCGCCACAAATGTATGGAAATTCTTATACCCTCCTCGAAGACCTACGAAAAGCACATACCGCTTCTCGCTCAGCCCAGTGCCTGGATTCCCGGATATAGTTTTAATGCTTTTTAATGAATTGCCATGATATATCACCGTAATTTTTTCTTCCGGCACATTGAAATAATTGATGATGTCCCCCTTGGTATGGTTCGATATGGCAATCACCTTTTCTGCCTTTTCCATAACCGCCCTCTTCATCCTGGTGTTGCGGCCGGGATTTTTGAAATATTGCGGAAACAGATCCTGTGTCAAATCATGGACAGTGATCACAAAGGGCTTCCCATTTAACTTATTCAAAAAATACGGATCGTAATACGTAGGATGCAATACATCATAGTCGCCTTGGCTTATGATGCTCATGCTGTTTAGCCTGTTGAGCGCATAATTATAGTACTTTCTTATTTTGCTATTTGCGTCAGAAGATTTCTTGATGAAATCCAATTTCACCATATCGCGCAAATACTGATTGTCCGAATACTTGCATGCCAATTCAAAATCGATATCTTTTTCGAATCTATATTGGACCATCAATTCCGCAAAGTAGCGGGATATGCCACCATATTTCTGCAGGCTGAAGATTTGATGGTCATATAAAATTTTCAGAGTGTCCGATGCCATCTTTTCAAACCTCGCTGATGATCCTCGATTTTTTATACTGACTTACGATTCGGCGCGTTGTTTTCAATCCCTTAAAAACAGAGTATGGAAGATATTTGTACTTCCAGTCGGCTCTATTCAGAATGTCTTCCGCCCTGTCTTTATCAGGGTCCGCGTTGATTCCCCGAGGATGGACCAACGGGAAGAGGAGGTTGTATGTCTCTCTGTCGGCAAAAATGTTTTTCTTAGGGGTATGGGTTGCGCCCGCTCCAAATCCTATGTTGGAGATCAAATTTCTATTAGGGCTCACACACAGCCCTTTCTTCTTCCATATGGCATAATTCCATTGATAATCCCAAGTATCAACATATCCTTTGTAGATATCATCCAGTACATCCACCAGATATTTCCGATACCAGGCATCCGATATGATTTCATTCAATAACTTATAACCCCGATGCTCCGGCCAATCTCTCATATCAACATCATAATTTTGAAAGGCCCTTTTCCAAGTTGCCCAACCCCAAACATGAGGATATTTGGAAAAATAGTAGCTGTTATCCGTTGGATCCGGATTCAAATGCACATTTGTTCCTGAAATATGCATGATCCTATCCTCGCTTCGGTACTTTTCAAGCATCTCCTGGCAAAATCTGAAGAACGTAGGGTTCGGCAGGCAATCGTCTTCCAGGATGATCGCTTCTTCAACATTTTCAAATACCCACTGAAGGCCGCTGGAAATCCTTTTTTTGCAGCCAAGATTTATATCGGAATAATTTTTAAGGACTTTGCATTCCCAATCGATGTTATCTACGATTTTTTTAACTTCCCGGCATTTTTCATATTCACCTTTTTTATTGGGTCTGGGGCCGTCTGCAATCAAGAGTAGCGTTTCCGGTTTTGCTTTTCTTATTTGCTCAAAAACTCTTATCGTTGTTTCCGGTCTGTTGAAGACAATAAATGCAACCGGAGTTGTTAGTCTGAAATCCATCTTCCTCCTCGTTGAAAGCTAATTGCTAATATACTGTTTATAATATTCAATGGTTTTCGACAAGCCTTCGTCCAGCATGACCAAAGGCTGCCAATTCAATTCTTTTCGAGCTAATTCTATCACCGGCTTTCTTTGGGTCGGATCATCAGAAGGCAGTGGTAAATAGACTACTTTTGAGCGGGAATTTGTCATTCGAATGATTTTTTCAGCCAATTCTAAAACTGAGAATTCGTGAGGATTGCCTAAATTCACCGGGCCGGTAAAATCGTCCTCCTTTTCCATCATTTTGATCATGCCTTTGATCAGATCATCGACATAGCACAATGAACGTGTTTGGGAGCCTTTTCCATAAACCGTCAACGGCTGTCCCGTCAAAGCTTGAATAATAAAATTGGATATGACTCTGCCATCTTTAGGATCCATTTTAGGTCCGTATGTATTGAATATCCGGATCACCTTTATTCTGGCACCATATTTTCTATGGTAGTCAAAGCATAGTGTTTCTGAACAACGCTTGCCTTCATCATAGCAGGCACGCACCCCTATTGGATTAACGTTGCCCCTGTAGCTTTCAGGTTGAGGGTGTACCTCTGGGTCTCCGTAGACTTCGCTGGTGCTGGCCTGAAGGATCTTGCTTCGGTACTCCGTTGCCAAATCGAGCATATTCATTGTTCCGATGACATTTGTCCGGATGGTTTTTATAGGATCGATCTGATACCAGGGAGGACTGGCCGGACAAGCCAAATTATATATCGCATCTATACTTCCATTCAGGACATGCATAATTTTCTTTTTCAAATCACCGGCATTTTCTATATCGCATTCTACTAGTTCAAAGTCAGGATCTGCCATTAAATCTTTAATGTTGGAAATTCTGCCGGTGAAGAAATTGTCAACGCATATTACACGATTTCCATCTTGAAGCAATTTCTCACACAAACTCGATCCAAGAAATCCTGCTCCACCTGTAACGATAATGTTTTTCATATTTATTTACTCCCACTCGCCGGAAGGAACTCCTATTTGATAATACTTAAAGCCGTTTTCCTTTAATGATTCTGCATCATACTGGTTTCTGCCATCGAATATGACCGGTTCCTTCAGCAGTCTTCTAATCTCTGTGAAATCAGGGCTTCGGAATTCCTTCCACTCGGTTATCAAAATCAAAGCGTCTGCACCAACCAAAGCATCATACTTGTTCCCCACATACTCCACTCTATCATTGTCTTTTAAATATACATTCCGTGCCTGCTGCACAGCTTTAGGGTCATAAGCCCGGATCATGGCTCTGCGTCCTGTCAGTTCGTTGACAATTGTAATAGAACTTGCGCATCTCATATCATCGGTATCCGGTTTAAATGAGAGTCCCCAAACAGCAAACGCTAAACCAGTTAAATCCTCTCCATATCTATTAATGATTTTCCGGGGAATGACTAGTTTCTGTTTTTCATTGACCTCTTCGATCGCCTGAAGCATCCGTGGTTCATAATTATATTCAATACCTGTTTTGATCAGGGCTCTAACATCCTTTGGAAAGCAGCTTCCGCCATATCCGCAGCCTGCATAGATAAATGAATACCCTATCCGGCTATCACTGCCTATCCCCTTGCGTACTTTGTTTATATCTGCGCCGGTCTTTTCGCATATATTGGATAATTCGTTCATAAAGGATATCTTTGCAGCCAGCATCGCATTGGCTGCATATTTCGTCATTTCCGCACTCTTCGTGTCCATGACGATGAAATTATCGGTATTTAATATAAATGGCTTATAAAGTTCATGCATTCTTTTCTGAACGTCTAGGTTTTCAGTGCCGATTATGATCCTATCCGGTCGCATGAAATCAGAGACAGCCGCACCTTCCTTGAGAAACTCCGGATTTGAAACCACTTCGAATAGATAATCGGATTTTCTTTCAAACAATTCTGCACTGATCACAGCCGCCACCAAGTCAGCGGTTCCAACCGGAACAGTCGACTTGTTGACTACGATCAAACGGCCTTCCATATAGCGGCCTATGTTTTGGGCTGCTGATAGAACATAATTGAGATCCGCGCTTCCGTCTTCGCCAAGGGGTGTTCCGACGCAAATAAAACAGATGTCTGCATCCTTTAAAGCTTTCGCAACAGACAAGGTGAATTTGATTCTACCGGCATTGAAGTTTTCGATCAGCATCTCCTCAAGCCCCGGTTCGTAAATTTGTGGCTTCAACATATTCAGATTATTTATTTTATCGCTGTCCGTATCTACGCAGATAACATCATTGCCATACGCCGCAAGACATACTCCTGTAACAAGCCCTACATATCCCGTTCCGATTACTGTGATTCTCATA
>CALBZG010000084.1 GCA_937889655.1 uncultured Clostridia bacterium
CAGAAGATCATAACCGCGATGATCATTTCAAAAGCTTTGATCGAAGATGAAATCAATTCAAGAAATAAACGATAATAGAGCAGGGACAGAAATGCAAACTGCATTTCTTTGACTTTCTATAACGTCAGTTTATAATTATTGCCGATGAAGCAGAAAGGAGGGATTGGGTATGGCAGTTGGTATTGCTCTTGCGCTCGCCGCAATGGTTGGTATTATCTATGGAATAATTAAAAAAAATAAGCCTATAGCATTGCTCTCGGCAGTAGCGCTTTTTATGGTCATTGCTGTATGGATGTACTTCTACCAAAACCCATATTAGACTTGTGATGCAAAGCCGGGAAAACCGGATCAGAAACTGAAATTGCTCTAGGAGATCAAACGGATAGGAGTTGGGATCATTGAACCAGAAGACGGTTTACACGAATTTATACAGGGACATGGGATTTGAGCGGAAAGGTTTGTTTGAGCTTATCAGCAAAGAATATCCCGGAGGAAACGTTCTTTATCCAGGTTGTTCCATGCATGTCACCCCTTCATTCGTGTTTCAACATGTTGTATATGTTGATCAAAGCAAGGAAGCAAAGGAATTTTTCGCTGACGAACAAGCAGTACGGGAACTTATAACGTATAACAAGTCTTATAAAACAGCCCCGCACTACAGATTTTTAATAGCCGATTATACAGCAGGGCATCTGGCGCTGGAAGACTCGAATTTTGATATAATGATCTCGTTGTATGCCGATGACGTTATAAGATATTGCCGAAGGTACGTACGGAATCGGGGTATCATTTTAAGCAACAACTTTCATGACGAAGCATTGGACTCGTTAAGATATGAGGACCTGATACTGATAGGTTATATCAGAAAAATGAAGAATAAATACATGCTATATAAAGATAATCCAAGCACTGAACTCAAGCATAGGGATGAAGCCAAGGTGCAGAAGCTTTGCATCAAGAACCGCAACGGTTCGATGTGGTATGAAGACCATGAAACATATTATCTATTCCAGGTTACTAGATAAACAATGAAAGGCAGGGTAATGAAATGATAGCAGGAGACTGCCATAAGCAAAGTGAATCGTATACAAATTCAGATAAATTATACAAAGAAAAAATTAAAATTTCTGACAAATATACAGAATACATATTGAACCGTTGCCCGATTTATGATATAGTGCCCCTGTTTGAAACTTGCAAGATATTTTTAAATGATTATTTGGAGGGGAAATGGCACAGGGAAACTATCAATCAACTATCGCGAATCCATCACCGTTAGGGCTGTTGGGATTTGGAATGACGACACTACTGCTGAACTTACACAATGCGAACATTATACCGCTATCGATTGTTATTGTAGCATTGGGATTTGCTCTTGGTGGGGCTGCACAAATAATTGCCGGAATCATTGAATTCAAGAAAAACAACGTATTTGGTGCAACAGCATTCACTTCTTATGGCTTCTTCTGGTGGTCTTTGATCATGATCTGGATCAATCCGTTTCAAGGGATCGCAGCTGCAGATGAAAAAAGCATGGGCTTCTATCTGTTGTTCTGGGGCATCTTCACTTTACTGATGTTTGTAGCTACACTGAAACATAACCGTTCCTTACAGTTCATATTTCTCGCGTTGACAGCGCTGTTCCTACTCCTGTCGATTGGAGATTTTACAGGTATCAGCATGATCAAGATCGCTGCCGGCTGGGTAGGGATCATATGCGGGATTTCAGCCATCTACACCAGCCTTGCACAGGTCATCAACAACGAATACGGAAGGGCGCTGCTGCCGCTTTAGCAGGAGCGGATAAGAACATATTTGACTCGGTGCGGATGAAAACAGGACTGCACGGCTTGATAAATGAACTGCTTGAAATAATATAGCACCTAAAAACTTATGACATACAGCATTAAATAAATCACACAATCTTATATGATATTTAAAAAAGGCGTTCAGCATAATATTTTGCAGAGCGCTTTTTTGCACCTTAAAGGTTATTTTTCCAATAGCGCCATTACGCCGGCACAGGATCCAACGATGAAAGCTTTAGGTAAGATGGTTCGAAAAATGATATTATAAATAAATTATCATAATGTATAGTATAATAATCATTGTGGATATTGATCTTTATCTAGTTCTAAACCATTTAATGAAATAAAGGAGACCACATGAGCGGAAATTCAAACCTGATCAGGACTGATAAGTTGCATCCCGTCCAGATGAAGGTTTTTTTCACCATGATCGCCCTATATACCTTCTATTTTACATCTAGCTATAATCTGGGCCCGGCAACGAAGTACATCCAGGAAGACTTCAACTTGACGAACAGCGAGTTCGGCATACTGTTCACCATCTTTACGTTGGGGTTTGGGCTGGGCCAATTTGCAGCCGGATTCCTCGGCGATCGATACAATCCCAAGCTCCTCATGATGATCGGCGCCGTAGGATCCATCGTAGCCAATGTCGGATTTGGCCTGTCAAACAGCATGACCGGGTTTTGCATTTTCTGGATGGTGAACTCCCTCGCCTTGTCCATGGGCTGGTCTCCCGGCTGCAGTATTCTCTTCAAATGGATCCCAAGGCACAGGCAGGGACTTTTCATGGGCCTATTCGATGCCTTTGCGTTCCTTGGGGGCATCATCATCTACCCTGTTGCGGGTTTTGCCATCACATATATCAGCTGGAGAGCGGTCTTTTTCATTCCGCCTGCCTTGCTGGCCAGTTGGACCCTGGTATACTTCTTTATCGTTAAAAGTACGCCGGAGGAAAAAGGCTATGTGGTCGAGTGGAAAGAGAATGATGTAGAAGAGCGAAAGGCCACGGGCAAAGATTACTTGTCGATTTTACGGAGCCCTCTTATGAATCTGGTTTGTCTGGTGGCAATATGCAGCCAATTCGTCCGGTGGGGCCTTGTGAACTGGATCATCAAGATCCTGAGCGAGTCTCCGGGAAATGGAGGCTTTGGGCTGACGCTCATCGCTGCTGCAGTCATTGCTTCCGGCATGCACTGGGGCGGAGCCTTTTTCTCCATCGGCATGGGGTATATTTCGGATACCGTTTTCAAAGGGAGCCGTTGGCAGATCATCTCCATCGGGTTTTTGACCAGCGCGGGTTCCCTTTTTATTGTTTATATCGCTGGACCCGGATTGCTCGGCCTTCCTTTCGGGCTTCCCCTTCTGGCGCTGCTGCTCTTTTTAGCAGGCGGATGCATTCAGGGGGTCCAGGCGCCGATTTTCAATCTGCCAGGTGATGTGCTCGGCCCTAACCTTGGCGGCACCGGTGTGGGGATCGTGAATGGCTGGTCATATCTAGGAGCATCCTTTGCAGGCGGTTCCCTGGGGTTTGTGATGGATCATTACACGCTGACCGCAGGGCTGATGCTCATGGGGGCTTTGTCCCTTGCCGGAGCCATCCTGGCAGTCCTGATCAAACGTTAGCTTTCAACTGCCATAAGCGATGAAACTATTGAGAATGAAATGATAAGGCGAGAATCAATATGCTTAATAAAACAAACAGAGATTTGAATACCCTGAAGGCCATCCTCTGGATATACATTATCCTTTGTTTGATTATCGCGGGATTGAACTATGGTTATGTCAAGACGGCGCCTGAATCTGTCGCGAAATGGATCACATTGGCCTGGCACTTTTACGAGAACTGGATCAAAACGATCTTTATCATTGCCGCCAGCATTCTGACCATCAGAATCATCAGGCGAACTGAACGCACCCGTATGAGAAAAAGGAGCCTGATCGGATTTGTCATTGCCGCCCTGATTGTCCATATCTTCACTCCGCTGATATTGAATAATGATGAGCTGTATTTCTTTACGATGCCTCTGCCATGGACGACAACGCCTCTTCAGCTTCTATACGAGGATTCATCGTTTTATACAAGCCGAGCTCCCCTGTGGGGTATCGCTGGAATAACGGCCGCCCTGATCTTTTATGTTATAATCAGCGTGATCGTATTAATAGGGACTCTTTTGCTTGGCAGACGGTGGCAATGTTCGACCATATGTCTCTTTAACGGCTTTGCTTCCGAAGTCTTCGCTCCCGCATTCCCCTTGCTCGGAAAAAAGAAAAAAGTCCAGCCCAATATCATGAGGGCATTGATGATCTTCAAAGGGCTTATGTTTTTCCTTGCGTTGATATTTACATTCTATTGGGTGCTATTATTATTTGGCGTACCGATATTCGAAGATTATGAGCTGATCGGCAAAATTGAAATCTACAAATACCTGAGCGCGGAATTGTTGATGATGATGTTTTTCTGGATCGTTTTCATCGGAAGGGGATACTGCTACTATTGCCCTTTAGGGACTTTGCTTGGATTTTTGGGCAGAATCTCCGGGCAGAAAATAAAGACAGACAACACAAAATGTATAGATTGTAAGCAATGCAACGCAGTCTGTCCGATGACCATTGACATCAACAGCAAGGCATTGAAGGGAGAGCCGGTGGCTTCATTAAGATGTGTTGGATGCGGGCATTGCGTGGATGCCTGTACAACTCAAACCCTAACCTATACGACAAAATTTCTAAACGCGATGTCCGAAAGAAAACGAAATTGCTGACCTGATGGGAAAAGGTATTGCTAAGCAATAAAGCTATAAGATAATGAACTTTTATATCATGGATCAGGGATTCTGGAGGCGAAGATCATGAAGTATACAGGTACATTGATTGCTGTTTCAGATATCAATCGGAGCAAGCAGTTCTACCAAGACGTTTTAGGATTAAAGGTACTCGAAGATTTTGGTGCCAATGTAATGCTGGAAGGCGGTGTCTTTCTGCAAACCATTGAAACCTGGAAAGAGTTCATCAAAAAAGAACGCGTGGACTCACCCGATCAAGAGTCTGAACTCTATTTCGAGGAAAGGAATATGGACAAATTTCTGAAACATTTGAAGTCATTCGATATTTCCTATGTCCATGAACCGCTGGTACACAGTTGGGGACAGCGGGCAGTCAGATTTTACGATCCGGATAAACATATCATTGAAGTGGCAGAAGAAATAGCCATGGTTGTCAGACGATTCATTGATGATGGGTATTCCCTAGAAGAAACCGCAGTCAGAATGGACGTGCCCTTTGAGTATGTGATCAAATGCCTGGAGGCATCAGACCCTTTTGTATGAGCGGTTGTTGTTGCTTAATCACTGGACAGTATAAGGCGTAGATTGTAAAATGAAAACAAGAGTGCGTCAGATGTTATGCTCCGGAGTTCCGGGACGATGTTGAGTTTTAATGCGTTTTAAAGGGGAGGTTAATCATGAAAGAGAAGATCAAACCGTGGATCAAGGTCTGCCCGCCCTGAATCCTGATATATGTCCTGCTGGCAGTAGGATTCGGGTTATATACTCTATTCAATTATCTGTTTTAATAACGGCCAACAATGAAATGAGAGAGACATCATGAGGGAAAGGACAAAAAGCACGGATCGATTTTTCGCTGTTGTTATTGCAATTTGTATTTTGATAATCTTTGTGCCGGCGCAAGCGGATGCGGCAACAGCATCAGATATCTCCGGACACTGGGCCGGGGATACGATTCAGAAATGGATCGATGAAGGGACCGTCACTGGATATGAGGACGGAACCTTCAGACCGGAAAACAACATCACCAGGGCGGAGTTCATGTCACTGGCCAACGGACTCTTTGAATATACGGAAGGCAGCACAGCGTCATTTTGCGATGTGAAAGCTGCCGCCTGGTATGCGGAAACGGTTTCAATATCGGCAGCTGCCGGATATATCGCAGGATACCCTGATGGAACCATACGTCCGGATGCCCTTATCAGCCGAGAGGAAGCCGCTTCCGTCCTGATGAAAATCATGAAGCTCAAGACTATTGAAACGGCGGCAGCGGGTTTTACAGACCTTGCAGATTTGGGCTGGAGCAGGGGCGCCGTTGGAGCGGTCTATTCCGCCGGCATCATGTCGGGATATCCTGACGGAAGCTTTCAGGGCCGGGATCCCATCAAGCGATGCGAGGCCTTGACGGCACTGGACAAAGCCGCCATGAAGCAACTTAGCCTTGCTGCTGAAACCGATGATGTGCTTCGATATACAGCTCTGGGGGATTCCATCGCCTATGGCTCCAAAGTGGCGGAAGGATCGGGGTATGTGGATCTGCTCTCCAATAGGCTGCGGATGGAATCGGATGCCGGCCGGTTTGATGCTGTGAATCTAAGCAAGCCCGGGAAGAACAGCAG
>CALBZG010000085.1 GCA_937889655.1 uncultured Clostridia bacterium
AGATATCCACTCGTGACTGGAGTTCAGACGTGTGCTC
This sequence comes from uncultured Clostridia bacterium, assembly GCA_937889655.1. Taxonomy (GTDB): domain Bacteria; phylum Bacillota; class Clostridia; order Peptostreptococcales; family Anaerovoracaceae; genus CALBZG01. The sequence goes on from CALBZG010000085.1 coordinate 38, forward strand.
TTCCGATCTCGATTTTAATTTCCGCTTCGACCTTTGCCTTTTCAGCTTCTCTAGCATCAAGCTTCTTGTCTATAACGGGCTCGCCAATAGGCTTTTTAGGTCTGCCTTCCAGTTCTTTAGAGATGATGGGCTTGCCCATCGGAGGTCTTTGTGTGACAGTTTTCTCCTCCTGTCTTGTTCTGGTCGCAGCAGGTTTCGTCTGCATAGGGGTCAATTTTACGGCTGCTTTCACTGTAACATGAGGTTCGAATTCGTCCTCTTTTTTCTCTGTTTTCTTAGGAGCCGCTTTTACTATTTTCGTTTCAACGGAAGCCTTGCTTCTCGTTATCGTATTCCTCACCGCGACGGCATCACTGTCGGAGATAACGCTTGTTCCCCCTGAAACTTCAATGCCCATTGTGTTGCATTTTTCCTGCAGCTCTTTGCTGCTTATATCTAATTCTTTTGCTAATTCGTTTATTTTTATCGTCATTAGAATACCTCCTTGCTTTCTATTTCTTTGAGTATTACGTTTTTAAAATTGTCGTCTAAAATTCCGAAGATTCCCGAATCCGTTTCGCCTGTCATTGCAGAAAGTTTTTCTTTTTCTCCAAAGACTTTGTATTCCACATTGTGCCGAACGGCTTCTCTGATTACCTTTTCTTTTGTGTTGGCCGATATGTCTTCAGCGATGATCAACAGCTTGACTTTTCCTTTCGCCATGAACGCTTTGCAGGTTTCCGCACCCGATATCAGTTTCCTCGATTTCGCGGCAAACCCCATATAGCTTTCAATCTTTTCTCTCATAGATTTCCAGCTCCTTAAAAAGTTTTGCCAATACTTCATCTGTCACTGTCATTTGAAGTCCTCTGCCGATAGCCTTTTTCTTTTGAGCAAGCTTGAAGCAGCTTTCTTTTGGGCATAGATAGATCCCTCTGCCCTTAGCTTTGCCGGTAGGATCTATGCTGATTTCACCTTCATAACCGGCGATCCTGATAAGTTCGGACTTTGGCTTAGACTCCATGCATCCAACACATCTTCTCATAGGTAATTTCTTTTCCTTCAAAATTTACACCCTTTCGTTACCTGCTCCTGCATCGTCCGGAGCATCCTCATAATACTCATTTGCTGATGACTCTTCATCATTTTGATCCTTGAGGTTTTCTATATCTCCATAGTATTGCGAGTGACTCTTGATATCTATTTTCCAACCGCACAGTTTGGCTGCGAGCCTTACATTCTGGCCTTCTTTTCCTATTGCCAGAGAAAGCTGATAGTCGGGCACGATAACCGTGGCGCTTTTTCCTTCTTCACCAATCAAAACGTTTTCAACCTTTGCAGGGGATAGAACATTGCTGATCAACTCCACCGGATCAGGACTCCAAGCTATGATATCGATCTTTTCCCCGAAAAGTTCATCCACAACCGCCTGGACTCGAACCCCTCTGGAGCCTACACATGCCCCAACCGGATCAACATTTTCATCGTCGGTCCATACTGCGATCTTGGTTCTGGATCCCGCTTCACGGCTGATGCTTTTTATTTCTACGACACCATCCTGAATTTCCGGAACCTCCAGTTCAAAAAGTCTTTTTACCAGCCCCGGATGGGATCTGGAAAGATAGACCTGCGGCCCCTTGGTTGTCTTTTTGACGTCCATGATGTAGACCTTCAGCCGGCTGTTGATCGAATATGTTTCACCCGGAACTTGCTCTGTTGCCGCAAGGATCCCTTCGGTTTTTCCCATATTGATAAATACTGTTTCGTTGGATATTCTCTGTACTGTCCCCGTTACTATTTCGCCCTGGCGGTTGATATAATCATCGAATATCATTCCCCGTTCTGCTTCTCTGATCCTCTGGACGACGACCTGCTTAGCCGTTTGCGCCGCGATCCTGCCGAAATCCATTGGAGTCACTCTATAGGAGACTGTGTCGCCAACTTCGTATCTCGGATCGATCTCTTTTGCTTCCTCAATGGAGATCTGGACCATGCTGTCTTCTACCTCTTCCACCACGTCCATGACCATAAGCACATCGATATCTCCGCTTTCTCTGTCAATGTCCACCTTCACATTTTGGCTCGTTCCGTAATTTTTTTTGTAAGCAGAAACCAGCGCTGATTCTATCGCTTCGATCAGCACATCCTTAGAAATCTGTTTCTCCTTTTCCAAATCCTCGATAGCCGCAATGAATTCTCTATTCATCTTTTCCTTCTTCCTCCTTATAATACGACTTTTAATTTAGTCTTAGCCACCGTTTCCAAAGGCAGCATGATTGTCTTATTTTCTGTATCGGTTATAACGAGATGGCCGTCTTCGATACCCACCAACGCGCCTTCATAATTTTTCTTTCCATCTATACCCTGATAGAGGCTGATTTCAACGATCCGCCCCTTATATCTGATGAAATCCCTGTCATGGATCAATGCCCTGTCCAAGCCGGGAGACGAAACTTCCAAATAATAGTTCTGCTCGATCGGATCGATCTCATCCAGCTTTTCCGAAAGAAATCTGCTGACTGATTCGCAATCGCCGGTGCCCACATAGGCCTCCGCATCTTCCCAGACTTTATCGATATATACTCTCAAAAACCAATCCTTGCCCTCTTTGAGGAACTCTACGTTATATAGTTCCAACCCTTGCTCTGCAAGGAAAGGAGCCAGTATGCCAGCTACGATCTCTTTTATTTTTGCTTTCGCCATTTCTAATTTTTCTCCAAGTCAATTTTGACAAAATATTTGGAGTGGGCATTTGCCCACTCCAAAAGTCCTACCATTACAATAATTTACTGTAATATATTATCATACAATTTTATAATCTGCAAGAACAATTACAATTTTTTAATCACTTCTATCCCATGAGATTCCAACAAAGTTTCCACTTTTGGGATATCCGCGACTTTAAGGACGAAATACTGAGGGCCACCCTTTTTAACAACAAAGGAATAGATATAATCCACATTGACATTGTTATTCGATAGAATATGGAATATCTCGTTCAGGCTTCCTTTCCTATCTTCGGGATTCACAGCCATGATATCAGAAAGCATTGCGACGATCCCATTTTTTTTCAGGACTTCCACCGCTTTATCAGGATCATCCACCACCGCTCTGAGGATGCCGTATTCCGTCGTATCATATACCGACATTGCCCGGATATCGATGTCCTCCTTGAAGAATATTTCGGTAAGATTGGCCAACATCCCATACTGGTTTGGCAGCAGAACAGATAATTGCTTAATAGCCATATACTAATCCTCCTTCCTTAAATCAATCACTCTCCGGGCCTTTCCTTCAAAGCGAGGCAAGCTAGCCGGCTGTACAAGATTAACTTTTGCATCTATGCCAAGAACGGTCCTCAGTCTGTTTCTCACATGCTGATTCAAACTTTCCAGCTTCGCATAGGATTCGAGATAAGAAGCATCCGTAAGTTCCACATCCACCTCGATTTTATCAAGATGAGCCTTTTTATATACTTTTATCTGATAATGCGGTCCGACGCCTTCGGTACTTAAAAGTACATCTTCTATCTGGGAAGGGAATACATTCACGCCGCCAAGGATCAGCATATCATCTGAACGGCCTTGGATCTTAGCCATCCTGACGGTAGTTCTTCCGCAATCGCATTTTTCATAATTCAAAGAAGTGATATCCTTGGTTCTGTATCTAATAATAGGCAGCGCTTCCTTCGTAATGGTGGTTATGACCAGTTCGCCAACTTGCCCCGGGCCAAGCACTTCCCCTGTTTCCGGATCGATGATTTCCGGAATGAAGTGATCCTCGCTGATGTGCATCCCTTTAAGAGCCAAGCATTCTCCCGAGACGCCCGGTCCGATAAGTTCGCTCATGCCATAATTTTCGGTGGAGAAGATTCCCCATACCCGGTTCAATTCGTTTCTCATGGATTCCGTTGAACCTTCGCCTCCGAAAAGCCCCCATTTGAGTTGCAGATCCTTCGCGGGATCGATGCCCATTTCCAAAGCGACCTCGGCCATATGCAAGGCGTAGGAAGGTGTGCTGATCAGCGCAGTGGTGCCAAAATCCTGCATGATCATAATTTGTTTCGCTGTATTGCCGCTAGACATTGGGATCACAGCGGCCCCTACTCGCTCCAGCCCCTGATGAAGGCCGAACGCTCCTGTGAATAGACCATACCCGAAAGATATCTGCGCAGTATCTTCATTGGTTACTCCTGCCTGAGTGACGATCCTGGCGATCAGTTCTTTCCAGACCTCCATATCGTTTCTGGTATATCCGACAACGGTAGGCTTTCCCGTGGTCCCGGAAGAGGCATGGAATCTTACGATATCCTTGCGCTCTGAAGAAAACAGGCCGAAAGGATAATTGTCTCTAAAATCAGCCTTCGTCGTAAAAGGCAGATACTTCAAGTCGCTTAAATTTTTAATGTCTCCAGGCAATACGCCGGCATCGTCGAATTTCTTTCGATAGGCCGGAACTTTTTCGTAGACCCTTTCTGCCGTTTTTTTAAGGCGTTCCAGCTGCAGAGCCATAAACTGCTCACGCTCCAAGGTTTCATCCGTACTCCAGATCCTGTGTTTCAAATCTTCTTTGCTAATCATAATTCCTATCCAGCTTCCTGCTTTTCCGGCTTTAGTTCAGCCTCTTCAAATTAAAATAACGATAACTGGTCCGACTCGGGAAGCCCTTCTAAAACACCGTGATTTTTCATCGCTTCCACCGCCGTTTGGTTTGCTTTGCTTCTCTCCCTGAGTTCGTCCACTGTCTCAAAAGGCTTGAGATCAAACTCGCAGCAAATCATTCTTGCCGCAGCTTCTCCGACGCCCGACATTGCCGCCAGAGGGATCCTGACCTTTCCTGCTTCCGCGTTGAATTTCATCGCATCGGATATGCCCAGTCGCGCCGGCAAAAATTCCAAACCTCTTGAGAACATTTCGTACATGACTTCAAGAACAGTCACTTCATTTTTTTCTTTATCCGTTGCAGCCTTGCCTTTACTGTTCAACTCTTGTATTCTTTCCATTGCGCCCCGAACGCCGGTATGGATCAAATCCGAATTGAAGTCATCACGCTTGACTGTGAAGTAAGCCGCGTAGAATTCTGCAGGATAATATACCTTATAGTAGGCGATCCGGTAAGACATCATTACATAAGCCACTGCATGGGCCCGCGGAAACATATATTTGATCCTTCGGCATGATTCGATATACCAGCCGGGGATACCGTTTCGCTCCATCAGCGCAACATATTCATCTGAGACGCCTTTTCCTTTTCGAACACCTTCCATTATCTTAAATGCGTCCTTGTTTGGCAAGCCTTTTAATATCAGATAATTCATAATGTCGTCGCGAGTGGATATAGCGTCATTCATGGTAGCCATGCCGTTCTTAATAAACTCGCTGGCATTGTTATTCCATACGTCTGTGCCGTGCGAAAATCCTGAGATCCTGACCAGATCCGCAAATCTCGTAGGCTTTGTATCATCCAGCATTCTGCGTACAAACTCTGTGCCGAATTCGGGTATACCGTAAGTTCCATGGAGAAATTTGTATTCCGGATTTTTAATGTCCAAAGCTTCCGTGCTTGTAAAAAGGCTATTCACCTTGTCATCATGCAGCGGGACCTTCAATGGATCCAGTCCCGTCATATCCTGAAGATGCCGGATCTGTGAAGGCACATCGTGGCCTAGAATATCCAGTTTCAACAGGTTCTGGTCGATGGAATGGTAATCGAAGTGCGTCGTGATGATTTCTGTATTCATGTCATTGGCCGGATGCTGGACTGGACAGAACTCATGAATGTCATGCCCTTCAGGAACGATGATGATCCCGCCGGGATGCTGCCCGGTCGTCCTTCGTATTTCAGTGCACCCTTCCGTCAATCTTTCGATTTCCCACTTGTTGGTGCTGGTCCCTGTTTCCTCGAAGTACTTTTTAACATAGCCGTAAGCTGTTCTGGATTTGATCGTTCCAATGGTCCCTGCCTTGAAGACATTGCCTTTTCCGAATATTTCTTCCACATATTTATGGGCCGTGCCTTGATATTCACCCGCGAAATTCAGGTCGATATCCGGTTCCTTATCTCCTTCAAATCCAAGAAACGTCTCAAATGGGATGGAAAAACCCAGCTGGTCTATAATCGTTCCGCATGCTTCGCAGGTTTTTATCGGCATATCCACGCCGCAATCATATGACTTATTGTCCCCCCATTCAAAA
>CALBZG010000086.1 GCA_937889655.1 uncultured Clostridia bacterium
CCTGGAAGAGGGCATTAACAGATTCCCGGGATTCGCCCCGGAAATCCATGGCGTCTATCTTGAAGAAGAGAACGGGCAAACCGTTGCCTACGGGTATGTGCTTGAAAGCATGGAGAATATCAGAAAATAGACATCGGCATGAATGATCCCGGGAAAGGGGGCGCATATTCTTGGCTAAAAATAACAGCAGTACCCTTTTTGACCGGATAGCTCCTGTCTATGGATTGTTTTATAACTACCAGAAGAAACGTTTCAGGGAGGTCATCGATCGTGCATCGGAAGAGATGGATTTGAATTCCTATCGCACCATCCTTGATGTGGGCTGCGGTACAGGTGCTTTATGCTCCGTCCTTAACGAAATAGGCTTAACTGTTACCGGGATCGATCCGGCGGCGAGGATGCTAAGCATCGCAAGAGGGAAACCAGAAAATGCACGGATCATCTTCATCCAGGCCAGTGTTCTTGACAAGCTGCCTTTTGAGGATAAATCCTTTGACGTTTCGATAGCTTCATATGTAGCTCACGGAATGCAAAAGAATGAAAGAGAAAAGATGTATTCGGAAATGAGCAGAGTGACAAAAAATAAGGTGATCATATATGACTATAATAATAAGCGGGCTGTCTTAACTTCATTGATCGAGAGGCTTGAAGGCGGCGACTACTTCCGATTTATCGAAAGCGCGGAAACCGAGATGAAAAATTGTGTTTCCGGCTCGGAATCGTGCTTTTCCGAAGTCAGAGTGCTTGACGTTGATGTTCGAGGGTCCTGGTATATCTGTACGCCAACATGACCAGCATGACCAGCATGAATAAAATTGTTGGTGACTAAATCACTGCTTCGATGCAGAGTTTGATTTATATTATCAAATAATACCATAATATAGTGTATAATATATAAGTAAACGATATGGGGGCGGATAGGCTCTGGTGGGTTTCGCGGACTTCAAATCCGTTGTCGGGTGGCTATGCCGGCCGAGGTGGGTTCAATTCCTACACGCTCCCGCCATAATGATGAAGAAAGGAGGCGGTTTCATGACAGATCAGAAAAGAAAGAGACTGACGCACATGTCATCAAAGGCTGGTTGAGCCAGCAAAATGAGTCCAAAGGACCTGGCACAAGTTTTGTGCCATTTAGACAAAACGCAGTATAAAGAAGATCCCAATGTTCTGGTGAGCTTTGATCTAATGGATGACGCGGGCGTTTATAGGATTTCTGAAGACATGGCATTGGTGCAGACAGTGGATTTCTTCACGCCGATCGTTGACGACCCGTTCATGTATGGCCAGATTGCAGCCGCCAATGCTTTCAGCGATATTTATGCTATGGGAGGGAAACCTTTAACAGCCCTTTCTATTGCCTGCTTTTCCCCTTCAGTTGATCCGGGCTTGCTTTCGGAAATTTTGAAGGGCGGCGAAGCCAAAATCAAAGAAGCCGGTGCGGTTCTATTGGGAGGTCATACCGTAACTGACGAGGAAATCAAATATGGATTGGCCGTTACCGGGATGATCCACCCGGAAAAAGTCATCACCAATGCCGGGGCTAAGCCGGGCGATGCTTTGATCATTACAAAGCCCCTCGGTACAGGGATATTGACCACCGGTCACAAGTTCGATTTTATTAAGGAAAGTGAATTGGAAGAAGCGATCCTTTCTATGACCACATTGAACCGGAGTGCTTCTGAAGCCATGCAGAAAGCAGGCGTTAAGGGCTGCACGGACGTTACCGGATTCGGCCTTATTGGCCATAGTATGGAAATGGCAAAAGCAAGCCAGGTCAAAATCAGGATACACTATGATCGGATACCTGTCATGAAGCAGGTTCTGGATTTAGCGGCCAAGGAGGCCATACCTGGCGGCGCCTATTCCAATATGTCTCACTTCCAGAGCGAGGTCTGTATTATTAAAAATATTACTGACCCTGAAAAGATCATCATTTTTGATCCCCAGACATCGGGAGGTTTGCTGATGTCCGTTCCAAAAGATCAGGCGGATAGCCTGGTTGCTTTGATCAACGAAAACCAGCCTGCATGGGCCGGGGTGATCGGAGAGGTCATTGAAAAGGGCGGAGACGACGAGCACTTTATTGAAGTGGTATAGAGCATGACCGGGGAAGGAATCTTTGCCTGGTCATGTTTCTATTTATAGGAGGTAGATTTTGAAAGCTATGAGCATCGAAGAGGCGCTGCGCGCCATTCCTTCTGTCAATGAAATTCTAGCAGAAGAGGAAGCGATGAGCTTGATCGGCGGATATGGCCGGAAGGCCGTATTGGAACATGTCAGGATTACTCTGGATGAAACCAAAAAGCTCCTCCGTGAAAAGCAGGATTTCATAGAGAAGGAGCACCTCCATGAACCCAGGGATGTGAAGGG
>CALBZG010000087.1 GCA_937889655.1 uncultured Clostridia bacterium
CGAAGGTGAAGACTTCAAAAATAGGCCCTAATCCTGATATCATCGTCCAAAAAAATCCGCTGATGGAATTTAACGTGGTTTCAGGATTTAAAATCATAAAGACGAGAAACGCAGCAAGTAAAAGTACGCTGAATATTATGAGTCCGAATTCTATATTGCCGCGATCTTTCTTGTTCAAACTATTTTCCATATAACCTCCATGTGTTTCAAAAGAGAATATTAACTACATAATTGAATGTCGCTTATCAGCTTTTCGCATAATAGTATCATTCTTAAATAAGACGTAAACCCTTTCACAGATTATAAGTCGATCGCCTATGGTCGAACGCTCAATCTGCTGCAGCATATCGGCTGCAGTTACTTATCCGATAATTTATATGCGATTATTATAATGCTATTGGGGTGGGTCTGGCACCATTTTTCAATGGTGCCAGAACTTGAGACGAACCCCTCGCATGATATTTATATTTTAAACCCCTGTGCTAAAATCTGCCAGCTTCAAACCGCTGTTATTATTTTTCGTAGTCCCATCCTGTGTAGATTTCCACACCACGCTTTTTGATTTGTCCGCCAATAATGTTGCGCTGGATTTCGGAAGTACCTTCCCAGATCCTGTCTACTCTTGTGTCACGGAACAGACGCTCTACAGGGTTCTCTCTCATATATCCACGACCGCCGAGGATCTGAACGCCTTTATCGCATACGCGGCCAACCATTTCTGAGCAGTACAGCTTGATCGCTGCAGCACGTGCGTGCTTCAGTTTGCGATCTGACATATTCCCGGAAATTTCCCAGCATACGCGGTACAGCAAGCTTTTAGCAGCCATGATATCCATAGTCATATCTACCAGCATATGCTCGATTACCTGATAGTCTCTGATAGGCTGTCCGCCCATCACACGTCCTGCCGCGAACTCATTGGCAACGTTCAAAACACGCTGAGCTCCTCCAACACAACGAGCAGCAATGCCTAATCTGGCTTCCACGAACCAATCTTTCGTTAGATTGAACCCGTCTCCGACTTTTCCGAGAATCTTTGTTTCATCCACTACTACATCCTTAAAGGTAAATTCCGGATGTTTGAATGCAAAGTTGTGTGTGAACTCCGGTGTGCGTTTGATGCTGACACCAGGTGCATCTTTTTCAACAAAGAATACGGTGGCTTTTTCCGGATCTCCATCAACATGTGCATGTACAAGGATGAAATCCGCCACATTACCCACTGTCACATACCATTTTTCGCCATTGATCTTATAGCCGCCATCACATTTGTCGGCTCTCGTCAAACACTGTGTCGGGTCAGATCCGGCATCAGCTTCGGTGATCGCATAGGCATCACGACGTTTATTCAGGCAGCAAGGGATGAGATACTCTTCGATCTGCTCCTGCGTTCCAAATTTCATTGGGTAGGATGGCTGAGGAACTGCATCCCAGATGGCGCCGGTCGACATACCCAGCTGCTCGCTTACCAGCATTTGTTCAAACAAGGTCATCCCCTGGCCGCCATGCTCCTTGGAATGGTTTGTGGCATTGAAGCCCCAATCTAAAACCTTCTGGTTTATGATCGCATGGGTTTCAGGAGAAATCCCATTATTTTCTTCGCATTCCATTTCGTACGGAAAAAGAACCTCCTCCGTAAAAGCTCTGGCCTTTTCTTGCAGCTCCCGATGTTCTTTGCTTAAAGTAAAATCCATTTCATACTCCTTTCATGAATCACGATGCCTTGGTCGAAAGGGCTATTCTCCCTAAAGACAGTCACGTGTTTTTTAACACTTCGCATTATAGATTCATTCCGCAAAACGAAGCAAATTGTTTTTCCTGACTTTCTTTTGATTTCAAAAGGTCAAACGCCCAATCCATTGCTATTCAAGGGGCGCGGACTTCAGCCCGCATATTTTTTGTGAATATTTTTGTAGCGTTTTGCAGTTTGTTATGATATAAAGAGGTATATTCATGCTGTGTACGAAAGGAGTGCCCCCTATGTTTTTGGTAAAAGAGAAAAGAAAAAATGGTACAAATCTTTGTATCATGCAATCCTATAGAGATCCTGTTACAAAGGTATCTAAAACGAAGCGGATCATGAACATCGGCTATTTGGAGGATCTGCAGAAGCTATATGATGATCCGATCGCACATTTCCAACAAGTCGCAAAGGAGATGAGCGAGGAGAACGGCGAAGAAGCAAAGCAAGTCCATATTGCACTGGACCCGTCGAAATCACTGGAGCCCGGCGTCGATCTTATGAAAAACTTCGGTTACACAGCTTTGTCTGCACTTTACCATGAATTGAAGCTGGATGTTTTTTTTAGAGGGCGGCAAAGATCTCTGGATATAGACTACAGCCTGAACAGTGTCATGAAACTTCTTGTTTATGGCGGCATACTTTTCCCCGGATCGATAAAGAATATCTATGAGAATAAAGAACAGTTCTTTGACAAAATGGATTTCTCGCTGAATGACGTATATCGTTCTTTTGCCTATTTCCACCGATACAAGGCACCTCTGCAAGCATGGATAGATGAACGTATTCGCGAAAACTACGGACGTGATACAAGCCAGATGTATTACTATGTGACCAAGCACTATTTTGAAATCAGCGAGCAGGATCGACAGCGTAAAAACGATGTTTCCAAAGAAAATCGTCCGGATCCAATCGTACAAATGGGACTCTTCGTTGATAATAAAGGATTGCCGGTATCCTATGAGCTGGTATCCAGGAACCCTGGCGATGCACTGATATTGAGCCCTGAGATCAAAAGACGCGCTCAGGACTTTGGCGTCGGCAAGGTCATCCTTGTCGGTGATAATGGGATCAACGCTCAAGACAATCTTTACTATACACTTCAAGGCGGCAACGGTTATATTGTCTGCCAAAGCATACGCGGTGCAGAGAAAGAAATCAAAGATTTTGTGCTCAATGAAGAAGGATATATGCCTTTCGGAGAAGAATGCAAGATAAAATCAAGGATATATACTAGAAAAGTCCGTGTTACAACAACAGATGGAAGCAAAAAGACCATTTCATTTCCTGAAAAGCAGATCGTATTCCATAATAAGAAATATGCAAGGTGCGTGATGGCTGAAAGGGAGGATGTGCTGTTGAGGGCAAAGGATCTGATTGCCGCCCCGGGTAAATACAACAAAGCCACCGCATACGGCGTCGCCAGATATGTCCAGAACATCGAATATGATAAACGGACAGGAGAAATACTTCAAGGCAAGCAGCCGCTTAATTTAGACAAAGAGGGGTTGAAGGAAGAAGAAAAGTATGATGGCTATTACCTGTTTCTGACTAGCGAGATAGACGAGAGCGTTGAGAATCTTATCGATGCTTACAGAAGCCTTTGGGAAATCGAAGAATCCTTCAAGTACAAAAATAGCACCTACCGTGCCAGGCCGGTGTTTGTGTCCAGATCGGAACATATGCATGCTCATTTTTTGACTTGTTTTGTCTCTCTTGTTCTGACACGGATCCTTGAGATGAAAATCCAAAAGCAGTATCCATTGGAGCAAGTGCTTCATAGCCTGAGGAAATGCAGCTGTGTGCACATAGAAGGCAATCACTATGTTCAAAGCTATTATGATTCTGTGCTGGACCTTGTTGGGAAGAGCATCGGGGTTGACTTTTCAAGGCGATATGGGACCTTGCGCAAAATCAGGGAGAAAATCGGGTCGACCAAAAAAAATAATAAAAATAAAGATGACTTCCCATTTGACTGATCCTTATCCGGGAATCATAGTTCTTTCTGACCGCCAAAGTGCCCAAAATGGACTTTTTCTTTAAAATATCTGTCTATCCGATCTTTGGTTTTATGAGGCGTTCCAATAGCCAACAGCATAAGAGGCTCTATATTTGGAGGCAGTGAAATAAGCTTGCTGATTTTCTGCCTCTGACAAGCCGATAGCCCGATCCAAAGACCTCCCAAGCCCAGAGAGGTAGCTGCAAGCAGCATATTCTGCGCTGCAGCACTCAAGTCCTGGATCCAGTAAATATAATCCGGTTCGCTGACCTTATCCATATCTGCACAGACTACGATACAAAGAGGCGCTGTTTTTAAAGCTCCGGCATACTTATTCATCTCAATGATGGACGTCTTTGTTTCGGTGTCTTCAATGATCACAAACTCCCATTCCTGATCGTTATCCGAGCTTGGTGCCGCCATGCCGGCACGCAAAATGACTTCGAGCTCTTTTTCGCTCACAGGCTTCTCGGTATATTTTCTTATACTTCGTCTTTTAAAAATAGTCTCCATCGATCATACTCCCTTATTCAGCCTTATTCAGCTAACTTCCTATTTTATTCAATCTGCCCGCCAGAATGATTCCAAAGGTGATCAGGCCGCAGCCGATCAGACCAGTGGACGAAAGAGTCTCCCCAAGAATGAACCATGCGCTGAAAGCAGTAAACATCGGAATAAAGGCATAAACCATGCCCACAGTGCTTTCCCTGATATGGACCTGGGCGACGGTCTGTACCAAAGTGAACACCCCCGTTCCCGCAATGCCGGTAAAGATGAAAATCAGCCAGATTCTCGGCGGATAAGAGACCTGCGGCAAACCTTCTCCCATCAGCAGGCTCACAAAAAAGGTTATGATCATGACCATCAGCATCTGGACCACCGATAACGCCGTTGGATTGATTTTTGAAACAAACTTCCCTGTGAAAACGACCTGAAAAGCAAATATCAGCGCAGAGATCAAGCTGAGGAAGTCTCCGATATTGATCTGGAAGGTCCCGCCGTTCATGATCAGCAGATACATACCAGCTACCGCAATCAGTATTCCAATAAGAATTTTCCTGTTGAATTTGCTGCCATTGATCAGACGTGCGAGAAACGGTATCATTAAAACAGTAAGGCTATAAAAAAAAGTTGCATTGGTTGCAGTGGTATATTTCAAGCCGATCGTAAAGAAAATAAACCCAAAAGCCATAAAAAATGATATGATGCCGATCGGCATGATGTCAGATTTCCTGATGTTGTTCAATACTTCCTTTCTAAAAATCAAAAAAAGAAAGACAAAAGCAAAGAAAAATCGGTATATCAGAAACGGGAGTGGCGGTACTTCAGAATATGCGAATTTCATAACAGTACCCGATATACCGGTCAATGCGGCGCTAAGCAATAGCAGCGCTGTGTATTTAATGCTGTTGCTAATGTTCATTCAACTCCTTTTTTAATCGATATCCCAGGGGCAGTATAATTTGTTTTCCCAAAATATTCACGCATTTTATTAATACTTTGCATTATAGTGTCATTGCGCAACCAGAAGCAATCTGTTTTTACAGATTTTCGGTTACCCTTGATAGCCGAAGCGTCCAAGCTCTTGCAATATAAACAAAACCGGGCTTGCGCCCGATGATTATTTGTGAATATTTTAGTGGTCTTTTGCAGTCACAACGAAATCATTGGATATCGGCATCATTGCTGTATCCACGCTCTTCCCAATAACCACGATAAGTTGGGTCGTCCGAAAGTTCGATCCCGGTAACCCACCGCGCCCATTTGTATCCCAGCTTATCCTCAGCTACCACGATGAACGGATAGCCCATCTCATCCGGCAGCGGAAGTCCATTGGCTGAATAGGCCATAATCAGTTGTTTGTCAATAATGTCTTGAAGGGGCAGTGAAGTCGTATATCCATCCACAGCGTGGAAGATCACCGTATTTGCTTTCGGATCGATGCCCGCAATGTCCAACAGGTCTTTTATCAGGACGCCTTCCCATAGTATGGTGGCTTCCCAGCCTTCAACGCAGTACAATGTGATTTTTCTTTGGTAAGGCTGCAGCTCCTTAATATCGTCATACTTTAAATCAACCGGTGCTGTCACAAGCCCGATGATCTTTAATGTGTAAGTATCGATGTCGATATGCTGGATGCCTTTAATAGAATTATCCCTTGGCCCGATAGCCGGATCGAGCCGTACGCCCATATATTCTCTGATCTCATTTTCCCTATATCGGCCCTCTGTAGCGCTGGACACTTCATCCGGATCCGTCTGGTTTTGCACAGCGCAGCCGCCAGACAGCAATAATGCCATAGTAATCATTACAACAAGCACTAATCTATTCTTCATAAAATGCCCCTTATCGTTCATTTTTTAACGATGACTGCCACCCCACCATGGAAATAAGGCTCTGAAAAGAGAATTATTTTCTTCCTTTCTTCAGTAATGTATATCGACCCAAACATATCGATTTTGCCGGAAAGCAGTGACGGAATCAGCTCCGAAAAAATCAAGTTGTGAATTTCAATGTCCATCTTCAATTTGTGGCATATGCGCTTAGCCAGCTCAATATCAAAGCCAGTATTGACATTATCGCCAACAATAAACGAGAATGGCCTGTCAACCGGAGTTGTTCCAAATTTCAAGGTGCCATTTTCTCCGCTCAATTTGATTTTTGGCATGATCCCGATGGCGCCGGTTTCGGGGAACCACCTTTTTTTCATCTCTTCATAAATACCATTCGCTTTAAGCTCAACCAGTGTTTCATCAATGGCTTTTTTCAAATCCGGCCTGTCAAGGTTGACAGCAAGTCCATAATCAACTTCCGAAAACTTTTCCTCGACCATATATAGATCAGGTGAATGCGCTAAAATGTATTTTAGTAAAGGCTCATCATAAACCGCACCGTCCACTTCCCCATTCTTAACAGCCGTAAAGCAATCCATGATCGTTCTATAATATTGGATCCGTGCGTGGGGCAGTCTGCTTAAAACCATCTCACCGATTACCATGCCTTCTGCAACTGCGAATGTTGCATTTTCAAGTTCTGAAATAGATTTTATTTTTCTCGCTTTTTCTTCAACAGCCATAATGCACCTCCTGTATCATTGCTTCTATATTTATAAGTTATTATATTTTGTATTTTTTGTCCACCCCTGGTGCTCGATCTAACTAATCAAAATAGATGCTTCCCCCTATGAATTCACGCAATATGGAATTGAATGGCACCTTCGCGGTGTCCATCGGCTCAGAGAACGCGATCATTCTGAGTAGCCGTTCCCTAGTATCTGCATATGGACTGTCATCCTCAATTTTATTCAGCGATTCTTCTGCGAAAGGTCTCAGCGCATTCATTTCATAAAGAAGGCTGGAATTGAACATGATGTCAGCCTCCTCCTGAAATTTGAACACGTTTCTGTACTCCCCGCGTCTCACGATTTCCCATTGCTTCAGGGTCTGTTCAGGATGCATGCCGCGGAATCGATCGTCTCTGACGATTCTTCTGATCATTCTTACTTCTGAGCTTGGTACTCTGTTCGTCAAGTCGATATTCAATTCAAAAAGTGCTGTAAGGTAGACTTTAAACAACATGTTTCTATTGATGTTTGGGAACAGCACGGGATTCAATGCGTGTATTCCTTCTACAACCAGTATTTCATCAGGCCCGACATGTATTTTCCTTTTATTTGGCGAACGACTGCCTGTTTTAAAATCAAAAATCGGTGTTTCAACCGTATTCCCATCAATGATCTCTTCAAGTTGCTGTTGAAGATATGGGAGATCCAGCGCCTCTATGCAGTCGAAGTCGTATTTGCCATCTTCATCCAGTGGTGTATCTTCTCTGTTCAAAAAATAATCATCCAAAGAAAGCGTGACCGGATTAAATCCGTTTACGTTCAGTTGTGTCGACAGTCTTTGTGCGAAGGTGGTCTTTCCGGAAGAAGATGCTCCGGAAATGAGCAGTACCCGCAGGATTTTCTTCTGCTGAAGGATCATATCCGCAATATCTGCGATTTCTTTCTCATGCAGGGCTTCTGCCATCCCGATCAGCTTAAGGGTGGCGCCACTTGCAATATAATTATTGACATCACGAAGCAACTCCAATTTAATGTTTTTAAGCCACTTCTGAGTTTTATCATACGTCGTCGAGAGCTTGTCCGGAGGAGGCATAGATATATCGGCGTGACCGACTCCTTTAAATTCTACAATGAATCCGTCTCCGTATGGAATGATGTTGAAAGGCTCGATTTTTTTCACACTGGTTTCGCATGGATAAATCATCTCAACAACACTTCCGTCTGCCCGATAATGGTAATATCCACCTTCCATCTTCAAATACTCAATATCAGGATCGGTCCGGATCCACTCCTTCAGCTTCAAATCGATCTGCCGGACTTCTCTCACTGAAATCGCAGTTTCATTAAACCTGCAAAACACTGATTCCTGCATGGAATAAGCGATTTTCAACGATTCTTCAGGAAATAGCTCCTTGATCACCAGGATCAAGCCAAGCTTGACAGTCTGACGGCTCAGGGTCAAATGCGTTTCTGCCATGTCCTCACCTTCCTTCTAGGCGCATTACTACTTTGCAGCAGCTTCTTCATCGATCGAATATTCTAATAATATTATGGCATCGTTAAGAAGCACTTAATATGATTATATCCCTTTTATCTTGACTCAATCAGCGCCAAATTCGAATTACTGTTTTGCCTGCTTCATCGAAAGGGCTATGCGCTTCTTCTGCGTATCCACCGATAACACTTTAACTTCTACAATGTCTCCAACAGATAACATTTCCGATGGGTGACGAATGAATTTGTCTGCAATTTCCGAGATGTGGACAAGCCCGTCCTGATGCACGCCGATATCGACGAACACCCCAAAATCAATGACATTGCGCACCGTGCCGGTAAGGATCATATCCGGGGCAATATCCATTATATCCATAACGTCCTTACGCAGCATATTTGCAGGCAATTCGTTGCGCGGGTCTCGTCCAGGCTTCATAAGCTCTTTTACGATGTCCCTGAGAGTCGGGAGTCCGACCCCGCATTCGCCCAGGGCCTTGGCTTCACCATAGTCTTTTAACCGCTCCGGGAGATCCGAAATCTTCCCTTCCGCCACATCTCCAAGTGTATATCCGCATACCGCGATCAGCTTCTCCGCAGCAGCATAGCTTTCGGGATGGACCCCCGTATTATCCAGAACGTTTTTGCTTTCAGGTACGCGCAAAAAGCCTGCGCATTGCTCGTACGCCTTCGGTCCAAGCTTCGGCACCTTCAAAAGCTGCTTTCGCGAAGTAAATGTGCCGTTTCCCTCGCGGAAGAGTACTATGTTTTTCGCAGTGCTGCCATTGAGTCCCGAAATGCGCTGAAGCAGTGACGGCGAAGCAGTATTTACATCGACACCAACTGCGTTGACGCAGTCCTCTATCACACCGAAAAGTGCATCGTCAAGCCTTTTTTGCGGCATATCATGCTGATACTGCCCTACGCCGATCGCCTTTGGATCGATCTTCACAAGTTCCGCCAAAGGATCCTGCATCCTTCGCGCTATGGATATGGCGGAACGCAGATTTACATCGTACTGCGGGAGCTCCTCCGCCGCAAGCTTTGACGCAGAATATACCGAAGCGCCAGCCTCGTTGACTATCATGTAGTTTACTCCGGGCAAACCGGCAATCAGTTCGCTGGCCATCTGCTCCGTCTCGCGGGAAGCTGTGCCGTTGCCGATGGCAATATGCTCCACCTTGTGTTTAATGATCAGTTTTTTCAAAACGGCGATCGCCTCCATTTTCTGTCTTTCACCATAGGTGGGGTATACCACCGCGGTATCCAGGGGCTTTCCCGTTCCATCCACCACGGCGACCTTGCATCCGTTACGATACCCCGGGTCAAGCCCCATCGTGACATGATTTTTTATAGGAGGCTGCATTAAAAGCGGCTTTAAGTTCAGGGAGAAATTGTGGATCGCACCCTCTGACGCAGTATCGGTCAATGCGCCCCGCACTTCCCGTTCCATCGAGGGAAAAAGCAGACGGTCATATCCGTCCTCCGCCGCATGACGGATAAAATCCGATGCGCTGGAGCCTGGTCTAACAAAGCTGTGCCATATTAGGCCCAACGCCTGTTCCCTTTCTATCTGCACAGATACATTAAGATATCCCTCTTTTTCACCGCGATTATTCGCCAATATCTGATGCCCCTGCAAACGCGCCAGAGGCTTTTCAAACTTGTAATACAGGCTGTATACCGAGTCCTTATCTTTTTCCGCTGCAACAGCCAGCTGTCCCTTGCTCATGATCAGCTCGCGCAAACGGCGTCTGACATCCGCGCTGTCCGCTACGATCTCCGCTATGATATCCGATGCGCCATCAAGGGCGTTTTGTGCATCCCCCACACCCTTGTCCGTATCTATATACTCCTCGGCAAGCTCCGTTATGTCGGGTAAATCCTTGCTCTGCCCAAACAGAGTCAAGGCTAGAGGCTCAAGTCCCTTTTCTTTGGCAATCGTCGCGCGGGTGCGGCGCTTCTGCTTATATGGGCGGTAGAGATCCTCCACCTCCGCCAGTGTCCTTGCAGCATCTATTTCAGCAGCCAGCTCTTCGGTAAGCTTCCCCTGTGCGGTGATCGCTTTCTTAACCTCTTCGCGCCGCTCACCAAGGTTTCGAAGATAGTTCAATCTGTCCGCCAGGTCCCGAAGCACTGTGTCGTCCATCGTTCCATGCATCTCCTTGCGGTAACGTGCGATAAATGGAATGGTATTTCCCTCATCGATGAGGTCTATGACATTTTTGACGTGCTCTTCATTTTTATTGAGTTCTCTTGCGAGTATCTTAACAATGCTTTCCATCTTTGCTCCTAGTATAAGGCAATTGCATTATACGTCTCCTTAATCAACTTTGTATCTCGTAATGATTGGTTTCTGATGCAAACGATCTATACTCCGACCCTATGCTTGCATATCGGATACAATTGTATCACTATTACTCCTTGAATGAAACCAAAATGGATGTCCTGGTATTGCAAAGGACGAGGCAAAAACCTCGTCCTTTGATTATGGTGATTCAATACAATCAATACAATATGTTATGATTCAAATGCAAATCCCAATTAACTTTGCGGGGCCAGCACGCGCTCCTCGGCGGCAACACTCATCAGTAATATCCACCCGATCATATAGGTACCCTGTAGTCCAAGACCACCGTGCAAAGAAAAGCAAGACCTAGAATTGTCTGCTCACGAAAATGCTTGTGAATGATAATAACTGTTAATAGCATGGCAACACGAACACCAAATCTTAAATATTAAGGGGGTGTTACTGTCAATCAAAAACCAAGATCGGAAGAGCACACGTCTGAACTCCAGTCACGAGTGGATATCTC
>CALBZG010000088.1 GCA_937889655.1 uncultured Clostridia bacterium
TCTTTTGAAGGATTGATGCCCAGCTCATTATACAGCTTGCCTGTTATCACCTCATAAGCAGCCAGAGCTTCCTTTTGTTTATTGAGTTTGGTAAGTGCTGTTATATAAATAATATAGATATCTTCATCGCATGGATCTAATGCTATCGCTTTTTCACACACAGGGATGATCGGCAAGTAATCTTCCTTTTCAGACAGAATTCTGAAGGCTTCTTTGATGCATTCAGTAAATATCCTATGGTAATATACCGAAAGATTCACTGTCCATTCCTCATATCCGAGACTCGGTAAAAATTTACCGTTATAAAGATCAATGGCATCAAGATATAGCTGCAATGCTTCGTCGCTGCCCTGATCGGCCTTTGTTGCAGATTTCCATTTTTCAGCAAAGGCATCGGTATCGATTACGACAGGAATGTCTCTGTTCCAGCTGTATATCCCGCCCTTTTGTATAATGTAATTCAACTCCGGCAGCCTGCTGTCAGCAAGGTTGCAGCGGAGCCGGTACACCAGGTTTTTGACCGCTTTTGCAGGATCTTCGCTTCGTTCGTCACTGCATAGGATATCAGGCAATTCTGATGGTGACAGTTGTTTGTTTCTGTTTACAATCAGATATGCAAAAAGATTCCATACCTTACGAGTTCTCCCCTGGTCTTCCAATAAAACGTTTCCCCCGTAAGACAAAGAAAAGGTCCCCAGCATATTTACTTTTATCGGTTCCTTTAACTCTGTATTCATAGCGCACTTCCCCATGGTAATTTATAGGCTGCATCTTTTGTCACATTATAATACTCGAATTGACAAAAAGCAAGAAAAATAAGATAATTTATGTTTTGAGTACCAAAATCAATGTATGATAATCCGGCGGCACTATATTGCCGCCGGATCTTTGCTTCTATTGCACTACTCTAGTCACGCTTCCTTTTTCCTTCTCGTAAATAGTCCGGCCGCTGTCAGCGCTCCGCCAAGCAGCAGAAAGATCGCGGTCCCCAGTCCACCGGTCTTCGGCATCTCTGCGTCAGGGATCACGTATCCCGGTGAGATGCTCATTTCGGTTTGCTCTGCCAGAGGTATATTCAGTCCGTCGATATCGGCAAGTTCCGGCATATCATTTGCCTTTTCCGATCCTTTAACAGCTTGGTGATCATCAATCACTGAGTTATCAGTTTCGGGATCAGTATCCTGATTTCCCTGATCATCGGTATTCGGTTCGTCGACGATATTTCCGTCATCTTCCTCACCAGGCTCTGTGATTAGAGTGTTATCACCGTAAAGATTGACAAATTCCAGCGCATCACCACCCGCTACGAAATATTCGATGGAACTGCCTGATAAAACGGCGGTTAATATGATCTTTCTACCTATATCATTGATCCAATATTGGGAACCATCCGCAGATGTTCCCCCGGCCGTTTCCGTTATTTCAACAGTCATCGGGAACGCGGCAGCTAAATATTTTTCGGATCGGTAAGTAATGATTCTGGAGTCTGGTCTTGAATATTTTTCTGTTTTTACAGTCTGGTCCACCTCTTTGCCGGAAGCATCCTTAACATCAATCTTGAATTCAAGATTTTGCCCTCCTTTGAAGGCCGCATCGCTTACTGCGTTGATTGTTCCGGTGAAGTTCACTTCTATGCTATATTTGGGTGCAGTATTGTCGTAAGTATTAATGAACTCTATTGCATCGGCAGTAGTTTCTTCATCATTGTTCATGATAATATCACCAATATGTTCTGCATCGTTACCCGCAACTCCGGTTATATCATAAACCATTGAGTACGTATTTTCATCGTCAGCCCATCCGGCAGCCGCACCGCCTCCGGCAGTTTCCTGTACTGTTAAGGTGCAGGGAAACCTGGCTTCATCAATTTTTTCAAATTCTCCGTTGATGGTTTTTGTGGCTGGATTTTTAAAACTAAGCTCCTCGATGATGCTTGATACCACATTTTTATCCTTATCGGTCAGTGTCACACTGAATTCGAAAGTGTTGTCAATCGAAGCCGATCCCTTTTCAGCGAGGTTTACTGTCTTAGAAAATGAGTAAGGTATGTCATACAATCTTGAGGTCGATACTTTATTTGTAAATTCGGCTGTGCCAACAAGAGCTGTTTTTTGCTCGTCGGAATAATATTTCGCATTGCCATCCGAATCGAATTCAACATAATATACAGCGTCGTCATTTGTCCATTGCTGGCTTGCATAACCAGCTATCCCGTTAACGCCTCCTTTTGATTCTTTTATTTTCAATTCACAAGGCAGCTTATTAACGCGGATTTCCCAATCATCAAATTCATTTTCGGTGCTCTCCCCGTCAAATTTATAATTATTGACATTGAACGTATCGTTGTCAAGGATCACAGAGGCGCCTATTCCTTCAGCCTCGAAGGTCAGATCGACTGTTCCTTTTACAGCCGTTCCCGTAGCTTCGATCGTTTTACTGAGCTCTATCGTAACGTCCTCGCCAAAATGATAATAGCCTCCGTCGAAATGCCCGACCTTATCAGCTTTTGCAATTACCGCCGGGCCAAAATCCTCATTAATGATTTCACCTTCTTCACCTACTGCTTCAATCGTCGCCATCACATTAAAATGATATATAGGATTACCTTTTTCGTCATTAATAGTATCTCTGCCGCTTACGAAAGTCACCTCTGTCCACTGCACCTTAGTTTCAGCTTCACTGCCTTTGCCTTTTCCATTGCCGTTATTGTTATCATTCCCCCTAAGAAAGCTTTTATCTCCCTTTCCGGCTATTGACAGCTCAATTATCCGGTCCCAAAATTGTTCTTTGTTTGAGAGGTCTCCCGGGGTCCAGACATAAATTTCATCGCTAGCCTGTTTAATGATAATGAAATCATAATCATAACAAGGTACTCCTTGCCAGTTTTCTCCCTTGTATTGAACTGTCGTTTCCGGCAACTCCTGATCGAATTCCGTGACATGCAACACCGCATCTGCTGTGCTTTCAGCAAAGGATAAGCTGAACGAACCAAATATTAACGCGATGATCAGCAAGAACGCTAAACTCTTTTTCATAAAATCCTCCCGCGGTGAATTCCGCTTGTTTGATTGATATGGTCTTATTTATTATCTTATTTTATATTTTTTAATTAATTTGTGATTTAATATGTGAATTATTGCATGCCAAAGTCACAAATAAGTCACAAAACCATTATTTTAAAATAATTTATTAAATAATTTTATTTATTTGCAGAAACAAAAAAAGGAGCGGATAAATCTCCCGCTCCAGTTTAGATGTTTAGATATCAAGTTGGTAATGCTGTTTCTGATTATATTACTGTTCTTTCTTTCTCAAACCCGATCCAAGAGCTGCAACCGCCCCGCCAATGATCAGGAATGCTGCGGCGCCAAAGCCGCCTGTGAGAGGAATTTCTGCATCAGGAACAGAAATTTCATCAATATCTCCAGGATCGTCGGTTAGTGGCACTTCATTGTCCGGTATATTGTAGCTTGGTTTGTCGGAATCATCCTTTGTTCCCGAATCTCCGGTTTTCTTAAAGCTATTTTGGAATATGACACCGTTTGCCTCGTTAATAAGATCCCAATTCCAATCTTTCTCTTTTTCCATCTTTATAGTATATTCTGCATTGTCATAAGTCCAATAGCTCGCACCATTGTTCTGCTCTGTGATCCTGATGATGACCGGATAGCCGTAGTCCTCGGCATATTGCTCAAGCTGGCTGGCGCTGAAGTTCAGAACCGCCTGCTCGTTTAGTGAACCCGGATAGGTCAGAGTCACTGAAGCTCCAGTTATGGCCTCCCATCCTTCCCCATGCTTCACACTGACATCGAAGTTGAAAGTCTGGGTCCTGAAAGTGCCTTCGATCACTTTGCCAATCTTGTAGATCGGGATCTGCAGGTCAACCGGCAATCCTTCATATTCGTTGGTGAAGGCGATCGAGGATGCAGTGGTTTGATTGACCATGAACTCTTCCCCGACGATGCCGTCTTCATCTACCTGACCCCAGAATACTTTTTGATCATAATCCCAGTCGGCGGATGCTCCTGCCGTCTCGGATATCCTGATCTGGGCAGGAAGCCATGCTGCCGCCTGAGTGCTGGTAAGCTCGAATTCAAAAGCCCCATCCGAAGTCGCCATGCTGTCGGAGAAGGTCAGCGAAGCTGAATCTGAAGCCACAGCTGTATCCGTGGTGGTTGGGATCAGTTCGGCGGTGAAGTGGAAGGTCTCGGTCCCATAATCTTCGCCTATGACATTTTTCGTGAACGGTACCTCAAAAATCAGCGGTGCCGTATAGGTGTTCGTAAATACGATAGTCTCCATTTGAGCGATTCTTGCTGCGACGGTCATCTGATTTTCCGGAACCACCTTTTCAATGTTGATGATGGTCGGAACTCCCTGCAGCAGATCCACAGTCACCAGATAGCTTCCTCCGTCATAGGTCCAACTCGGATCTTCCCCTGCCGTTTCCTGAACCAGAAGCTTCATCGGAAAATCTTCTGCTGTTGTCCCGCCAGGGAAACTAACATGAATGACGCCCTCCGCTCCATCCTCAGATGTCAAAGTCAGGCTCGATGTCCCTACGAGCACCCCAGCAGGAGTAGTCATTGCGCTGAACTCAAATGCCTCTGCAGGGAAGCCCGGATCTCCAGCGAAAGCTTTCTCGACCGGTATGCTTATCTCATAAGAGCCGCTGAATTCATTTGTAAAAGTAACGCTTCCAGGTTCCGTTCCACCGTTATAGGTCACTTGTTTCTGTTCGTTCAGTGCTACTGAGATGGTCTTTTGGGATGTGTCATATGTCCAGCCATTTTCTACGCTTCCGCCTTTTTCAGCAATGGTCAGATCAATAGGAAAATCACTCTCTGCAAGGCCGGACAGGTTGATCAGCGCAGATCCTTCCGTTGAGCCGGCAGGTATCGTTATCGTCTTATCAGCAATCTGGATCGACGGCCCGCTTACCTGTACGGTGAAGGTGAAATCTTTCTCAGCCGGGGAACCTGCCAATACCACTACATCCTTATTGATCGTGCAGCTTACATTGTAGGTCGGATCCTCGTTGAATGTCCCTATCAGGAAGTGGCTCACCTTGTCGCTCGGGGATGCTATGGCGTATCTCCCGTCCAGTTCAATGCCTTCTAAATCATATACACCGGAGGATATGTTGAAATAGTAAGTCCCGCCCCCCATTTCATAAGTTTCGCTGGTGGTAAAGTAAAAGTCCCTCGTTCCGCCTGCGAGGCTCGGGTCACAATCTGCAAGGGCATTGATCAGCGGATCCTCTTCGCCCTCATCGAGGGCTTCTTTTGTCCAAATTACAGCAAAGGTGGCTTGCTTAACAACGACAAAATCTTTATCTGTCATTTCTACGGCTGTGCTTTCGATCCCTCCATAGGATACGGTCAGCCAACCCGGATCACCAGATTCGATTTTTGTACAGCTTTCAATACCATTGCCTGCATCGCTTGCAAATGCAAAACCTAACGTTCCAAATACAAGTGTCAGAACAAGCACAAATGCCAAAACCTTTTTCATAAACTCTCACTCCTTTATTTATTGATCACTGGGCTATGCTTCCCAGTTCAACACCGTTCAAACCGTCCATTTGTATATCATAGCCTTGCTGTAAGGCGCTATTGAGGATTTGCATCAGTTCAAGCGCACTCCTGAATTTTAGAGTCTCTCTCTTTTCAATCCATTGAACGGTTCCCTGCCAGCTATCGTTTTTACTGAATTGTAGATGAAGAATAAATGTCGCTTTTATTTTATCCTCTTGTCCGTTGTAAAAATCTTTATTTGAAGTTTCTTCTTTCAAGACATTGATCCCCCTTTTCATTTATCTATTGATATTATAAAAAACCTCAGTCACAACAAGGTCTCAAATTTCGCTCGCAAAAAATATTTCCCCATATTTTGTGTTTATTGGCACATGAAAAGGGAGCGGATGCTCCTCCACTCCCTTTTCATGCAGTACTATGTTTATTTTATGGTGCCTTTATTGTTCTTATTTCTTTCTAAGGCTTACACCTGCTGCGGCGATCGTTCCGCCAAGAGCCAGGAAGGCAAGGATTCCAAGTCCGCCTGTTGCAGGTATTTCCGCTTCCGGTATAATTACTTCTGTTATTTCAACAGGCCCCTCTTCCAAAGGGATCACTTTTTCAGGGATATCTGTTTTTTCGTCATCATCTGAATCGCCTCCTCCATTGCTCCCCCCAGAGCGTTTGAAGCTGTTTTGGAAAATCACATCGGTTTCTTCATCATAAATCGGATCGCATTCTACTCCAAATTCGAGAAGAAGAGCCTGTCCGGAAACCAGCTGATCGCCAAGCATGATCGGTTCCGCAATTATACCAACCCTGTCCCCATTGCAGAAATTCGGTTCAAAACCTTCTCCGTTGGCCACCGCCAAGTCGAAAAGAACAGTTTCGTTAACGTTGAGTTCAAAACCAGGGGTTGAGTCAACCAGATGCCAAATGACATTTTGTGCTTCCCACGGAGTGAAACCATCATGATTGTTGATTAGCCAGTTAACTAAATCAAGATTCTCCGGGTGATCTATGTTAGGTTTGTCTCCTGTTGTGAGATGCGAAGGTATTGCTGCGTAGCTGTTGTAGAAGTTAGTAAAATAATTTGAATCGTAGTACACACCATGGTCTCTATCTATGCACCATGCTCTGTGGGCCCCATCGAGTATACCACCGTTTAAAACATTCATTATAAATTTACTATCAACACCATAGTCTAAATTAAACTCACCGTTCGCAGGCAGCATTTCGGTTATCTCATCCAATGTAGGGCAGTCGCATCCAAGGTAGATGGCAGCAGGTGTTATAATTTCCCATTCCCACTCGTTCATTGCCTGTATGGTCCAGAGATCATCTTCAGCTCCAATTGTCAATTGGAGGTAGTATTCAATGCCGTCATAAGTCCAATAGCTCGCACCATTGTTCTGCTCTGTGATCCTGATGATGACCGGATAGCCGTAGTCCTCGGCATATTGCTCAAGCTGGCTGGCGCTGAAGTTCAGAACCGCCTGCTCGTTTAGTGAACCCGGATAGGTCAGAGTCACTGAAGCTCCAGTTATGGCCTCCCATCCTTCCCCATGCTTCACACTGACATCGAAGTTGAAAGTCTGGGTCCTGAAAGTGCCTTCGATCACTTTGCCAATCTTGTAGATCGGGATCTGCAGGTCAACCGGCAATCCTTCATATTCGTTGGTGAAGGCGATCGAGGATGCAGTGGTTTGATTGACCATGAACTCTTCCCCGACGATGCCGTCTTCATCTACCTGACCCCAGAATACTTTTTGATCATAATCCCAGTCGGCGGATGCTCCTGCCGTCTCGGATATCCTGATCTGGGCAGGAAGCCATGCTGCCGCCTGAGTGCTGGTAAGCTCGAATTCAAAAGCCCCATCCGAAGTCGCCATGCTGTCGGAGAAGGTCAGCGAAGCTGAATCTGAAGCCACAGCTGTATCCGTGGTGGTTGGGATCAGTTCGGCGGTGAAGTGGAAGGTCTCGGTCCCATAATCTTCGCCTATGACATTTTTCGTGAACGGTACCTCAAAAATCAGCGGTGCCGTATAGGTGTTCGTAAATACGATAGTCTCCATTTGAGCGATTCTTGCTGCGACGGTCATCTGATTTTCCGGAACCACCTTTTCAATGTTGATGATGGTCGGAACTCCCTGCAGCAGATCCACAGTCACCAGATAGCTTCCTCCGTCATAGGTCCAACTCGGATCTTCCCCTGCCGTTTCCTGAACCAGAAGCTTCATCGGAAAATCTTCTGCTGTTGTCCCGCCAGGGAAACTAACATGAATGACGCCCTCCGCTCCATCCTCAGATGTCAAAGTCAGGCTCGATGTCCCTACGAGCACCCCAGCAGGAGTAGTCATTGCGCTGAACTCAAATGCCTCTGCAGGGAAGCCCGGATCTCCAGCGAAAGCTTTCTCGACCGGTATGCTTATCTCATAAGAGCCGCTGAATTCATTTGTAAAAGTAACGCTTCCAGGTTCCGTTCCACCGTTATAGGTCACTTGTTTCTGTTCGTTCAGTGCTACTGAGATGGTCTTTTGGGATGTGTCATATGTCCAGCCATTTTCTACGCTTCCGCCTTTTTCAGCAATGGTCAGATCAATAGGAAAATCACTCTCTGCAAGGCCGGACAGGTTGATCAGCGCAGATCCTTCCGTTGAGCCGGCAGGTATCGTTATCGTCTTATCAGCAATCTGGATCGACGGCCCGCTTACCTGTACGGTGAAGGTGAAATCTTTCTCAGCCGGGGAACCTGCCAATACCACTACATCCTTATTGATCGTGCAGCTTACATTGTAGGTCGGATCCTCGTTGAATGTCCCTATCAGGAAGTGGCTCACCTTGTCGCTCGGGGATGCTATGGCGTATCTCCCGTCCAGTTCAATGCCTTCTAAATCATATACACCGGAGGATATGTTGAAATAGTAAGTCCCGCCCCCCATTTCATAAGTTTCGCTGGTGGTAAAGTAAAAGTCCCTCGTTCCGCCTGCGAGGCTCGGGTCACAATCTGCAAGGGCATTGATCAGCGGATCCTCTTCGCCCTCATCGAGGGCTTCTTTTGTCCAAATTACAGCAAAGGTGGCTTGCTTAACAACGACAAAATCTTTATCTGTCATTTCTACGGCTGTGCTTTCGATCCCTCCATAGGATACGGTCAGCCAACCCGGATCACCAGATTCGATTTTTGTACAGCTTTCAATACCATTGCCTGCATCGCTTGCAAATGCAAAACCTAACGTTCCAAATACAAGAAGGAGCGTTAGTATGAATGCCAGCGGTTTTCTATAATTCTTTCTCATTTCCTTCACAACCTTTCTTTCTCGGTTTATAATTCCATTGCAACACTTACTTACTTTTATAGAAATCCTTGCTACTATTTTCTTCGAATTTTTCCGGGGAGATTAACCATATTCCCAGGCGTTTTTGTACCAGAAAACATTCCTCCGCGTCCTTCTCGTTCAATGGTATCACCCCCCCACTATTTCTATCTTTTACTCGATAGCGGCTTTTTCCTTCAACTCATCCAAACCGTCCATCTCGATCTCATAGCCTTGCTGGCTGGTACTGTCAATAATATTGATCAGTTCCAGTGCGCTCCTGAAATTCAGCGTTTGCTTCTTTTCAACCCACTGTATGGTCCCTTGCCAGCTGCTGTTTTGTCTGAATTGTAGATGAAGAATGAATGTCGCTTTTAATATCTTTTTAGCCATGACATCAATCCTCCTCTTCTACCCTTGTTTTCAGTATTATCTCAATATTCAGTCACAATAACGTCACAATTCTAAATCTTCCAAAATTTTTTTCAGGTTCTTTCCTCGTGACTTGCAACAGTATCGGGAATAACACGCTTAAACATTGAAATTTCAATTAAAAAATGGATATCTAAATAATAGATACCCATTTTTTTTAAGAATTTATTTTGTGAGACGATTTTATTTTCTATTCTATTCGCAGCTTATTCAACGCCGATGCCTGAATCCGTTATGTTTTCCTCGACGGTTGGATTGGTAATATTTTCTGAAGAAGAGTCCGCTGCAGGTGTGGTAGCAGGATCGTTTGTCCCCGGGATAGCTGTTTCCGCAGGCTGCGTGGATTCAAGGGGTTCCTCCGGGGCTTGTTCCGGGGTCCCTGTCTGGCCACCCTCTGTCACAAGTGCTCCTCTTACTATCAGCCGATGGGAGTTGCTCCCTTTCGGATGGCAGGTTATTAGCGTAATGATTGGCGTCCCGTCTGTTCCCAGCACCCATACCTCGTCAGGTGTGATCGTAAAAACTTCATTGACACGATATTTATATGCAGATCCTTTATAGGTGACAAATATTTCGTTGCCGATTCCAACTTCATCTAGCCTGCTGAAATAGGATCCAAAGGTGTAATTTCTATGGGCGGCAATAGCGCAATTGCCGGCTTCTCCCGGCATGGCGGTACCTATAACATGTCCGGCCCCCCAATTGAGCTGTTTGGTTGAAGAGCCCTCCAGCAGAAGAAGATCTGAGGAAATGGCCGGAATTTTGATCCGCCCAATGATGCCTTCGATGGATGACGGCTTTCTGACCACCGCTTCGGATGTGACAGAAGGGTTCGCGCTCCCTTCAGAAACAGCTGCATCCGTCAACTCTGAAGCCTCCGAAAAAGTATCATTCATTGCCGACATTTCCTGCTCCATCTGTTTCAAGTATTCATCATATGCCTTGTCCTGGCGGTATTCTGTATAGAATCTGCCCGCTAAGGGGATACACATGATGGCTATTCCCACTATGATCAAAATTGTGGATAGTGTTTTTCTTTTCATAAAAACATCCTTAAACATCATTGAATCGATTGTTTTAAATCCCTTGATTAAATATTTAGACGTTCATGTTATGTCTTTGTTCGCCGCTATGCTCGCTTGATGTTGCTCTTGCATATGCTATCGATCGTCTTCAGCAGCTCGAGCTCGCTGTTAAATGAAAATGTTTCATTGCCTTCGATCCATTCCACCGTCCCCTGCCAGCTGGCGTTGTGCCTGAATTGCACTTGTAAAATAAAAGTGGCCAATTTCCCCTGCTGTTCTTTTGTGTTGAATTTGCGCATGGCAAGCTGGATATCCTTGCTTTCCTTCGGGGAAAGGACCTGGACCGGCGGTTCATTTTCAGCGAAAGACCGTTTATCCACAGTGGATTGCGGAAAATCGATCTCGTCCATTATTTTGTCGATGACCAATATGACCTCCCCTATTCCGCTAAAATCGATACCCTTCGGTATTTTCCCGCAATATAAACTTCCGGAAACATTTTCTTCCCGAATTTTATCCACGCATATCTGGTAAACAGGTACCAATGCTATACCATTTTGATTTTCCATAGCTAACCTCCCCGGTATTATCATTACTCCGGCTATTAAACCGCTTTGTTTCAGCCTGCCGGAATCTTATTTCCATTGGAAAGCATTATAACATATCTTTAAAATAAATACAAAAAGAGGTCCGGTCAGGCGTTCATTTGCGCCTGAAAGGGCCTCTTTTAATTATTGCTTTTTCTTGATCGACGGGTCTTTAAAGACTATTCGACGACTTCGATAACAACGCCGGAACCTACAGTTCTGCCGCCTTCACGAA
>CALBZG010000089.1 GCA_937889655.1 uncultured Clostridia bacterium
TACAACGGCCTGATGGCTCCTGTAATTTTCAAAACCCCATTCAAAAAGACTGATGGAATCCGAATAACGCTCCAGCTCTCCGCTTTTCATGATAACGCTGATCAGCATAGTGCCTTCTTTTTCTGCGGCTGCAACCAGACAATTGCCGGCTTCCGTTGTGGACCCGGTTTTAATACCGATACAGTATTCATATTGGGCAGGAACGCTAACGCCACCCACTGTGACCATGGTCTCATCGCCCACGATCATCAGGTTGGTGTTCTCGACCACACGTTCAGCCGACTTTATGTTTGGCGGTATTCTGTATGAAACGGTCTTGCATATTTCTCTGAAGGTCTGATTTTCCATACAGCCCTTGGCGATCATCGCCAGATCGTATGCAGTGGTTATATGGCCCGATGCTGTTAATCCATTTGGGTTGACAAAGTTGGTATTTTTTGCTCCGAGTTCCATCGCCCGTTCGTTCATCAAATCCGCGAACTTGCTTACGGAGCCCGAAACCGCCTTAGCCAGGGCTACTGCCGCATCATTGGCGGAATAGAGCATCATGCCGTATAAAAGATCCTTGACCGTGATGATCTCTCCGTCAACCAGGCCCAATGAATTCCCCGAAGTCCCTTCCACTTGACTATCAATAACGAGCTGCTTATCCAATGGCAGATTCTCCAACACCAGCAACGCCGTTATCATCTTCGTCGTGCTCGCAGGTGCCATTGGCTCATTCATACCGTTGTCGTAAATGACCACGCCGGTTTTGGCGTCGATCAGACAACCTGTCACGCCATTGATGGCAGGGGGTTTTGTAGCGCTGTACGCCGAAGGTGCATAGCCTCCGAAAAGACTTGCCGCCAGCAAAACCATTATAGTCAAAAATGCTGCAATTCTCTTCATTTTACTGGTTTATGCCCCTTTACTGCTGTTTTTGAAAAAAGTGATCCGCCAGTTCAACACCGCTCTTGAAAAACCTTCCCTTGCTTCCGGATCGCTCGTTGAACTGTTTGTCTGCGTCCGGTTCTAAGCGAAGAGTGGAATCATAAATAACATATGGAACCGGATCAGATGAGTGGGTCCTGATAGACATCGGCGTCCTGTGATCCGGAACGATCAGTACTCTAAAGTCATCTCCGCTGTTTTCCAGATATTCGATAATTGGTTTCAATCCTCTGGAATCGATATACTCAAGACACTTGATCTTGCCCGCCAGATTGCCTTGGTGCGCACATTCATCAGGTCCTTCGAAGTGGATATACACGAAATCACGGCCCTCTTGAAAGGCTTTGATGGCTGCTGCAGACTTCCCTTCGAAGTTCGTTTCAATAGTGCCTGTGGCACCCTCCACGTCTATGGATTCGAGCCCCGCCAGCATAGCGATCCCCTTGATGAGGTCCACCGCTGAAATAGCCGCCCCTTCTATGCCATACTTTTCATAGAAGCCAGGCAGAGAAGGTTTTTTCCCCTGCCCCCAAATCCAGATACTGTTGCCCGGGTTCAATCCCCTTTCTCGTCGCGATACATTGATCGGATGATTATTCAATATTTCATAACTCTTTTTCATCATATCTCTGATGAAATCTGATCCTTCGCCTTTTGGCAGATGATCACCGGCTCTACGGGATAGCACATCATGAGGAGGCGTCAATTGATAAGCATCGCTTCCGTCATGAACGATCATACAGTGCCGATAGCTGACTCCGGTATAAAATTTGATTTTGTCATTTGAAAATGCCTGATTCACAGCCTTGATCAACTCGTCAGCTTCTGCTGTCGTTATGTCTTCTGAACTGTGATCTTCGATGATAAGGTCTTCATAACTGCCCTCGCCGGACAAAGTTATTATATTCGTCCTGAAAGCAACGTCCGTATCGGACATTTCGATGCCAATGGAAGCCGCCTCCAATGGAGACCGGCCGGTAAGATAAATCCTCGGATCATAGCCCATGACAGAAAGATTGGCAGCATCAGAACCCGGTGCCACTCCGTCAGGAATGGTAGCAACCAAACCAATCTGACCCATGGAGGCCAGTCTATTCATAACAGGGATATCCGCCACCTCGAGGGGCGTTTTGCCGCCAAGGCTTTCTATTTCGTTGTCTGCGGCTCCATCGGGAACCAAAACCAAGTACTTCATGTAGTTTTCCTCTTTCTGCAGCTTTGGAATTCAGGTCTTGTTATTTGTTCTTTTCTTCAAATTCCTTCATGAATGCTATCAATGCATCTACGCCCTCAACAGGCATTGCGTTATAGATCGAAGCGCGCATGCCTCCGATGGAACGGTGTCCGCCAAGGTTGATCAATCCGGCCGTCTTGGCCTCAGAAACAAACTTCTTTTCCAGCTCCTCATTGCCGATGACAAAAACTACGTTCATAATAGAACGGTCCTCCTTGTTGATCGGGCAGCTGTACATGGCGCTGTTGTCGATATATTCATATAGTTTTGCGGCTTTCGCATTGTCAAGATCGACCATGGTTTTGATACCGCCTTTTTCAAGGATGCTTTTGAATACTTCCCCTGCAACATAGATATTGAAGCAAGGAGGTGTATTGTACATGCTTCCATTGTCAGCATGGATCTTATAATCAAGATAAGTCGGGCAGTCAGATGGCGCATGCCCCAGCAGATCATCCCGGACAATAACGATGGTAACCCCGGATGGAGCAACATTCTTCTGGGCGCCCGCATAAATCAGGCCGAATTTTGTCACATCGATTTCTTCTGACAGGATGCAGGAAGACATATCCGCAACCAATGGGATATCGCCGGTGTCAGGGATATAGTTATAATGGGATCCATAAATCGTATTATTGAAGGTTATATGCACATAGTCCGCATCGGATCTGAAGTCTTTTCGCTCCAGTTTTGGAATGTATGTGAAGGTTTTATCTTCTGATGAGGCAGCGACGCGGATATCTCCGAATTTACACGCTTCCTCATAGGCTTTCTTTGCCCAGGTCCCCGTTACAATGTAATCGGCCTTTTTGCTGTTTCTAAGCAAATTCATCGGCACCATGGCAAACTGAAGGGTACCGCCGCCCTGCAAAAA
>CALBZG010000090.1 GCA_937889655.1 uncultured Clostridia bacterium
GGTTGGATTATTTACGTTCGCTTATCGGGACATATTGAGTATGTGGCTGTATCGAATTATAAGCCGGTCGGATCAGCTTGCCGGCACCGACGAGTTCTTCAAGTCTGTGGGCGCACCATCCGGAGAGACGAGCCAGTGCAAACAGCGGCGTGGCGATATCGGTTGGTATGTCCAATGCACTATAGACAAACCCGGAGTACAAATCCACATTGGCAGGCATTGCGACCTGCTTGCCGGTTTTTTCAACATAAAGCAAAGGTCCATTGGTCTCAATATATTCAAATAAAGCAAAATCTTCTTCAAGGCCCTTTGACATAGCCAATTTTCTGGCCATTTCTTTTAGTAATAATGCTCTTGGATCGGATATGGTATAAATGGCGTGGCCCAACCCATAGATAAGACCGCTGCCATCATTGGCTTTCCCGTCTAGCACGTCCCTAAGATAATTATCAACAGCCTTTCGGTTGGTTATGTCTTCGACTCTCGACTTCAGATCCGCAATCATATTGATTACCGATATATTTGCACCGCCATGTCTTGGACCTTTCAATGAACATACAGCAGCGGCCATGGCCGAGTAGGTATCAGTTCCCGAAGAGGTTACGACATGGGTCGTAAACGAGGAATTATTACCACCTCCGTGTTCTGCATGAAGTATCAAGGACAAATCAAGAAGCTTGGCTTCGATATTGGTGTATTGTCCGTCGGACCGTATCATCCTTAATATATTTTCCGCGGTGCCGAGCTCGGGTACAGGATAATGAAGGTGAAGACTGCCGCCATCATAAAAATTCTTCTTTGCCTGGTAGCCATAAGCGATCAGTGTCGGGAAATTGCCGATCAGGGCAATGGATTGGCGCAGCACGTTCTCGACTGACAGGTTTTCTGGGTCGTCGTCATAGGAATAGAGAGCGAGAACACTTCTGGCCAATTTATTCATGATATTTGCAGAAGGCACAGTCATGATCATGTCTCTTGCGAAATAAGCCGGTAACTCGCGTTTCCTTCCAAGGACCGCACAAAAATCATCAAGCTGCTCCTTGGTAGGCAACTCTCCGAAAATCAGAAGATAGGTGGTCTCTTCAAAACCAAAACGATCCTCCTTCACACAAGTGTTGAATAGGTCCTCCACATCATATCCCCGGTAATAAAGTTTGCCGGGAACTGCGAGCTTTTCACCATTTGGTCCCCTGCCATAGCCAACGACTTCGCCAATGCGGGTGAGACCCACTACAACTCCGGTACCGTCTGAATTCCTTAATCCCCTCTTTACATCCTTTTTGATGTATAATTCTTCAGGGATTTGATTGGCCTTCACTACCTGTTTTGACATTTGCGTGATAAAAGCATCTACTTTGTCGGATAAAGAGTCCTGATGGTTGTTTGATCCAAAACCATTATTGACGCCATTTATGTTATTTCTTAATGAGCCCATAGGATGTCTCCGTTCAAAATCAAGAGTTATCTCTTATTAAAAATCCATTATAGCATTACTTTGCGGGTCCCACAATATGCCTACATACATGTATACAATTTCTTGCTTTTTTCTTACATTATATGCTCACAATAGCCGTTCATATTTTAACCCGCTTATAGTAATAATAATTACCTTCTGTTATAATCTGTATGTATTCCGTCAAGCTTTAAAAAAGCAAAATCGGCTTATATACGGCGTACATTCTTTGTGATTTAAGAGGAATTAAAATGGATATTGAAAATAAACCATTCAAAATCGTATCCGAATACAAGATGATGGGAGATCAGGTCGATGCGGTCAACACATTGACTGATGGCATATTCAATGGGGAAAAGCATCAAACTTTAATGGGCGTAACAGGCTCCGGAAAAACCTTCACCATGGCCAACCTGATCGAGAAGGTCCAGCGCCCCACCCTGGTGATCTCGCACAATAAAACCCTTGCAGCTCAACTTCATGGGGAATTCAAGGAATTCTTCCCCGACAATGCCGTTGAATATTTTGTCAGCTATTATGATTATTACCAGCCGGAAGCTTACGTTCCATCAACAGATACCTATATTGAAAAGGATTCCGATATCAACGATGAAATTGAAAAGCTTCGCCATTCCGCTACGGCAGCCTTGGCTGAACGCCGGGATGTCATCGTCGTCGCGTCTGTTTCCTGCATATATGGCACCGGAAATCCGGTAGACTATGAGAGTCAGTGTCTTTCTCTCCGTCCCGGGATGGAAAGGAGCCGTCAGGAGATACTAAGGAAGCTCGTGGATATTCAGTATGTCAGGAATGACATGGGCTTTGCGAGGGGAACTTTTCGAGCAAGAGGGGACACCATAGACATCTATCCGGCAGGAGCCGAGAGTGCTGTAAGGGTGCAGCTATTTGGCGATGAAATAGAAAGCATCCGTGAAATCAATCCGGTAACCGGCGAAATCATATGCTCACGAAATCATATCGCGGTATTTCCTGCTTCCCATTACGTCACCACGAAAGAAAATTTAGAGAGTGCACTGCTCAAAATCGAACTGGAGCTTGAAGACCGGATCCGGTGGTTCAAGGAACAGGGTAAATTGCTGGAAGCTCAAAGAATCGAGCAACGGACCCGCTATGATCTTGAAATGCTGCGGGAAATAGGCATGTGCAAAGGTGTGGAAAACTACGCCAGATATATGAGCAATCTGGATGCCGGGGAACGTCCTTATACCCTGATCGACTATTTCCCTGAAGACTTCCTGATAATTATCGACGAATCTCACGTCATGCTCCCTCAGCTTCACGCCATGTATTCCGGAAATCTTTCCAGAAAAACCTCTTTAGTCGATTATGGATTCAGGCTCCCGTCGGCTTTAGATAACCGTCCGCTGAAATTTGAAGAATTTGAGGAACTCGTCAATCAGATCGTCTATGTCAGCGCTACCCCTGCCCAGTACGAAAGAGATATGGCGGGGGGCATAACTGCGCAGCAGATCATAAGGCCTACCGGCCTGGTGGATCCTCCGGTGGAAATAAGAAAAACCGAAGGGCAGATCGACGATTTGATCGGTGAGATCAATCGGACAGTTGACCGGGGAGAACGAGTTTTTGTAACTACTCTGACAAAGAAAATGTCGGAAAGCCTCACGGCATACCTTAAAAATGTGGGGATCAAGGTTCGATATCTGCATTCCGAAATAGATACCCTGGAGCGCATGGAGATCCTCAGGGATCTCAGGCTTGGGGTTTTTGACGTACTGGTAGGGATCAACCTTTTAAGGGAGGGCCTTGATATTCCCGAAGTATCCCTGGTTGCGATCCTTGACGCGGACAAGCAGGGATTCCTGAGGACGGAAACATCTCTCATTCAGACCATAGGCCGGGCGGCGCGAAACGTCAACGGTCGAGTCGTGATGTATGCCGACAGCATCAGCCCGGCGATGGCCAAAGCCATTGCCGAAACAGACCGAAGAAGGGAAATCCAAGAGAAGTATAATAGCGAACATGGTATAACACCGACCACGATACAAAAAGCTGTTCGCGAAATCATTGAGATGACCCACAAAGAAGAGGCTGAAATGGAATTCTACCGACAGAGGACCCCTGCTGAACTCACCAGGAATGAACTGAAGGATTACGTTAAGCGACTCGAAAAAGACATGAAAAAAGCTGCGTCGGATCTTCAGTTTGAACGTGCGGCGATGCTAAGGGATATAATTTTTGAATATAAGGTCAAATTGTAGATGGCGTATCAACCGACGGGGGAACCTGCCGGCCGCTGTGATAATATAGGAAAATGCACGAAAAGAATTAGATCAAAAAGTATTAGATCAATAAGGAGCAAATTGCTGATATGGCAAATGAAATCATAATTAAAGGGGCTAACGAACACAATCTCAACAATCTGGATGTAAGGATCCCAAGAGACAAGCTGGTCGTGCTGACGGGTGTATCCGGATCGGGGAAATCTTCGCTTGCCTTTGATACCATCTATGCTGAAGGGCAGAGACGCTACGTTGAAAGCCTGTCCGCGTATGCAAGACAATTTCTTGGCCAAATGGACAAACCGGACGTTGAATCCATAGAAGGCCTCTCACCGGCTATATCCATCGATCAAAAAACCACAAGCAACAATCCAAGATCAACAGTAGGAACAGTGACAGAAATTTATGACTACTTCAGGCTGCTTTATGCACGAATCGGCATTCCCCACTGCCCGGTTTGCGGCAATGAGATTAGCAGCCAGACAGTCGACCAGATCGTGGACAGCATCAATCAAATGCCGGAGGGCACCCGGGTGATGATCATGGCTCCGGTCGTAAGGCAGCGCAAGGGGACTCATGAAAAGGTGATCGAAAGGATCGCGAGAGAAGGGTTTACAAGGGTCAGAATCGATGGCGAGATCCACAATATCGACGAAGGCGATATAGCAATGGAGAAGAGCTTCAAGCATACCATTGAAATCGTGGTGGACAGAGTAATCGTCAAAGAAGGCATCGACAGCCGCCTCGCAGAAGCTGTTGAACTGGCTATCAATCATGGCGACGGACTGGTAAACATCGTCACCGGCGATGGAACGGAAAAATTATTTTCATCGAAGCTTGCCTGCCCGGACCACGGTGTTACACTCGAAGAACTTGAACCGAGGATGTTCTCGTTCAATACCCCATTCGGAGCCTGTCCGGCTTGCGACGGCCTTGGTTTTACGCAAAAAATTGATCCGGATCTGATTGTTACAGAGCAGGACAAGACCATCATCGATGGTGCATTGAGCAATGTGTTCGCTTCAATGGAGATCGCCGGCTATTATAGGCAGATGATCGAGGCTCTGGCAGCTGAGCACGGAGTGGATATTAAAACGACGGCATACAAGGACCTCCCTGAAAGCTTCAAAAAAGAGCTGCTTTACGGAACGGGACAAAGATGCCTCAAATATTATTATAAAAGCAGAACCACCGGATCCAAGTCCTTCCAGAACCATCCCTTCGAAGGCATCATCAATAACCTGGAACGCCGATACAGGGAAACGAGTTCTGATTACATCAAAGAGAAGATGGAAGAATACATGCGAAAAGCCCCATGCGAGGCCTGCGGCGGTAAAAGGCTGAAGCCGGAGGTCCTGGCTGTTACTGTGGGCGGAAAAAACATTGCAGAGGTTTCGGATCTGTCGATCAGGGACTGCAGTGTTTTTGTTGAGACGCTCAAACTCACCGAAAGAGAGGAAATGATCGCTGTCCAAATCAAGAAGGAAATCCGATCCAGATTAAAATTTCTCATCGACGTAGGGCTGAATTATTTAACGCTGTCCCGGTCCGCCGGGACATTATCCGGCGGTGAATCCCAGCGGATACGGCTGGCCACTCAAATCGGGTCCAGCCTTGTTGGGGTGCTTTACATACTGGATGAACCCAGCATCGGCCTTCATCAAAAGGATAATTCGAAACTGCTGGCGACCCTCAGACATCTTACGGACATCGGCAACACTCTTCTGGTGGTGGAGCACGACGAGGAAACCATGTATGCGGCAGATCACATTATTGATATCGGCCCCGGAGCCGGAGTCCATGGCGGACATCTTGTAGCCCAGGGTACCGTGGAGGATATCAAGGCCTGTAAAAAATCCATCACCGGACAGTATCTCAGAGGAGATAAATTCGTTGAAGTACCGAAATCCCGCCGGCAGGGAAACGGAAAAACCCTGAGTATCATCGGGGCCGCCGAGAACAACCTGAAGAATATTGACGTCGAGTTCCCGTTAGGCAGATTTATCGGCATCACCGGTGTTTCCGGCTCGGGCAAGAGCAGCCTTATCAACGAGATTCTGTTTAAAGCCTTGGCTGCTAAATTCTACCACGCCAAGGATAAACCTGGCAGATATGATGAAATAATCGGGATGGAGAATATCGATAAGATCATTGACATTGATCAGACGCCGATCGGAAGAACACCGCGATCCAATCCAGCCACCTATACAGGATTGTTCACCCACATCAGAGATTTGTTTGCCAGCCTTCCGGATTCGAAAATGCGCGGTTTTGAAAAAGGTCGATTCAGTTTCAACGTGAGAGGCGGTCGATGCGAAGCATGTTCGGGCGATGGGATCATTAAAATAGAAATGCACTTTCTGCCGGACATTTATGTCCCATGTGAAGTGTGCCATGGAAAGCGCTATAATCGTGAGACCCTCGAGGTCAAATTCAAAGGCAAGAATATTTACGAAGTGCTGGATATGACCGTGAATCAGGCTTTGCAGTTTTTTGAAAACCAGCCGTCCATCGCCAGAAAACTTGAAACCCTCAAGCAGGTGGGACTGGGATACATCAAGCTTGGGCAGCCTTCGACCCAACTCTCAGGAGGGGAAGCGCAGCGAATCAAGCTGGCTGAGCAGCTTTCCAAAAGAAGCACGGGCAAGACCCTTTACATTCTGGACGAACCCACTACGGGGCTGCATTTTGATGATGTGGCCAAACTCCTCAAGGTGCTGGACGAACTGGTTAATTCCGGGAATACCGTCATCGTCATCGAGCACAACCTCGATGTGATCAAAAGAGCGGATTATATCATCGACATGGGCCCGGACGGTGGAGACATGGGCGGGAAAGTCATCGCCAGGGGCACTCCGGAAGAAATTGCGGAAATGGCGGATCATTCGTACACGGGAGCGTATCTCAAGAAGGTCCTTCACCCTTGAAATCACTGGTCATCAGGGGTTTACACCTTTGAAGATCGATGGCATAATGTATACAGGATTTAACAAATGTTTTAAGACTGCTTGGGTGTTTTGGCATTGGTAGAAAAGAGTGAAAGGCTGGCTGATCAAATGTTTGAAAAAATAAATTATACTATGTTGACAGACTTCTATGAACTGACGATGGCAAATGGTTATTTTGAAACAGGCATTTCCGAAGACATCGCTTATTTCGATATGTTCTTCAGAAAGATCCCCGATGGCGGCGGATTCGCCATCATGGCTGGCGTCGAGCAGCTTGTCCAGTA
This sequence comes from uncultured Clostridia bacterium, assembly GCA_937889655.1. Lineage (GTDB taxonomy): Bacteria > Bacillota > Clostridia > Peptostreptococcales > Anaerovoracaceae > CALBZG01. Next base: position 6,947 of record CALBZG010000090.1, read on the forward strand.
TATGAAGAATCTCAAATTTACGGAAGATGATATAACGTTCCTTCACAATAAAGGTATTTTTGACGAGCGATTTCTTGAATACCTGAGGAATTTCAAATTTGTATGCGATGTGTGGGCAGTTCCTGAAGGAACGCCTATTTTCCCGGATGAACCACTGGTGACGGTCAGAGGACCGGTCATACAGGCGCAGTTTGTAGAAACGATGATTTTGCTTCTCATTAACCATCAGAGCCTCATAGCAACGAAGGCAAACCGGATCGTCCGGGCGGCAAAGGGCAGGGATGTAATGGAGTTCGGTACAAGACGGGCCCATGGACCCTCGGCGGCAGTATACGGAGCCAGAGCGGCATATATCGGAGGATGCATGGGGACAGCCTGCACTATATCAGATAGGGATCACGGGATCGGAACCTTGGGGACTATGGCTCACAGCTGGGTCCAGATGTATCCCGACGAATATGAAGCCTTCAAAAAATATGCCCAAATCTACCCTGAAAATTGCGTGTTGCTGGTAGATACCTATAATGTTCTGAAGAGCGGAGTTCCGGCAGCAATCAAAGTCTTTCATGAACTCAAGCCGCAGCGTATGGGTATCCGGATCGACAGCGGTGACGTGACATACCTCACAAAAAATGCGAGAAAAATGCTGGATGAAGCTGGACTCCGGGATTGCAAGATCGTTGTTTCAAATTCGCTGGACGAATATCTGATCCGGGACGTCATACACGAGGGCGCCTGCATCGATTCCTTCGGCGTTGGTGAAAGACTGATAACCGCTCGTTCAGAGCCGGTTTTCGGCGGGGTATACAAGCTTTCAGCCCTGGAAAAAGAAGGTGTGATGATCCCGAAGATGAAAATCTCTGAAAATGTTGAAAAGATAACAAACCCAGGCTTTAAATCTCTTTACAGACTATACAATAAGGATACCAACAGGTGCCTGGCGGATCTGATCACGCTGGATGAAGAAAAACCGCCGCAAGGGGAACCGTTTGAAATATTCGACCCGGAAGCTCCTTGGAAAAGAAAGGTGCTGACCAACTATTATGCCAAGAACCTCAGGGTGCAATTATTTAAAGGAGGAGAGTGCGTTTACGATTTGCCGGATATAGACGAAATAAGGAACTACTGCATGGAGCAGGTTGGAGCCCTCTGGGATGAAATGCTGCGATTTGAAAATCCGCAGGACTACTATGTGGATCTGTCACAGAAGCTTTATGACCTGAAGCAGCAGCTGGTCCTTGAACTTTCCGGCCATACGGGCGCATAGAAGGACATGACCAGAAGCCAGAAATCCATTATGTTCGTGACCATGGTCACTACTTTTTCCACCACATTTATGGGGAGTTCCCTCAACCTGTCCATCCCGGCCATAGGGGCTGAATTCGATGTTAGCGCCGGCTTTCTGGGGTGGGTGATCACGGCCTATATGCTAACAGTGGCCGCATTCTCGGTGCCGTTCGGAAGACTTGCCGACATCGTGGGCAGGAAGAAGATATTCATGCCCGGAGTCGTCATATTTTCTGTGTCTTCTCTGCTTTGTGCTTTCTCATGGAATATCTGGTTCATGATAGGTCTAAGGGTGATCCAGGGTCTCTCCGGGTCTATGATCTACAGCACCAATATCCCTTTTTTGATCAATGCTTTCGAACCCGGCCGGCGCGGCAGGGTTTTGGGATTCAATTCTTTTGCGACATATCTGGGGCTGTCCCTGGGGCCGGTCATCGGCGGCCTGCTGAATTACTATGCGGGCTGGAGGTCGATTTTTATTGTTACTTTCGCCATCGGGATCACGGCCTTTATTGTTGCCATCAATTCGTTGCCGGCAGATCCCAAGAGAGGAGTGGAGCAGATATCTTCAGCGGATGCCGCCGACGTGCCGGGCAATCTGCTTTATATCGTCACCATCGGGATGACTATTTTCGGCCTCACTATGATGGCAGATATCGAAGAGGCGGTTTATATTGCATCTATTGGAGTTGTAGCCTTCGGGCTGTTCGTTTTCCGGGAGCTGCACACCAATCAGATCGGAAGAGCACACGTC
>CALBZG010000091.1 GCA_937889655.1 uncultured Clostridia bacterium
AGATATCCACTCGTGACTGGAGTTCAGACGTGTGCTCTTCCGATCTAGGCTGTCGGACAAATTTTCTCCATATAAACTATCATCCTTCGGTATGGGCCTTTGCGCCGCAGGATTGATGTTTTTTGTTTTTATCCACCAGGACTACCCTGTCTGGATGATAATCATCGGCCTCATTGTGACTGGTCTGGGTTTCGGTTTTTTTACCACGCCCAACACCAATGCGATTATGGCTCTGGTAGAGAAAAAAGATTATGGAGTTGCATCCTCGATACTGACCACCATGCGGTCCGTAGGCCATGCGTCCAGTATGGCTCTGGTAACCATCATCGTGGGATTATATATGGGAGACAGCGCGTTGTCAGAAGCGGATCCGGCAGTTCTTGTACAGACACTGCGGACCACATTTACGATATGCATCTATGTTTGCGTCTGCGGTGTATTCTTCTCTCTTGCGAGAGGGAAAAGATAGACACTTAAAAAGCCGGTTTGCTGATCAGCAAACCGGCTTTTCGATTTAACCACATATAGGATAATATTTTATTTGAATTATTTGAAGCATTAGGCACATTAATTAGGCTTATATTTTATTCGATGCATTGAGGACATTTTTGATTTTATGCTGAACCATTCTTTGAATGGCGTCTCTTCCAGGTCCCAGATATTTTCTTGGGTCAAATTCTTCGGGACTCTCAGCCAGAACACGCCGGACCTCGGCGGTCATAGCCAGTCTAAGGTCCGTGTCGATGTTGACTTTGCAAATGCCATACTTCGTGGCTTCTTTGATCATTTCTTCCGGTACTCCCTGGGCGCCGGGGATGATCCCGCCATATTTATTGCAGAGGGCAACGAACTCCGGCAGGACTGTGGACGCACCGTGGAGAACCAACGGCGTTTCCGGAATAAGTTTGTTGATCTCCTTCAATCTCTCGAAGTCAAGATATGGATCGCCTTTGAACTTATAGGCGCCATGGCTCGTGCCGATAGCGATGGCCAATGAATCCACTCCGGTCTTATGAACAAATTCGGCTGCTTCATGGGGATCCGTGAATTTGGCAGAGCGCGCATCAACGCTGATATTGTCTTCAACTCCGGCGAGCTTGCCAAGCTCAGCCTCAACGGAGACACCCTTTGCATGGGCATACTCCACTACCTGCTTTGTGAGAGCGATGTTCTCTTCAAAACTATGTTTGCTGCCGTCGATCATGACGGAAGTAAAACCGTCATCCACGCACTTTTTACATATTTCAAAATCCTCGCCATGGTCAAGATGTAAAACGATGTCCAGGCCTGTGTCTATTATGGCTGCTTCAACCAGCTTCGTTAGATATGCCGGGCGGGCGTATTTCCTGGCTCCCGCAGATACCTGCAGAATAAGCGGCGCATTTTCAAGCTTTGCCGCATCCACGATGCCCTGAATGATTTCCATGTTGTTTACATTGAATGCGCCAACCGCATAATCGCTTTTCAGCGCTTTCGCAAACATTGCATTGGTTGTAACTAGTGCCATAGCCGAACCTCCTTCGATTAACTAAGATCATGATGCTGAATAAATTAAATAAAACTAATGACGAATCAAATTCGAATTGATGATAAACTAATAAAGAATTAAAAATGAACACATTAGAAGCCAACAGAAGTTCACTGACCGGGTTTGGTTAAAATATTCATAACTTCTTCCGGCGTTGAATCTGATGGCATAACAAAATTGCCGGCCCTGATTTTTGTTGTGATGCCCATTTCATTCGCAAGCTTGACGAATTCTTCTGCAGACCGGAAAAGACCTATATCGGCAAACTTGCCTCCGATAGACTGGAGAGACTCGCCGGATTCGATATAGACCGAATACATGACCACTGCCTCCGGGGTAGTTGCCGGCTGTTCAGGAGCAGGCGCTTCTGCTTCAGGCTCCTCGGTGGACGGCTCTTCAACTGAAGGCTCCTCTTCCAATTCGGATTGCTGGCCATTGGCTGCGATCAGCTTCGATGGATAATCCATGATAGCGTCAATGCGATTCCATATCAGAAAGCTGGCTATTGCAAGGATGGCCAATATAATAACAATATCATTTTTGTTGTAGAAAATGTCTTTGATTTTATTCATATAATCTCCTGCGGTGATCCCGCTTACATGCTAAATATACCATAGCTTTGACGGTGTTTCAACGGCTTTCGTTCCTTGAGACTTTCGTCGATTTTAAATTGTTTTACGATTTAAGTTGTAGTATAATAAATCGGTATGGTAAAAATAACAATAACAAAAAATGAAGAAAACCAACGGTTAGACCGTTTTCTTAAAAAATACCTGAAAAACGCACCGCTGAGCTATATCTACAAAGTGATCCGAAAAGACCTGAAGGTCAACGGAAAACGTGTTAGAGAAGACAGCGTGCTTTGTGATGGCGACGAAATTACTTTGTATATGGACCAGGAAGAACTGGACGGATACTTGAAATCAAAGACGGTTTCAAAAGGACGAAAGCAATTTAAGGTCGCATATGAAGATCACAATATCATCATAGTCGAAAAACCCTTCGGCCTATTGACTCACGGAGACTCTATAGAAAAGAAAAACACTTTGACAAACCAGGTGCAGGGCTATCTAATGGCCAAAGGTGAATATGACCCGGCAGGGGAAAAGACCTTTGTTCCTTCCCCCGCCAACAGGCTTGATAGAAATACCACCGGTCTGGTTATTTTCGGCAAAAATGCCGCTGCACTGTCCGCCTTGAACAAGATGATCCGGGAACGTGATTATGTTAGCAAGTTTTATCTTACCATCGTATCGGGGGAACTTAAAAAGCCAATGATCCTCAAGGATCTGATGGAGAAAGATACAGATATCAACAAAGTAACCGTGCGCCCGATCAATGCTGCAGGAGCAAAGGGAAAAGTCATGGAGACCATGGTTGATCCCGTTGTTGTTGGGAGGGGATATACTTTAGTGGAAGTCAAGCTGGTCACCGGCCGAACCCATCAGATAAGAGCCCATCTGGCAAAGATCGGATATCCTGTTATTGGCGACTCTAAATATGGAAAGCCCGCAGTCAACAAAGAAATGGAACACAAATATGGCCTGACGACCCAACTATTGCATGCAGAAAGGCTTACGTTTGAAAATGGCGCCGAGCCGCTTCAATATTTGAAGGGGAAAGAAGTCTCTGCGGATTTACCGGAAGACTTTGAAAAAATTAAAAACGACATTTTCCCAAAGGGCGGCAAATAGAATGAATGCAAGCGGCGGCAGTCAACCCTGGAAAATCAAATATCGGCCTTATCTATATGCTATGGCTGCTGCATTTATTACTACGATGCTTGTAGCTCCAGAGACCATTGAAGGAGATTCGATGGAGCCGACTCTTTCGGGAGGGCAGGTCATTATCTTGTCAAAAGAAGACTATTCCGAAAAGCGAGGCGCTCCAGAGCTGGATGATATCGTGGTATTAGATAAAATCCATACAATGGAATTCAGGCTTAAAAGCAATTCCCAAAACGACAACGCTGTACTGCGGGTGGCAGGACTGCCAGGGGAAACCATCGCTTCGCAGGAGCTTCTAGGAGAATATTCCGGACCTGTTGACCTGGCAGAAAATCAGGTCTGGCTGGTCTGCGACAACATTCCGAAAGCCGCTGCGGCAGAAGATCTCTATGGACCTTATCTTGACTCCAGAACCATGGGGCCGGTTGATATGAAACAAATTCGCGGCAAGGCACGTTTGATCGTCTGGCCGATTTCAGATATTGGGAGGATCAGGTAATGAAAGAACTGCTCAAGGACATAGCAGTCGCTATAGCCATCGCATTAATAATAATTCAGTTTATTAAACCGACGATCATAAAGGAAAGCTCCATGGAGCCTACATTATACGCCAACGACTATATTTTTCTCAGCAAGCAAGCCTACAATCTGTTTGGCGATCCGGAATACGGGGATATCATCGTATTCCATTCCGATATCGAGAACAAGGCGGGCGGCGGCAACAAGGATCTGATCAAGCGCATCATCGGATTGCCGGGGGATAAAATCAGTGTTTCTGACGGGGTCGTATATCGGAACGGGGAAGCATTGGTGGAAGATTATACGATGGAAGGCTTCACGACAGGCGAAGTGGCGGAAATGGTCGTGCCTGAGGGCGAAATGTTCGTGATGGGGGACAACCGAACAGTGAGTCTGGATTCGAGGAGCGAGGAAGTCGGATGTGTCGACATGGAGGAAATACTGGGCAAAGCGGTGTTCCGGCTTTATCCCTTTGATAAAATCGGAAGATTATAAACGGAAAGCATAGGAGACATGAAACAGCAAAGAAATATCGCGGCCAATAAAAAGGCCAGACATGATTATTTCATAGAGGATACATATGAAGCCGGGATCGTTCTGACCGGCACGGAGATCAAATCTATACGGAGCGGCAAGGCCAGCATCAAGGAGAGCTTTGCGAAGATCGAAAATGGAGAACTGATCATTTATGGGATGCATATAAGCCCTTACGAGCAGGGGAACAGATTCAATGTGGATCCTTTGAGGCCAAGAAAACTATTGCTGCACAAGCAGGAGATCCGGAAACTGATCGGACTGACTACGCAAAAGGGTCTGACTCTGGTGCCGCTGAATCTTTATATCAATAAAGAAGGCAAAGCCAAGCTGGAGATCGCTGTGGCAAGGGGCAAAAAGTTGTACGACAAGAGAGAAGATTTAGCCAGGAAAGATGCTGACAGAAAAATGCAGCAGGCAGTAAAAAAGTGGAAATAGATAAAATCGGATTCTTTAGGCGTCACAAGTAAAAGAATTGTAATATATTAATTACGGAAATATAATGACAAATTTGCTGTTTTGCTGTATAATCGAGTTATCTAAGAGGATGCACGATACCGTTAATTATATGGGGGTGTAAAGGTTTCGACGGGGGTGTAGAACTAAGATAAGCGAGTCGCAGTTTGCCAAGTCTGCGTTAAAAATGGCACGTTAAATATAAACGCTAAAAATAATAACAATTACGCATTCGCAGCATAGCTGCCAGCCGCTTTAGCGGCGCGTCGTCGGCTCGGATTCACCTGTAGGTCCGAATCCCGGCGTCATGATACAGGAAAACTCTGTGTGATCTCCCGGTAGCACAGGGGAACTACGGGATAGGAAATGGTTTAGCCTGCCGAATTGGCGATCTCGTTTCCGAAACAACAAACAATCGGCTGCACTCGGAGAAATTCTTACGGAAATGCTTTCGGACGTGGGTTCGACTCCCACCACCTTCACCAAAAGTAATACCATCAATTGATAAAAAGTATTTGTGGCAATACCCATAATATTTCCGTTTGGAAAAGATATGCTTCTTTTTAAGAAAGGAAAATTTATGGTTCCTGCACAAAAACTCACGCTTCACTACTGAAGCGTGTTTTTTTGTTGTAAAAAAGCTAAATATATTGAATAAATAGAATCGTTGCCGTAATATGTAAATAGATGGAATAATAAGGAGGCTACTGGGTTAATGCAAATGTATTGCCTTTTTTTATGAATTTTTAAGCGAAGACATAACTATAAGATTTTTTAATGTCTAAAAGAAACAGATCATCCAGGAAGGGTTTAGCTAAAATGGGAAGTCAGATTAATATGCTTCTAGGAAATTTGAACAGGCGTGCATAATGATAATCTATAAAAAGCGTAGGTATTACTAAAGTGATAAACATAGAAATGAGGGTTACTAATGAATACACTTCCAGAATTGCTGAGTGGAAAGAATATAAATTTTCTGATTGGATCAGGAGCGAGCATGCCATTGTATCCAACATTAATCTTAGGTGAAGGCCTTCCGTCATTTGAAGATTTTGTATCTACTGGCGCAATATCTCGTGAAAATATTAAGTGGCTATATTGCTATTACTATGCTAAATGGATTTCACCGATGCAGATAGCTATGTTTGATAGGAATGACGATAATTATAAGCAGGTTACTGGTTCATACAAGGCATTTATTAATTTAGTTCTAGAAATACTTGATCACGAAAGTAACGAGAAGCCAAAAAGAGCAAATGTATTTACAACAAATTATGATTTAATGTTTGAGACTACCTTTGATGATATAAGCCAGGAAAATCCGATTTGTTATTTTAATGATGGCAGTCGAGGCTTTATTAAACGCACATTGGATACGGATAACTTTTATCTAAATGTTTCTCATAGCGGACATCACGATAACTTTAGGCGTGAAGTACCAACAATCAACTTGTTTAAAATGCATGGCTCAATTACTTGGAAGAAGAGTAACGAACAAACTAAGGTTACTTATAAAAAAAATATATTTCAGGAGTTGGATCGTGTTGTTCAAAACATTGAAGCTTTTGATATCG
>CALBZG010000092.1 GCA_937889655.1 uncultured Clostridia bacterium
GGCAGCGGAGTGATGATTTTCGGCAATGAGTCTCTCAGCATTTTTTTACCTCCTATGAATAATCTTTTTTAATATGATATTGGACATCGATGTTAAAAGGCTTTTTTCTATCAGGTACATGCCTGTTATTATTTTATCACATCAGGAATGCAAAGCCTACCCGTCGTTTTCTTTTCCACCAATAATTATTGTTGATTATGATGGTTTTCCATTTCTGCCAGCAACGAGTTGATTCTGTGGTTGATCATTTGTAAAGCAACCATATTGAAACCGCCTTCAGGCACTATAACATCCGCGACCCTTTTACTTGGTTCCACAAATTGTTCATGCATCAATTTGACAGTGGTCATATATTGATTAATGACCGATTCCAGGCTTCTGCCCCGCTCCCGCACATCCCTTAATATCCGACGTATAATGCGCACATCGGAATCAGTGTCTATGAAGACTTTAATGTCAAAAAGGTTGACCAACTCCTTGTTCTCAAAAATGAGTATCCCTTCAACAATAATAACCTTGGAGGGGTATAAGGTAACGGTTTCCCTGGTTCTGTTATGGATGGTAAAATCATAAACAGGTCTTTCCACTTGCTTCCAGCTTTTGAGCCTTTTGATATGCTCGATCATCAGATGCGTGTCAAATGCATCCGGGTGATCATAGTTGAGTTTTTCTCTTTCTTCAAAGCTTAAGTCACTGCGGTCTTTATAATAGAAATCGTGGTTTATTATAGTTATCTGTTCATTAAATTCGCTTTTGATCTTGTTGATCATCGTGCTCTTGCCGCTGCCGGTCCCTCCGGCGATCCCTATTACTATTACATCCTTTCCGTTCATGGTGATCCCTTCTACTTATCTTGAATTCCATCCTGCGCCGGGCTGGTTTCCGAAATATCCATAATGTTTTCACTTTCTCTGGAAACAACAGCTCCAAGGTTGAGCGAGCTCTTTTCCAATGAAAGAAGTATATTATTCATTTCTACCAGTTTCTTATCATCGACACCTTTGCCCAAAACCAAATTTGTATTAGCAAAAATTGCATTGAGAGAATTGTGGACGGTATTGACTCTTCTTCGGAACTCGTTTATCCCATCCTGATCGACAATATCCTCTAAAACCTGCTGCATGGTTGAAAGTTCATCAGTTTCAAGCTCATACCCGCTAAATCCTTCGATGACGATAGGGCTGAAACCGAGTTTTTCCTTGACTTCTGAAGCAAAGTCCCTTTTCGCCTGAAGCTCGCCATGAACCAGAAATATGTGCTTCGGTTCTTTCTGGAATCCTGACAGCCAGTCCAGCAGTCCATTTTTGTCCGCATGTCCGGAGAAGCCTTCCAAATCATATATTTCAGCATTTACATGGATCTCATCGCCAAATAATGTGAAGTCCTTCTGACCATCCACTATCAGTCTTCCAAGTGTGCCTTCTGCTTGGTATCCTACAAAAATGATGCTGCTCTTAGGATTCCAGAGGTTGTATTTGAGATGGTGCCTGATCCTGCCCGCTTCACACATGCCGCTGGCAGAAATGATCACCTTCGGTGTTTTATCAAAATTTAAAAACCTGGATTCTTCTGTTGATCTTGTAAAAATAAGGTTTTTGAAATCAAGAGGATGGTCACCCTTCAAGATGTATTCCCTCGTTTCATCATCAAAGACCTGCGCGTTGTTTCGAAAGACCTCTGTGGCATTTGTCGCCATCGGCGAATCCACATAAACCATGATATCGTCCAGTGTATCGCTTAATTCCGGGTGCTCTTCATAAAACCTGTTGAATTCAAATATAAGTTCCTGGGTTCTGCCCACTGCAAAAGACGGGATGATGGCATTGCCTCCCCTTTTAATGGTTTTCAGTACGATTCCCAGCAATTCATCAACGCTTGCGCTGTTTGGCGGGTGGACCCTGTTGCCATAGGTGGCTTCCATGATCAGAAAATCGGCTTTTTTAATCTTTTTAGGATCCTTTAATATTGGACGATTGATCATCCCCAGATCCCCCGAAAAAACTACTTTCGAAATCTTTTCGCCCTTGGGTTCTCCCTCATCGACCCACAACTCCACGATGGACGATCCCAATATGTGGCCTGCCTCATTGAAAACGACTTTCATCTCATCGTTGATTTCAAAAAGTTGATCATATAGATATGGCTTCACTAGTTTTAGTGCCGCTATGGCGTCATTGAACGTATAAAGAGGCTGTGCCCGGAAGGATTTTCCGGCTCTCTCCGCTTTTTCGTTTTTCCATTGAGCTTCTTTTTCGTGTATATAGCCTGAATCTTTCAGCATTACTTCCAGCAGGTCAGCCGTGGCATCCGTGCAATAAACCGGCCCTTTGAAACCCCTGTTCATTAAAAGAGGGATCCTGCCGCAATGATCTATATGCGAGTGACTGAGGATCACGCAATCTATCTCGGACGGGTTAAAAGGAAAATCCTCGAAGTTCATTGCATCTTCTGCTTTACCCCCCTGAAACTGCCCGCAATCTAAAAGGACCTTATGTTTTTTTGTAGATATAAGATGGCAGGAGCCAGTTACTCCTTCCGCCGCACCGCAAAATTCAATTTTCATAAGCATTTACCTCCAGAATAATATTATACTCGTAAATCCAGCCTTTTTCAATTGAATATCATCAAATCCAGCATGGTAAAGCTCGCACCGGCGGTGGATGAAGATAAATTATTTGATCTCATAGCAGGATGAACGTTGAATTACAGGAAATCCCAAGGGGGCCTGGGTAAAGAGACTGCTGACATCCACTGAAATTGTTGCAACCACGCGCGGCAAGTGATTGATGTTGCCGGTACTGTAAGAGTATTGATCATCTTCATAGAGAAGGCTCAGAGCATACCCTTTTTCAACTCCGAGATTTTTGCATATATGCGTCAGATAATTCATACCATCTCTTTGACCTGCTTCATAGTCAAACACTATTCGCCCTTGTGCATATGCCTCTTCATCTAAAAGAAGTGCTGCCTGAGCAGCACATTCTTCCGATGCCATCTTGAAAATATTCTGGAGTTCTATATAGCGGCCCAATCCGCTATGAAAATTCATCAAATTAACATTTACAATCAGCAATCCAAGAAATACAATAAACACCTTCATATATTAACCCCTTATCTCTCACTCCAGATATTCACTGGCGGTATAGCTTTTGATCACGTAGGTATAAGTGTTTTTTTCCGGTTCAATTATGTAGTCTCCACCGGCCATGACATGTTCAAGGACAACTTCCACCTCGTAATCTATAAACCTGTTTTCCCCTATGCTATACCTTGCTTGAGGATATTTCTGCAGGCTGTCTACCCTGGCGGATGCCACCCCTCGGATGTTCTCGAGTTCAGATTTCAGGAGCTCCTTGCGCTCCTCCGAAAAGTAGCCTTCCAACTTAGCATCCTCCTTCGCCGCATATACAACTGCCTGGATCTGGTTGACAGTGTTGATATTTTTTTGATCATATCCCACTTGCATGAGAAAAAGCAGCAAAATAGGCAACACAGCTGTCAAAACGATAAATTGCTTCATAGGATCTCCCCTGTGTAGGAACTTCTTGTTTCAATATTCTTTTCCCATGCCGTTCCAAGTCCAGTCAGGATCGATTTATCTCCTGAGCCGGCAATAAGTCCGTACATAAAAATTCCCAAAGCGATCATGGCTCCCAGCACCACCAGTTGTTTCATACCCATCCCTTTCCCTATCATGCTTAGCTGGCCGGTATCAGCATTTGACTCGTTATGCTGTTGTTGGCGGCGTCCGCCATACTTTCGGCTGTTGTTTCAAAACCTTTAAGAAATCCTGCAATGGCCAACCCAAGGGCGATCATAGCCACAAGCACGATGACCTGTTTCATGCATCCTCACCTCCTTTTCAAAAAAACATTTCAAACATCTCTTGCTGCTGTAAGTAGTATGTTGTATAGATGCAGTTTATACAGATCATCATCACATTTGCCACAATCGGTAAATATATGATATCGCTGATGGCTTCATCTCTTTTTTTCCGGGCAGTCATCCTGGCTTCCTTAATGGTTTTTTGGTGTGACAGCAGTATTTCAGAAAGGGCCACCGGATCCAATTCGTCCCATTGCAGTAGAAGCCCCGCGAATTCTCTTCCCATGACAGTTCCGGTTTCTTCGGCAAATGCTTCAGCGGCTTCTCTTCTTTTATTCATTCGCAAGAGTGAAAGCATTTTCATATAAGCCGCTTTTAAAATGCAGTCCCGCTCTGCCAATTGAGTTATCAAAAAATCGCTCCCGATATTTCTGCCTTTCCCTAATGCACTGATATTGCGAATGAAAGAAAGGCTTTCGTAGATTTCTATGTCTATCTGCTCTCTTCTTTTTGCCTTCCAATATTCTGTATTCCTAAAATCCCAAAGGAAACCTTTTGTTTTATTGGCTATTTTTTCTGCTCTATTCCGGATGTTGAAGCGAAAATCTCCGGAAAATGCCAGAAAGATACCTGCGGAGAATATGATAAATATTAAAATCTCAACCGAATAGTTGCATACCATTTTTTCACCTTCCATTTACCGGCTGATCATCAAAAATCGAATTTCTGGTTATTGACTACTTCAACAATAATAATATTGACAAGGAACATCACCAAAATAGCAAGAATCAGCATAAATCCCTGGGATGTTCCGAATTGGTTTCGAAGATATTCATTCCATGGCAGTCCGACATATTTTATTGAAATCAGCACCGTTGCGGCGTACATGACAGGTATAAGGAAAATCACCATGCGTGTAGCTTCCGCATTGAGCCTCACTCTTTCTTCCCCCAGTATCCTCGCTTCTCGTAGCTGCAAAAACACGTCTTCCATAGCCAGTGACACGTTTTCACCCGTCTTTATGGCGGTCTTCAAATTGTATGCAAACATACGGGACCAGTTGGTGTTGATGGCATAAGTAAAGCTGTCAGCGGCTTCCTTGATTGTGGCGTCAGCAATATTGTTTCTAGTTATATATAGTATTTTTAGCAGTAACCGGGTGCATGTTTCAGCTGTTTTAGGGTCTTCCGCCATTTTAGACATTGTTTCAAATGCGTTGAAACGGCAAATCCTGTATTGTGTCAAAAATTCGCCGATAAATGTTTCACCCTCAAAGCTGCTTTTCTTTCTGATATTTTCCAATCGGATTCTGATGATAAGGTATGGAAATATTGAAATCATGATCCCGGAGATCACTGCCGCCGATGGATCAAGGACTTTGATAGCAGCCGCGTAAACGAATACAAATATGCATAGCGTCAATATGCAGAAAAACTTGGCTGATATTTTCCCCCTAAATACTGTTGACAGCATCAAATCCAGATGCCTGGTCATAAGGCCCGGTTCCTTTAATGCTCTTCTTCTTGCTCTCAGTCTTTTCCGCATCCTGATCTCCAGCACGACTTTTCGTATGGATCTCCCAAATATCAAGTAAAGACCGGCGGCCAATAAGCCATAGTATGAAGCCGTTATGAAAATAGCCATATATTCTCTCATAGCATCTCCGTTTTCCGATTTGAATGATCTATTGCATTGGTCAGAAGTCTTATAAATTCTCTATATGACTTCGGGTCCTCTTCCAGCGCGGTTTCCTGTTTTTCAGGGGATATCACATCAAACCACTTCCAAGAATCATGTTCGTGGTCATAACCGCAAATCTTTTTCATTTCAATTTGCTGAGTTTTTCTGTTGAGAGACATTTCATAGATGCTCTTTAACCTTTTGCTATTTTTGTCAGCGAGTTGAATGAGGTGAAAAACAAAATCAAAGCTTGCCGCTACTCTTTGGGCCGTAAAATGGATATCCCCACCCATGCTTTTGACTATTTCTGCAGCGACATCATAGGGGAAATCGAGAGGTTCCCTTGAATGGAAGGTCATTTTGACCCTTCTTGTGCCTTTACTGGCTATTTTTAGAACGGTATCCAGTGCAATACCCTCCCTTGCTTCAGCCATAATGATATAATCCGCATCGCTCCTCATCAGATTCTTTGTGATGCTTTTCAATTTATCGTTGTCAGCCAGCAGCTGCACAATGGGTGCATCCGGCATCATTTTGTGAAGGGGGACTTCCGGATCCGTCTCTACCATCACGCCCTCCAGTTCTTTCGACTCCAGGTTCTGCCAGGTGGACAGGAACGTGGTTTTGCTTGTGCGAACAGCACCTGTCACCGCTATATTGAACCCCAAAGGCACCATTGCCTTGAACAGCGATACGGCCTCCATGGGGATGGTGCCTCTTCCTGCTTGTTCTTCAAATGTATAGTTGGGGATGATGTACCTCCTGAATATGATGACATCCTGATCTTTCTTGACCATATCTCCTCTGAAAATCGTCACTCTGGTACCGTCCAGCATATATAGTTCGTGAAAATCCCGATCAAGTCTCTCTTCCGGCTTGAGTAGCAGGAATGCCCTGACCAGTTGTTCACGGCGTTCCTTTCCGATCTGTTGTCTCTTAAGCACCATTTTGCCGTTTTCGAGAAAATAGATTCTGTTCCCTATCACCTTTGCGGATGCTGATTCTTTATATCCTTCGGCAAACCATTGTGCTATTCCGGCCAAGCCCCAGTTTTCATGATAGATGGCATCATCCAGAGTTTCATACCATACAGGGTATTCCGTTTCGGCCCCTTTTACCCTCTCGATATGCTCTCTGATCTTGCTTTTAAAATAAGAAACTTCACGCTCATAACCAATAATTGCGTTTTTTTGGATCTCCAGGGTTTCATGCATATTATCCCTGGAACAATCCCAATCATTTTGGAATGCATCGCTGACAGATCGGCACAAATCCTCAAAGGAAAAAACCCTTTGATCGATTTCGTGATGTCGTGCCAGTCCCAAAATATGCTCATCTAAATAAAATTTTTCCATATTTTGTTCCTCCGGGTTATAATCTCTCCAAAACCGGCATTCTCTGACACGACTGATGCGATTTTGAAGATATCTGCCGAGTATTGGTCGTTTTCATATTCCAATAATGATTTCCTTTCAGCTTCGGCTTGATATTCATATCCGCCCCTGGTAACTTTCATCAAAGAATCTTTCGGCAGCCACAACCTCTGAGAGATATATTTCATTGAATACGGTTCCTTCAAACTAAATTTGTTTAATAAATAATAATCAAAATTTAAGGATAGCTTATCGTAGACCGCCGTATTTCGCTCATAGCGCTTAATGCTGGCTTCGTTCTGCGCCAAAATCATGCAATTCCTGTCGCTTTCCAAAAGGCCTCCCAAAGCCAAACCGCTGTCAACATCGCTACCGGTATCTGCAATGACAATATCGAACCTGGACTTCAGTTCCTTTAGGAGAATACGGGAATGATCGGGGAAATACCTGCGGTGCTCCATTTCATTTTCCAATCCTGCTATGACGTAAAAACGATCTCTTCTCCTGCAGCTTCTCAATAACATTTCGTCGATGGGCATCCCGCTTTCCAATCTGCTCTTGAAATGATCTATGGATATCATATCCCCGGCCATAAATTCCAGACTTTGCCGGCTGTTCAGGAAAATCAGTAGAATATTTGCTTCGCGCTTATACTCGGCAAGCATTTCAGCGACAGACTGTGAAATCATCGTGCACCCATTTTTATGATCGCTCCCATGAAAGCTGAATATCATACTCATAATCGATCACCTGCCTGTACGATCAGTAGTCCGTTTCCCGTTTCTTCTATAAATTTAACCAGTTCACTATATTTTTTAACAGTGGTTATTATTTCAATATTGCTTATATATCCAGTTGCATTCGTTCTTTCCAAAATTGAGAGACTGTCGTCCCGGACTCCGTCCGTAGAAGTTATTTCCTTGTCGGAATTGTCTTTGACAAACGCAACCTTGAACATCCCCAGAAGGGTCTCGCCCCGGGCATCATAAATTTCTATCAGATCACTTTTTCTAACTGAACTGCTTCGACTGTCGATCCAGCCTGGTTTAAGCGAGAAAACTGATTCGCCTTTTTTAAGCTCGTGACTCTCTCCGGAAAAATAATCCATCGTAATTTGAGCATTTTGCGGTATAGCATGTTTTGCATATTGCCCCTCCAACCGATCCAGGCTCTTTTCTCCCAATGCTCCTGTTATGATATTATTGTGATCGATGCCAACAACGGAAAACATATCTCGCGTCACAAATTCACCCTGATTTACTCCTCGGGCAGTCACAAGAACTTTCTCTTGCATGACCATTTGTCTTCCTTGCAGTTCCCAATATATCAGCCCTCCTGCAGCAGCAAGAATCAGCAAGACTCCAACCAATGGTTTCATTAATCTCATTAAAATCCTCCTCAATATTTATTGGAATATTATGGTATATTATATCTTATTTCCATATTTTGTCAATATTAATATAGCAAGTATACAAAAAGACGCATCTCTCAATGCGTCTTCAAACTGCTAAACATTTTCAAAACAATATTCTTAATGCGCCGGTAAAAGGATCATTTTATTTTTTCAAGAAATCTGCTGGTCATTTCAGCGATATCACCATCCTTGAATATCGCAGAACCTGCAACCACTATATCCGCCCCGGCTTCTAAAACGTCCTCCACATTTTCAAGATTGACACCTCCGTCAATTTCTATCTCATAATCATATCCTTTTTCAGCTCTGATTTTTTTAAGCATGCTGATTTTGTCGAGACTGGATTCGATGAATTTCTGCCCCCCGAAGCCCGGATTCACCGACATGACTAGAACGAGATCGACGTCTGCCAGTATGTTTTCCAAGGTGGAGACAGGCGTTGCTGGATTGATCGAGACCCCCGCCTTGACCCCCAAACTTTTTATGTAGCTGATGCTTCTGTTCAGGTGGGAAACCGCTTCCTGATGAACGGTAATATAGGCTGTATTATTGGTAACGAAATCGGCGGCATATTTGTCCGGATCTTCAATCATCAGGTGCACGTCAAAAGGCATTTCGGTCTTGCCTGAAAGGCTCTTCATCACACATGCGCCATAACTGATATTAGGAACAAAATGCCCATCCATCACATCGACATGGATCAAGTGAGCCCCTGCTTTTTCTATTATGTTCACATCCTCGCCAAGTTTTGAAAAATCTGCCGACAGGATCGATGGTGCCAATTTTGTCATCTTTTCTCCTCATTAAATTTAGTATTTATTTTTCAGTCTTAGCTTAAGTTCTTCCATTTGCTCCCGGTAAGAAGCATATCTGCTTTCGCTAATGGCCCCTCTTTCGACCGCCTCACGGACTGAGCAGCCCGGTTCTTCCATGTGCGTACAATCATCAAAGCGGCATTTTCCAATTAAGTTTGCCATTTCCGGATATAGATGCTGCAAGTCCTCCGGTTCCGCGTCCAAAACATCAAATGATGTGAATCCCGGAGTATCAAAAATGAATGTACGGTCTCCTGCATCAAATATTTCAACATGTCGTGTCGTATGCTTTCCGCGGGAAGTCTTTTTACTGATTTCCCCTATTTCTGCTCCAGCTTCCGGTAGAAGAAGATTCAGAATCGTCGATTTGCCAACACCGCTGGGGCCGGCTAATGCTGCTTTGCTGCCTTTGATCAGATCCTTCAAAATATCGATTCCCTCACCGGTACGGCCGCAAATATACACGATAGGATATATGATCCCATAAACGTTTTGAATATTTTGTATTTCTTCCGCTTTGGCCAGATCAACCTTGTTCATGCAAAGCACCACGTCGGTATTGCTTGCTTCCGCCATAACCAGGAATTTATCCATCACGGCACGGTTTGGTTCCGGATCTTTAAATGAAAAAATGACACAGAAACAATCCACATTGGAGATGGGCGGTCTGATGAAATGATTTCGTCTCGGAAATATTTCCGTTATTACAGCATCGGAATTCTCGGAAAGTTCTATTTCAACATCGTCGCCCACCATCGGCGTTATGCCTTGCTTTTTAAAAACTCCCCGGGCTTTGCATTGATGAACTGTGCCCTCCGGAGGTGTTTTGACATAGTAGAAACCTCCGATACCTTTGATTATGATGCCTTTCATGCCGTTACTCTTAATACAGCTGTCCGGTGCTGAAATCCACGGTGTATCTCGCCACCTCGGTGGTGTCGAAAATCACAGTCACGGTGCCCTTCCCCTGGCCGGACAATGTCACCGTACCTCCGCCATCGGCCTTCATTCGCTGAGCATTGCTGAGAATGTTATGAGTTCCACTTTCATCAGATACTACAACTGTTAAATTAAATACTTCATTCTGCGCCGCAGCAAAGTCTACATAAAGCGGGATAGAGTAGGAATCATCAGAATTCGAAGGCTTTCCGCTTACTTTAACGTTAATGGCTGTACCTGCAGGCACCGTCTCATCTGCGCCTTGCTCCTGCCAAAATATTTCGCCCTCGGGATATTCCGAGTTCTCCTGAAGTGTAACCTTTCCCAATTTAAGATTAATAGAGGTCAAAACAGTCTTTGCTTCGGTTTCAGTCATGCCGATGAGCAACGGTACTATGGCTTCCGTTGGATCAATGCCAGAACTGACTACAAAATTAACAAAAGAGCCGGGAACCGCTTCATCGCCTCCGGAAGGATCCTGACTCAAGACAATGCCTTCCGGTTGATTTGCATTCTCATATGTAACAGACCCCACCTTATAACCATATTTATTCAGAAAGAATACTGCATCCTGGTAAGTCTTGCTGACGATGTTCGGAACTGTTCCTTCTCTCGAACCCCTGGAAACGTTGACGGTTACTATTTGTCCTTTCAGGACCCTGGTGTCCGCAGAAGGCGTTTGTGATACGATTTCACCTTCTTCAAAGGTGTCGCTATATACGATATCGCCGGTTACCATTTTGAGACCCGATGCTTCTGCATCCTCTAAGGCTTCTTCGAGAAGCATGCCGGAATAATCCGGCAAAGGGAACTCGTTGCCGCTACCGATACCGCCATTTTTAATCAAACTATATATCCCGATGCTAGCCGGGATCGCAAGGATCACAGCCAGTATAATAGCCATCGCTCTATATTTATTCAGTTGGAATCCCTTGGCTCCACCGACTTTTTTAACGGGGCCTTTTATGTTTTTCGGGTTTTTATCAGATGTCCCCCCAGAAGCGCTGCTTCCGCCTCCGCCATTATTCCCGGCGCCATCCGACGAAAAACTGCTTTCTCCACCGAATGAACCCATCCCAACTGCACCGGTCGTCGAAGTACCGGTGTATATGGATTTACCAAGAATGCTATGTATATGCTCTACATTTTCGAGAGCTTCGTACATCTCATCAGCTGAAGAATATCTTTCCGTCTGATATTTTTTTGTAGCCTTCATGACCACCTGCTCCAACTGAGGAGGTATGCCGGAGACGACTTTTGATGGAGGCACAATGTCGTCGTTTATATGCATCAGCGCTACAGAAACAGGATTTTCACCATCAAACGGCACTTTCCCGGTAAGAAGCTCATAAAGTACTACGCCCAAAGAATAGATATCCGACTTTTCATCAACATATCCACCCCTTGCCTGCTCAGGTGAAAAATAGTGGACGGAGCCCATAATGGTTCCTGTATTCCCAACCAAAGTAGTAGCATTCACCGCTTTCGCAATGCCGAAATCAACGAGTTTAGGCACTCCCTCAGAGGTGACAAGAATATTCTGAGGTTTAACATCTCTATGAATGATATGGTTCTTATGCGCCAGGCTGAGCGCGGAAGCCATCTGCTTTGTTATTTCAACTGCTCTATGCCATTCCATAGGTCCGTTGTCCCGGATGATATCACTCAGGGTCCGGCCCTCAACAAGCTCCATAACAATATAATGGATATTGCCTTCGCGACCAACGTCAAAAGTATTGACTATATTGGGATGGGCGAGGCTGGCTGCATTCTGGGATTCACGTTTAAAGTTTTCAATGAACTTCAAGTCTTTTGTGAACTCAGGCTTTAGAATTTTTATTGCAACAAACCGGTTCAGCAAACGGCATCTTGCCTTATAAACCACTGCCATGCCGCCATCGCCGATTCTTTCCAGCAATTCGTATCTTCCGGCGAGAATTCTACTACTCATCTATCAATGTCCCCCTTAAATTTTTACGCATATTACGGTTATGTTGTCGCGCCCGCCATGCTGGTTTGCTTTATTGACCAGTTGGGCGCAAGTCTCTGTCATCGTCCTGCCCTGAGAGATCAAATCAGCAATCGTATTCTCGTCGACTTCTCCGTAAAGGCCATCGGTACATAAAAGCACTACATCTCCCAGTTCAACACCGGCCTGAAAAAAGTCGGGTTCACAGGTATTGTCGGCACCCAGCGCTTTTGTGATCATATTTTTCTTGGCGTGGGTGGCTGCATCTTTTTCTGAAATGACGCCCGTTTTTACTAAATCATTGACATATGTGTGGTCTTCCGTTATCTGCTTAAGTTTTCCCTGTCGGAAAATATAGGCTCTGCTGTCTCCAATGTTTACGAAATAGGCTTTTTTCCCGTTTATGCAACAAATAACCGCCGTTGTTGCCATCCCGGCATTCTCAATGTATTTTTCCGCAAGTTCAAATATCCTTCCATTTACCTGATCAATACAGGGCATAAAGTGGGCTTTGAGCGTGGATACGTCGGTAACGCCGACAGGAGGGTCCTGCTGCACATATTCCGCTATCATAGAAACAGCGGTACGCGAAGCTATTTCTCCCGCCGCACCGCCGCCAACTCCATCGGCTATTATAAACACTTTTTCCTTTGGCATAATGAAACAAGCATCTTCATTATTAACACGTCTTATGCCTTTATCGCTTTTAAATCCAACCTGAATCATAGTCCGCCTTTCTGAAATGCCGATTGTTTTTTCAGTTCTTTAATACTCTTCATCACTTACGATGCTCGTGGTTTTTTTCATTTTACAAATGAAGAAGCCATCTGTACCGTCGGTATTAGGGAGCAGCTGGACCATTTCTTCCTTTTGAAAATCTTTGTTTCTCTTGAGAAAATCAAAAACGACTTTCTGGTTCTCCGCAGGGTTGATGGTACATGTGCAATACATGAGCACTCCACCCGGTTTTACATAACGGGATGATGCATATAATATTTCTCCCTGTTTTCTTGGAAGCGTGTCGAATTCGATGGTTCTCTTTTTATATTTTATTTCTGGTTTTCGCCTCACCACACCAAGTCCTGAGCAAGGAGCGTCGACGATTACACGATCGGCCTTGCCGACAAGTGCCGAATCGATTTTCGTTGCATCCCAGGTCCTCGTCTTAATATTTCTTATTCCAAGACGCTGGGCTTCCTTATCGATCAGGCCAACCTTTCTTGTATATACATCCGACGCAAGAACGGTTCCGGTGTTGTTCATGCGCTCAGCGATGGCCAGGCTTTTTCCTCCGGGTGCCGCACAAACATCCATGATGAATTCGCCATGCTGTGGGTCGAGCATGACAGTGGCCAGTTGCGAACTTTCATCCTGTATTGAAAACATGCCCATTTTATAAAGTTTGCTGTCAACAAGCCCAGAGCCCTTGACATACAAGGCGTTTGGGCACAGTCTGCCTTCTTTGACTTCGTAACCCTTATCTTCCAGTTGGGCAATTAAATCTTTTTTAAGTATTTTAAGCCAGTTCAAACGAATCACGAGATCCGGCGTTTCGTTGCCTGCTTTCAGGAGTTCCTCAAGAAAGTCCCTTTCAAACTGTTCCATCCATAACTCAATGATCCAAGGCTCATAGGAGTATTTAACTGATAGATACCTGACTTCATCTTCTTCTCTGTCAGGCAATACAACCTTGTACTTATCCCTGCTGTATGCCCGGAGAACTCCGTTGATAAATGCGTCCCTTCCTTTGCAGAATCGCTTCGCCAGAACGACGCTTTCATTAACGGCTGCATACTCTGGAACTGACCCCATATAGCCCAGCTGGTAAATGCCCATTCTTAAAATGACCAGGTCCGGCAACTTTAATTTCTCGGCTCCCGAAGGGACAAAATGGTCAATGATATAATCCAGAAAAATCTTGTTCTTCAAAACGCCATATACCAACTCCCTGACAAACGCCGGCGAGTCCGGTTTGCCCAATATAATCTGGTGATTCAAGGCCAAATTGGAATATGAATTTTTCGTTTCAATGTCCAGCAGCGTATAATATGCTGTTTTCCTGTTCCTGTCCATATTAATCCCTTTCCCTTAAAGCTAAGATTCTGATAAGATTTGCGATCGCCATGGCTAAAGCCGCCAGATATGTCAATGCTGCCGCCGATAATACTTTTTTTGCTCCGACCTGTTCCTCGGCATAGATGATTCCCAGATCTACAAGCTGCGTCAATGCCCGGTTGGATGCATTTATTTCAACAGGCAAAGTAACCAGATGAAATATGACCACACCAAGGAAAAATAATATGCCCAGATTAAAAAGCAGTTCGCCGGTCGTATAATTGCCAGCTGCATTGAGAGCGATCCCAATGATCAGAAGCGGCCACGCCAGGTTTGATACGATGCCTATGGCTGGAGCTATGCCGTTTCTTAATTTCAGCGGTCCGTATTCCTTCTGGTCCTGAATAGCATGTCCTGCTTCATGGGCAGCTATTGCGACAGAGGCAATAGACGCCTGATTGCTAACATCCGGCGAGAGCCTCAATACATCATGTTTCGGATCGTAATGGTCAGAGAGCTTTCCCGGAGTGATTTCAACAGGAATATGCCCATAGCCATTCGCGTCAAGAATTCTTCTTGCAGCTTCCGCTCCGGTGACGCCTTTTTTGTTTCTTACTCTAAGATAGGTGCCATATGCATTAGATACTTTTAGCTGCGCATAAAATGTAAAAATTATGGCAGGGATCAAAAGCAACATAGTCGGATCGAAATAGTACATTTGAACTCTCCTTTATTCTTAAAAGTCTACGATTAACAGATATATTATTTTACACTAAAATAACACCCTTTTCAATCTTATTGCCCCTCAAAAACTCAGATACGCTCATCCCCTTCTTTCCAGGGGTCTGGATCACTGTGGCTAATATAACGCCTTCTCCGCAGGAAATTTTTATTCCGTCATCTGTCACATCGATGATTTTTCCGGCAGGTTCCACCGATTTTTCCGAAAGCGGGAGTGAATCCCATATTTTCAGTAGTGTATCCTTGTAATTGCAGTAGGCCCCCGGCCACGAATTCATCGCTCGTATGAATCTTTCTATCTCTTCCGCGCTCTTTGAGAAATCAATGCGACCCATTTCTTTAAAAATCATGGGTGCGTATGTGGCCAGTTCATGATCCTGTTTTGCAAAAACTGCGGTTCCGGCTTCAATGTTAGGAAGTATCTCGACAAGCAGCTTCGCGCCTTTTATCATCAATTCATCATGAAGCTGGTCTGCTGTCCAATCGCCGATCAGTGTTTTCACAGTGGCGATCATGTCTCCGGAATCAAGTCCCTCTTCCATCTTCATAATGGTAACGCCGCTGTAATCGTCCCCCGCCAGGATTGCGTGCTGTATCGGTGCAGGCCCCCGATGTCTGGGGAGTATCGATGCGTGAACATTGATGCAACCGTATTTCGGCAAATCGAGGATCTCCCTTGGCAAGATCTTCCCGTACGCAACTACCACAATAAGATCCGGATCAATTTCTTCCAATCGCTGGATCAACCTGTCATTATTTTTTACTTTTTCAGGTTGAACCACGGGAATGCCCAGCTCGACGGCTTTTTCTTTGACCGGTGTGAACTGAAGTTTTTTCCCTCTATCCTTAGCCTTGTCGGGCTGCGTGACCACAAGAGCTACTTCATGGCCTGCCTTCACTATTGCATCGAGTGTGGGAACCGCAAATTCCGGTGTGCCCATAAATACGATCTTCATGACATGCCCCCCTCTTACTTATCGCTCGCTGACTCTTCCCCTTCTTTTCCAGCCTCGTGGATACCTGTTGCTTTGTCTGTGAACAATACGCCTTCCAAATGGTCGAATTCATGACATATCGCTGTGGCTTGAAAGCCTTTTGCCTCGATCTCCACAGGATTCCCGAAATAATCCAACGCCTTAAGCTTGATGTATTCCGGTCGTACTACGCTTCCCACCAGACCCGGGACGCTTAAGCATCCCTCTTCCCCCGTTTGTGTTCCTGACATTTCCAATATCTCCGGATTTGCCAATTTCAACAGTATCATATCAGGCTCTTTTGCTTTATGATGCTCTTTTTTGTCCGGGCTTTCCAAATCGCTTTCTTCCGGAACCTCGACAATGAATAAACGCTTCAGGATCCCCACTTGCGGTGCCGCGATGCCGCAACCATCCGCTTCCCTCATGGTTTCAAGCATATCGTCCAGTATCATCCTGATCTTATCATCCACTGCCTCGACAGCCCTGGCTCTTTTTCTCAGAATCGGGTCTCCTTCAGTTACAATTTTTCTTAGTGCCATTCGTGATTCTCCTTTAAATAAAACTATATGGATTAATATCGATGGATATGTTGTATTCTCTCTTTCGATTTTTTGAGTCGGCTGCCCTCAGCCGCTCGATGACTGCGCTGTATGCTTTTCTTTTTCCATTTGGGCATCGTATGATGATATGGTATCTGTAATCCCCTCCGGATCTTCGGATGATACCCGGTTGTGCATCGAAAACATTATGTCCTTCGCCTTCGCCAAAATGCCCGATCAACTCTAAACGGAGGGTTTTCTCCCATTTTTCCGCTTGGGTTTTTGCCGCTGCTTCATCTCCCGAAGTGAAAATCAACTGTATTAAATCGCTGAAAGGAGGATAGCCCAGCGTTTTTCTCAATGCAATTTCCTGTGTGAAAAAATTATGATAATCCATTTCCACAGCATTTCTGATGGCATAATGGTCCGGTGTATACGATTGTACGATGACACGACCCCTTTCGTTTCCCCTGCCCGCTCTTCCCGCTGCTTGCGTTATCAGCTGGAAGGTCCTTTCAGCTGAGCGAAAATCCGGTATGTTGAGGGAAACATCCGCCGATATGATACCGACAACACCAACATTCACAAAATCCAAACCTTTTGCAACCAACTGCGTACCAATAAGTATCCTGGTTCTTCCATTCTTGAAATCGTCAAGAATACGATCGATGCTGCCGCGTCGTTTGATTGTATCCAGATCCATCCTTGCCGCAGGGAACTCGCTGAAATGCTGTCTTGCCGCTTCTTCGACCTTTTCGGTGCCGGTCCCGAAATGCTTCAAGTACCTGCTTCCGCAGCTGGGGCATAACCTTGGCACGTATTCATTGTATCCGCAATAATGGCAAACGGCCTTATCGGGCGATTTATGATAGGTCAATGATATGCCACAGTTTGGACATCTCATGATATATCCGCATTCCCTGCATGATACGAAATTGGAGTAGCCCCTTCTGTTCAAAAACAAAATGACCTGTTTACCTTGCCTGAGGCAGTTTTCCATGTTTCTGTAAAGATCCGCAGAAAAAATCGTTTTGTTTCCGGCCTTTAATTCCTGCCTCATATCAACAACGCTGATTTCAGGCATTTGGACCTTATTATATCTCTCTTTAAGCTCGATCAGCTGATATATCCCCTGATGGGCTCTGCTCATTGAAACCACCGAAGGAGTTGCGCTGCCCAGTACAAAAACCGCATTATGCGCTATCGCTCTCTTTAATGCGACTTCTGCCGTTTCATATTTGGGTGTCATATCGGATTTGTAAGTTGCCTCATGCTCTTCATCCAGAATGATAGCACCGATGGCCTCAAACGGAGCAAATACTGCTGATCTTGCTCCAATCGCGATTTTCGCCCGGCCGTTTCTGATACGCGTCCACTCATCATAACGCTGTCCGGATGTAAGTTTGCTGTGAAGAACAGCCACGTTTTCAGCACCAAATCTACCGATAAATCTTTCGACCAGTTGTTTAGTCAATGCGATTTCCGGAACCATGACGATGGCTGCTTCACCCCGCGAAATGCATTCTGATATGAGCCTCATATATATTTCGGTTTTTCCACTGCTGGTAACTCCATGTATGAGGAATGCTTCATGACGTTTTGCTTTGACAGCCGGTAATATTGATTTTAACGCATTGGCCTGCTCCGGGGTCAGTTCATTGATATCCTGAGCTTCTCCCTCATCATTTCCAAAAGCCGGGTCTGTTTTTCTTCTTTTCGCCGGACTGCCCGCAGGCACAGCGCATTTGATCGCATCGATATACCTGCAGAGATATCGCTTTTTCATCCAGGAGCAAGTATCCAGGAGTTCCTGGGTAAGCCGGAATCCTTCATCGATATGCAGAATATATTTCAGCGATCTCAGTTCTGTCTCCAATTTATCATATACCCTGAAAACATATGCTGAAACTTCCCTGTTGCCTTTTGCAAAAGGCACCGTGACCCGCTGTCCCGGGTAAATAAAATCGTCATTGCAGCCGTAAGTATAGAAATTATCGGTATTATCGCTACTATTGTCTATAATGACGTCTGCGTATTTCATCTATTACCTCATTCTGACGGGCCGGTTGTATCTCTGCACCGCCTAAAGCAGAAAAATGTTGTTTTCCTGGCACTTCTGAACCATGCTTTCAGGCCATACGGAAACCTGTACCTCTCCAATATGGGCTTTCCTCAAGAAATACATGCATAGTCTGCTTTGCCCGATCCCTCCACCAATGCTGTAAGGCAATTTGCCGTCAAGAATTGCTTTATGAAAATCAAGATCCGCTCTGTCCTCAGTTCCCGCGAGTTTAAGCTGCCTTGCCATCGCTTCCTCATCCACACGAATGCCCATAGAAGATATTTCGAAGGCGATTTCAAGGATTTCGTTCCATAACAATATATCGCCGTTGAGCTCCCAATCATCATAATCCGGTGCTCTGCCATCATGCTTTTGTCCGGATTTTAAAACATCCCCTATCTTCATTACAAAAACTGCTCTATGTTTCTCGCATATGGCATTTTCCCTCTCTTTTGGAGTGAGGTCCGGATACATGTCTTCAAGTTCCTGGGACGTGATGAAAAATATCTCGTTCGGCAGCTCTGTCTTGATATCTCTATAAAGTCTGTTGACGTAGTCTCCCAGATTCTTAAGGGCATGGTATATTAATGTGACAGTGGATTTGAGATACTCTTCTGTTCTATCCTCTTTATGGATCACTTTTTCCCAATCCCACTGATCTACATAAATCGAATGCAAATTATCAAGATCCTCATCCCGTCGGATGGCATTCATGTCCGTATAGATGCCATGGCCGGCTTGGATCCCGTATTTCCCGAGGGCCATCCTTTTCCATTTGGCAAGCGATTGAACGATTTCAACTTTTTTCTCATCCATATCCTTCAAAGAAAATTCCACGGTGCGTTCTGTGCCGTTAAGGTTGTCGTTGAGCCCGCTTTCGGGTATGACAAACAGCGGGGCTGAAACCCGCCTTAAATTCAAACCATATGCCAGTTCCTGCTGAAAAAAATCTTTGATTTTTTTAATGGCCCGCTGTGTTTCCATTGGGTCGATTTGGGATTTGTATCCTTTTGGGATCATCAGTCTGTTCATTTCTTTTCCTCCATGGGTTCTTTGGAATATATGCAGCCGCAATAATTCTGCCGATACAGGTTGTACTGCTTGGAAAGTTCTATACTGCGCCTGAAGCCGTCTTGTTTTTTAAAATCCATTGCCAGATATTCGATTTTATATTCGCTGGCCAGGTGCAAACCAATATCAGTAATAATATGGTAGTTTTTATGCGGGCTGACTGTCAATGTTGTGGCAAAAATTTGATATCCGCCCAAGGATGCTGTCTGAGCCGTCTTTTCCAGCCTTAGCTTGAAGCATTCTACACACCGCTGGCCGCCTTCCGGTTCTCTTTCCAAGGTTTTGGCCGCTTTAAAAAAGCTTTCCGGATTATACTCACCTTCCAGAAACTCAACCTTGTCAAAGCTCAGGATGCCTTTTTCGGATTCCATAGTCTTTCCTGCGGAGTTGAATTTTTCAATAAGATTGATTTGAGTTTCAAGCCGCTTTTTGTATTCGTTTTTATCGGTTATATTTGGGTTGTAAAAGTACACCGTTATATGGTATTTATCGGCGAGTCTTTCTAAAACCGACGAACTGCAAGGCCCACAGCAACTATGAAGTAGTAAAGAAGGCTTTTCCGTTCTTATTTCGGTAAAGTCTCCTGCAGACAGATACCCCGGATTCACCGATTCGATATCCGCTATACACTCGCCCCAGGGCGTTAATCCTTTACGTTTTAACATTGCCGTCTACCTCGATCAAAAATCTGTTCACTTTCATAAAAAAGTATTATATCATGAAACATATATTTTGCAAATATTCGGATTCTCAATAGCCATGATAAGGGACTTAAATGAATGAAAAATATTATAATTCCATAGGCGCCTACCTGAAAGACCTCTTTGGCTGTCGCGTTGTCAAATTGTCTATCAACGGCGGTTTTACATGTCCCAATAGGGATGGTTCCAAGGGTCTTGGCGGATGTATTTTTTGCAGTCCTGAGGGTTCTGGAGAATTGGCATCAACGATCAGCGATATCGATCGGCAGATCGAGCTTTTGTCCCGCAAATGGCCTAATAGCAAATACATAGCTTACTTTCAATCTCATACCAACACCTATGCGCCCGTTGAAGTTCTGAAAGCGAAGTTTGAAGAAGCGCTGCAATTTCCCGGTGTGGTTGGTTTGGCCATCGCGACCCGTCCGGATTGTCTTCCGGAGGAAGTCTATGATCTGTTGAACGAGCTTAACAAAAAAACATTTCTTTGGGTGGAGCTGGGTCTGCAGACCATCCACGAAGAAACCGCAGCTCTGATCAACCGGTGCTATCCCCTGGAGGATTTCGACAGAGCCATTCGAAAGTTGCACAGCCTGAATATAAGGACCGTAGTACATCTTATTCTGGGTCTTCCAGGAGAATCCAGGCAGATGATGTTGGATTCCCTTGATTATGTATGCGCGTATAAACCCTTCGGGCTCAAGCTTCACATGCTGAATGTCATTAAAGGCTCACGTTTAGAAAGTATCTTGCCGAATTACAGCTCTTTTAATTCGATCGAAGAATATGTGGAGCTGGTCGTCAGCCTGATCCATCGGATACCACCAGAAATCACTATCCACAGACTGACGGGAGATGTCCCCCGGGCACTTCTGGTTTCGCCATCCTGGAGCTATAAAAAACGGACGATCCTTAACGAAATCCAAAATAGACTGCGAAAAGGCCTGTCCTTCTAAATTATTCAAGGATCCCCATCGAATACGCTCATCGGGCTCATACGAACAACTCTGCTTCGCCTACGAATGGTTCTATATATTCGTTGCAGACCTCTTCGCCTCTCATGACTCGAAGAGCGCCCAGCGCAAGAGCTTCGAGTTCATTTTCACCAGGCATTACCAGCACCGGGGCCAGAAATTCCACGTATTTTTTGATCATTCCGGTCAGCATTTCAGAATTGGCCACACCACCAGTCAGGATTATGTTGTCGATTTTCCCTTCGATGGTAGGTGAAAGTTCACCGATCCCTTTGGCGATTTGGTATGCTTGGGCTGTGTAAACATTTTTTGCCTTTTCATCTCCTGAAGCGATCATTTTTTCGATATCCCTACAATCGTGCGTTCCGAAATATGCCTTCAGACCACCTTGCCCTCTTAATTCTTTCAATAGTTCTTTTTTACTGTAATTGCCGCTGAAGCACATATCAACGATATAAAGCAAAGGGACGCTGCCCGAACGTTCAGGAGAAAACGGACCGGCGTCGTCAGTTATGACATCCACTATCTTTCCATGGTTATGGGCGCTTACGGATACGCCTCCGCCAATATGGGCAATGATATAATTCATATCCTCGTACTTTCTGCCTGCAGCAGCTGCCGCCTTCCTGGCCATAGCCTTCGTATTTAAAACATGGCAGAAACTTTGTCTTACGATTTCAGGGATTCCGGTAATTTTTGCTACAGGACGCATTTCGTCCGACGAAACCGCATCATATATCATAGCTGGAATTCCATAAGGTTTTGCTATGGCTGCAGCCAACAGCGCGCCCAGATTTGAAGCATGATTGATGATCGGGCCGACGATGATCCGTCTTTTCATAGCGTCATTTACATAATATCCCCCGGCCTTGACGGGAGGCAGTTGTCCTCCTCTTCCAACAACACAGGAAAGCCCTGAAGGATCAAAGCTTCTTTTATTCAGCGCATCCATTATCCTTGACAGCCTCATATTGAACTGCTCTTTCAGGCTGCTGCAGGCCGAAAGCTCTTCATTCGAGTGCTCGATGGATTCGCTAAACAACATGCTTTCATTATCATAAACAGCAAATTTAGTAGATGTCGAGCCGGGATTGATTGCTAAAATAAGGTGTTTCATCGATTTCTCCTTATGCTCCGCAAAGGAATGGCATCTATTTTTCCGGACCCAGACGTCCGTCATTATAATGCTTTCTGCAAAGGGATACATACATTTCGTTGCCCCCTACAACGATCTGCTGCCCCTGTTTCACAAACTTGCCGCCAACCACTCGCGCCACCATCGTCGCTTTTCGTCCGCACCAACAAATCGTTTTGATTTCTTCGATTTTATCGGCATAAACCAGCATATAATAAGACCCCTCAAAAAGTTCGTTTCTAAAATCGTTTTTGAGACCATAGGCAAGGACCGGGACGTCAAAGCTGTCTACAATTTCTACAAGTTCCTGAACATGATGCTTTCTTAAAAATTGACACTCATCCACCAGTACGCAATCTATTTTTGATTTGGTATTTTCCTTTATGTAGAGATCCAGAATATCAGTTTCATCGTTGACCACTATCGCTTCTCTTTGTATGCCGATCCTTGAGGTTATTAAGCCGACGCCATATCGATTGTCAATACCCGGCATTAAAGTCAGCACTTTTTTGCCCCGTTCCTCATAATTGTAAGCGACCTTGATCAGTTCAATCGATTTACCGGCGTTCATCGTCGAATATCTATAATATAATTGCGCCATTCTAGGCTCTCCTTTCGCGTGTCTGAAACCTGTGTTCATTTTAAATTAAAACGAAGGCAAAATCAATTTATATTGTCCCTCGCAGCAATGCTGATGCATTCCTGTTCAATAAAAAAACCCGCGGGCAATTAGCGGCGGGATGTGATATTACAGTTATTCGTTGTTTTTCTATTTTATATACTACCTGTTGTCGTTCCATCGAAGATCTTTGAACATGTCTTTATTGAGGGTATTCCTGCGGCTGCCATAGGCTTTTGTGGCAGAAATGCTTTCGTGATGCAAAAGCTCCTGGACATCATTGATAGAATTACCTTTTTCGATCAGCGTCGAAGCCACTGTGGCGCGAAGTTTCTGTGGGCTGTATCCTTCCTTTCTATCGGAATTCATACCCATGGAAGTATATTTTTTTGAAACTTCCCTTATTTGCCGTTCTGAAAGCCTGAATCCCTTAAGTGAAAGAAATAACGCATCTTTGTCATGATCCGGCGTTTCTTCCCGTACCTGCCTCTCGTTCGCCAGGTAGTTTTCCAATGCCAGTAACGCCTCTTCACTTAAAGGGAAAACCGTTTCATCGCCTTTTCTCCGGTATACAACAAATTCTTTGTTATTGAAGTTGAAATCAGATAGGTTAAGCCTCATCAATTCCTGCACCCTTAATCCGTAGGTGATGAATAAAATCAATATGGCATAATCCCGATACTTAGTTTTCGCCCAATACTGCTTTTCTTTTTCCGACAACAATTTACCATCGACCACCGAATCAAGCATCCTGACGACTTCGTATTCCGAAAGTCTCTTTCCACCGGTTTCTTTTTTCTTCGGAGCTTTGATA
>CALBZG010000093.1 GCA_937889655.1 uncultured Clostridia bacterium
GAGATATCCACTCGTGACTGGAGTTCAGACGTGTGCTCTTCCGATCTCAAATCTCTTAATATATACTCCGTTTCCAGAACATCGAAATTTCTAGTTGCTATCAAAGTGACCGGGCTTTCTATTCTCTGGTTTTCCGTCACGCCTTTAAGTTCAATTTTATGAGGTACTTGAACATTAACGTTGATTATTGACGACTCATACGCGCTATCCTTCTCGTCATAGGCGATTATTTTGACAGCCACAGCTCCGTTATACTCAACAGCAGGGGCCCATCGATAAGCACCCTTCGGATCCTGCTCTGTTGTTAACATGCTTTTGCCGTTAGCAATATTCGTAAATTGATATTTTACATAAGCCGCTGAAAAATTAAGATTTGCGCTGATATCTATACTATCCTCAATTATTTGGTTTTGGTTAAAGCCAGATGAATAGACCTCGGGTATTATGTTCATGTTGACCGATATGGCATCACCACAAATAAAAATACCGTTATGATCATACAAAGCGCAGATCAAGACTTTTGGACCCTGGTCCCGCATCGAAGGCATCCATTCGTATGAGGCTTCAAAATCAGTGCCTCTTGCTACTACAAAAGCATTTCCGTTTGCGGGATCCAGTAAAATATAGTCTATCCTGGCTGCGTTTGGGGGAATATCGGCAGGCGCATCTGATCTCAATATGGTTTTCCCGGTTATTGTGCTTCCGTTTTGCAATGATCTGATTTTCATATCAAAAAACGACGTCAACTCAGTGTGTACTTTGGAATTTATTGCAACACTCCGGCTCTGTTCATCCCAGCCTATGCCCACGCCTAATGCATTACTGATCAGCCGCAGCGGCACGAAAGTGCGATCAAAATAGATCTGTGGTGCAACATCGCTCAGATAGTAGTTCGGGTATCCATTGATGGAATGTTCGATAAGGTAGCTATCTATTCTAAGACGTATCTCCCGATCATTTTTTTTGATCAAAACAGTACGGGATTCACCGTCCCATATGACATCTGCTCCCAGCTCTTCAGCAATAAATCGAACCGGAACGATCGTCCTGTCTTTCACGATCATCGGAGAGACTGATGGTTCGATCTCTCGGCCATCGATGAAAAGATGAATGTCGGAGCCGGCGGGTTCCTGAGGTCCTGCATATGCCGGCAACACCCACAAGACCGCTAGTAGCAAGAGGATGACTGTCAAGCAAACGGCTCTCCGGAAGATCCGGCACGTACTGCCTGTTAAGTATATTTTATTATACATTGGTATGTTCTCCATTGATTCATAAACCTTCATTATTCTTTCTTGCTGCTAAAAATGTCTTTTATAATATCTCCTGTTTTAGTTGCACCGGTTTTAATTTTATCTATTGTTCGATCGATCGTAGCTTTTTTAGAAGCAGATGCGAAGGCTTTCACTATTGAAGCAGAATTTTGTTGTACGACTTTGCGCAATAGAACAACGGCTTCTAATGTAGCAGATCTTTTGATCAATCTCTTTTCCGTTTTTTGAAGCGATGAAGAGTATCGTCTCGCAATGGCTCCTACTCTAAGAGTCAGAAACGCATTTGCAGTTCCCTGCAACAGAGAACTGATCACAATGTTCACCACCGCCGTCGCCCCGGGAACAAAGGCGCTTAATGTTCCTCCTATCAAAGAATCTATAACCGGCTCGATTTCATCATCGAGAAAATCCAAATCCTCAATTTCTCTTGCCATTAGAACAGTTACGGCGACATTGGCATATATATAGAAAATTTCCTTAATATTTGGTCTTTGATTGTAGATATGGCTTACTTTCCATATGAGCTTCGAAATGCTGTACATGACAAAAAGGCTGTCCAAAGCCCCGTTTTGGGAAACTGCTGTGGTAATAAAAACAGTCGAGGAAGCTTCGTTCATGACATCAAGTGTCTCCCGATCCAATACATCGATTGCTCCCTGGACTTGTTCCTTAAGCGGTTTGCTGTCATCAAAATTATAGCCTGCTTTTATAAGATACTTATTTTTGACATAACGTTTTTTAAGCATAGTCAAATAGGCATTATAAGCAGTTTGATCTGTCTCATCCGGAACGGTCAGGGGCTTCTGCAATTTAAAGAAGCCAACCATCGGCAGCAAAAACAATATGGCGAACGCGAGTCCCACTACTAAGGTAACCGCCTTGCCAAAGTCCGGGTCGATGGCCGATGTCATTACAAAAATCTGACACAACTGGTTAATAATGATCACAGCCAGCAGAAAAAAAATACCCGCAGTTACCCCAACCAATACTTTTTTTATAGATTTATCCATGTCACCATCCCGTTTTTATTCGATATGTTCCAGACTACCAATTAAAATGGGCAGGCTTTCAATTTCTATAGAAATCTGCCTGCCCCTCTTTCAAGTAAGGCTATACTACCACATAGAGATTAATACACCATTATCAAATAGATATACCGAATCTACATACTCATATTCATATACCCATAATTCGAAAACTGAAAATCTTGTGGTAAGCTTGGTGGATTTATCTGCCGTGCTTTGTTTTTGAACGAGTAGCATGTCTTTTGTCATTCCGGTCCAGGCATTTTCTCCTTTTAATCTTTGCCATGTCTCGTCTGTCCATTTAAAGGTTGCTTTTGGATCTTTTGTCAAAATAGTATAAATGTCTCCTTTATCAGGATTTAAAAGAGGCTCCAGCAAATCTCCAAATAGTATCAATCCGCTATACTGATCATTAATTGTGACTTTAAAAATTGTATCGCTGTTGTTTATGACGGTACCATCCAGTGACTTTTTGTCTAGAATTGCACTAAGAACGGAGTTTGAATGAATACCCATCTTGTTCCATACATCCAGATCGAAGAAGTGCTCGTCAACTTTGACCTTGATATAATTCCCTGTAGATTCACTTTCCTTGAGCAAACTGCTTTCAATGGATGCGAAGCTGCCAGGTTCGTAAAACTCGGTTTTTCCATATGTACCGATCACTTTGTCGATATCGATCCAATAGGTCTTACCTGCGTACGGCGATTGCAAGTACCAGCCTGTACCGTAGTGGGGAATGTTAAATTCAGGGACATTCGGCACCAGACGCCCATCAGCGCTGAATAATGTTACAAACTTGACTTCGTGATTGATCCCATTATATCTTGTTATTGCCGTTTTTTCGCCATTGATATATTTGCTTTCATACTCCTTGTATGGTTCAACTGTTTCATAACCTTCATAGCGCCATTCAATTATGTCGTCCCGGCTCAATAGTATGAGGTTGGAATTACCCACCCATACAACATGATAACCCATGTTTTCAGAAAGAAATCGAAGTGGTATCATCGTTCTTTCTTCAATGATTTTTGCAGAGACATCAAGAGTCTTCTCTTCCCCATTGACTATGGCGATATTGCTGCCGATGGTAAACGAAATGGAAGTCCCTGTGGTCGTCCCTTCTGCAACATTATTGATTTCATCCCAATTCACTGTAAGTCCGAAGGCTTCAAAAATGGCACGCATTGGCACCAAAGT
Source organism: uncultured Clostridia bacterium (assembly GCA_937889655.1). Classification (GTDB taxonomy): domain Bacteria; phylum Bacillota; class Clostridia; order Peptostreptococcales; family Anaerovoracaceae; genus CALBZG01. Next base: position 3,500 of record CALBZG010000093.1, read on the forward strand.
CCTCCCTTGGATGATTTGGGGTTTTACGTCGAAAACCAACTGCTCCCCGTCAAGGATCACCCTGATTTCAGGTGACTTTTGATAATCGATATTTTCAAAAGCTGTTTCACTGCCACTGCTGACAGCTCCATACACCGGTCCTTGCATCGTTGGCATTCCAACGATCATCAGCAAACTGAGTAAAATCGAAATGAGATATTTTTTCATATTGAGCCTCCTTTATCCATTCAATCGTTATTGTTTGCCGAAATGCGTAATCAGGTTATATATTGAGTTTGATCAATATTCGTCTCTCATGCCAAATTCCGCAAACTCGACCCATTCTTCCGACTTTCTTAACATTTCTGCTAAACCGTCCAGAAGTTCATAATGCTGTTCTTCCTGTTTAACTAGAAATTGGAATATTTCTTTTTCCTGCATATCTTGCGTTTTCAACAATAAATCTTTATAAAGCTCTATACTCCTTTTTTCCATTTCGGATGCTTTTCTATAAAAATCTAATTGGCTGGGCATTTCCTTGCTTTCGACTTTAATATCTTCCGCTTCTTTGAATAAGCTTTTATAATCAGTGTTTAAATCGGTATCTTTAAGCTCGAAATTCAAGGAGTTCAACTTGTTCTGTAAAATCCCGGCATGAGTTTTTTCATCTTCCGCCAGCGAGATGCATATTTTGTGTAAATGATTATTTTTATTTATTTCAGCTTGATCTCTATAAAATTTTTCGCCTTCTTGTTCCATTTCAATCGCATAGAGTAAAATATTCATCGTTTCCCTCCTGTATTATGCTTCTTACGTTGGCTTTTTACGAACTCTTTCATTTATTATAGCTTAAGGCACAGTTCACCACAATATATATCTGAATATTCTATCAAATGAGGCGCCTTGATTTCGATCGATCCCTTTAATTTATTTATACCGATATTATAATTTCATAAACCTTCTTATTATGGATATCAGAGGTTTGAAGTAAATTCCTTCCAAAGCATCTCCAACTTTGGCCATTTCTTCGCTGATTATGATTTTTTGAGGACAATGGCTTTCACATTTTTTGCATTTTATGCATAGCGATGCATTCTTCTTTTCAGTTTTAAGACTTGTCAGCATAATATATTTTTTCAATGCTGAGAATTTGCCTTCAATTTCGATTTCGTTATAACATGCAAAACAAGTTGGTATATCAACGCCTGACGGACACGGCATACAGTAATTGCATCCGGTGCAGGGAACTTTTGTCTTTTCATCCAATATTCTTTTGACTTTATTGAAAATTTCCAATTCGTTTTGATCAAGATCGCCTGCTTTAGCATCAGACGCTATCCTGATATTCTCGTCTATCATTTCCATAGAATTCATGCCTGAAAGTACGACCATCACTTCCGGATGATTCCATACCCAACGCAAAGCCCATTCAGCCGGAGATCTTTTAATATGAGAAGAATCGAAAAGTGTATATACTTCTTTTGGTAAATTCGTCACCAGCTTTCCGCCGCGCAGAGGTTCCATTACGATGATCGGAAGTCTTTTTTCATAAGCGTATTCCAACCCTGTTTTACCGGCCTGCTTATTCTCATCTAAATAATTATATTGGAGCATGCAAAAATCCCAATCAAAAATATCGACCAGTTCGATAAAGATTTCTTTTCCTCCATGATAAGAAAAGCCAAGATTCATAATCTGCTTGCTTTTCTTCTTATCCTCGACCCATTCTAAAAACCCCAAGCTAAGAAGTCTGTTCCAAGTCTGGACATCCGCAAGCATATGCATCAAATAATAATCAATATGGTCAGTTTGCAACCGTTCTAATTGAGCATTGAAAATCCTATCAAAATCCGTATATTTTTTAATCAAGTAAGGAGGCATCTTCGTTGCAATTTTAACACGATCCCGATAGCCTTTTGATAGGATCCTGCCCAAGACCGTTTCGCTGTTCGGATAGATATATGCCGTATCGAAGTAGTTCACTCCATTTTCGATGGCGTAGATTATTTGTCTTTCCGTCTCTCTTTCATCCTTCGGGAATCGCATACATCCAAAACCAAGAGTAGAAAGTTTATCGTTGTTTTTTAGATTTGTTCTATAATTCATTACACACACCCTTAATGATTGAGTTTTATCGCCAGATAAATAAAATAATAAAGAATAAATAGGAACCCCGTTAATCGTGATATTCTACCGTAAAAATAAGTCGGAATCAGAAGCATAACAGATGCTCCGATCATTATAGATAGATCAAAAAAAATATCGTTGCTTGCCAATTGAATCGGACTTATCGCACCGCTAATGCCAAGAACAAATAATATGTTGAATATGCAGCTTCCAACAATATTCCCGACAGCTATGCCCTCCTCCTTTTTGAAAGCAGCTACCATAGAGGCCACTAATTCAGGAAGGCACGTGCCGAAAGAAACCACTGTGATGCCTATCAAGGCTTCGCTCCAACCTAAAATTTGTGCGATAAGCACTGCGTTATCCAGGGCAAGATTTGCTCCGATCACCAGTGCTGCAAGACCGATCACAAATAAAACTGTCTGTCTTGACATGGATGTACCTTTATCATGCCGATCAGTCAGGGTTTTGTGTTCCGGGACATCAGCCAGGGATTCTGCAAGAATATCATGCCCTTCGATATAATCAAAGATTTCATCCTCTAATTTTGTTTCAGGTTTCTCTTTTTCTGATAGCCTTTTGGTCTTTCGAAGAATATAAAAGATAAAAACCACCATTCCAGATGTAAGTATCGCGCCTTCCACTCTTGAAAATGTATTTGACGTATAGAGCATCATTACAACGGCAAGTTCAATGATGATGTATAAGGACAATTGCCTTCTTGGAACCTCAGAATCGACATCCAAGGGGAAAACAAGGGCTGTCAGCCCCAAAACGATCGCTATGTTGAGTGTGTTTGCACCGACAACATTTCCAAGGGTAATGAGATTTCTTCCTTCGATCCCGGATATGATGCTTATAGCCGTTTCCGGCATGCTCGTCCCGAGCGAGACGATCAGCAATCCCACAATATAGGAAGGTACATTCAAGATATGTGCGATTTTTGAAGCTGCGTCAACCATGACGTCAGCGCCTTTGACCAATATGATCAATCCTATGATCAATCCTAAATAAACACTTGACAACTATAACCGCCTTTCATATTCATCAATAATACTCGTATTCAAAACTGGCAAGGTCACTTTCAAAGTCGAATAGGTATTCGTTCTCTTCTTTAAAACGATAATGAACCTTGCAGGTTAAATTTTCGCGAATGATCCTATTCATCGCGCCCAAAATCGGCGCCTTCAGGATTTCGCCGTTTTCTTCCAGCAAATGGACCGCCAATGTCTTATTCCCCTGATGAATGAGGATGTTTTCTTTTTGGATACATTCAGCTCTTGCCCCAAGATATGTTGCTATACGATATTCAGCATCCCGATAATTGATGATGCCAATAATTCCAGTAAAATATCCATTTAAAAATGGTATATCCGCAACAGCCAGCATTAAGGAGCCTTCTGTAAAACTGCACTGTGTCCATAAATATCGTTTCGGAAACGAACGGCCACGGTCCCCTTCAATATAACCTATTCCATTGCTAAAATCCACGGATAAGCCATTGACTTTAAGTAAACCAGCAACATCATGTTTCATGCTTACCACCCTGTGCCTGCATTCCATGAATGGAATAAACTTGAAAGGGCCCATCACATCGTATCGGATTTCTTGAAAAGGTCCAAATTCCAGATTCCCTTCAGCCTCCAATTCATCTGTGTTAATGTTTATCCGGATCCCTTTAGAGGAAAAATGATTCTCACCCAATTGAATCGCCGGTTCTTTGCGATTCAATATATGTATTGCCTCTTTTGGATAAGTAAGATGAAAGCTTTTTTCAGGCAAAACAACCTGAAGCGATGCCGAACGGTCGTTATTGTTTATATGGAGGGCTGGAATAAAAGCGATTCCGTTTCCCTTGATCTGCTGTTTAAAATACCAACCTTCAAAATAATTCCTCATTAAACGCTCCCGATGACCTTCGTGATTAAACGAATGCTTTGATAAATGAAAAATTCCAGTCCATTTGTATTACTGTAATATTTTATACAGAGGAAAACTTCCGGATATAATCTAAATAGTCTTTAAATGCAGTTGGGATCGAATATTTATCGTTTAGTTCATCCTTTGAGGCCCATATCAAATCGACGCGTTCCGTAGGGTTTGAGACAGTACCAAAGAAGCCTTTC
>CALBZG010000094.1 GCA_937889655.1 uncultured Clostridia bacterium
TTCAAACTACTCTAAAAATATTTGGCTTGTTCCCGGCTTTACAGTTAGTTTTGCGATAACCTTTACCATGATCCTGCTCCTCTCTCAATATCCATTAATTAAGTTACTATAAATAATAAATTCGATATACTTATACACTTCTAGGAATCCCTTTAAAATTCAAGTCGGAATTCTGTCTCACTGCGATCGCTTCTGGCAGATATCCGGATATTATGTCTTTCCGCTATCTGTTTGGCAATTGACAATCCCAGGCCGGTACCGGTCATATTTTCTTCTGATTTAGTCTTATAGAATCGGTCGAAAATATATGGAAGATCTTCCTGCGCTATCCCAGGACCATTGTCAATGATCGATATCTCCTTATTTTTTAATATTACCCTAACGGCGCTGTTTTCTTCAGAAAATTTAACAGCATTGTCCAGAATGATCATCATCATCTGCCTTAAGCGTCCATAGTCTCCACGGATAGAAATATTTTTAGAGTCCTCGTCGAATTCGAATTGAACATCAATATTCTTTATTGTTGCCATATGCCGTGCGCTTCGGACCGCATCGTCCAGGATATCAAACAGGTTGATCTCTTTGAATTCCAATTTGAAATCGAGATTCTGAAGTCTGGTCAGATCCAGCAAATCATTGACAAGCCTCTGCAGTGATATGCTTTCATTCAGCATTTGCTTGTGGTAATCCCTGATCTTCTCCGGATCCTCCACTACACCATCGCAGAGTGCCTCCAGCGAGCCCCGAATCACCGTGACCGGTGTTCGCAATTCATGAGAAATATTCGCAACGAAATCGTTCCGGAGCTTCATCAGGTTTTCGCTTTCCTTCCCGGCCAGTTCGAGGCGATGACTCAAGATGTCGATGGCCGAAGCAAGCTCCCCGATTTCATCATCCTGGGAAACACCGGTTTTAGCAGAATAGTCGCCTTCGGCGAGCCGCAATGTCGAGTTTTTCATTTTTTTCAGCGGACCCGCAAAGGAAACCGCTAAAAGAATGGAAAGCAGAACAGATAGAATCAACGCGATCAGCACACTGACGGCAAGAGTTTCAAAGCCCTGCCTCACGGCATCATTCAAACCTTCAACCGGTGAATGTAATAATAAAGCTCCAACAACAACCCCATCCAGTACGATTGGCGTTCCTACGGTCAAAGTTGGGGCGTCCATGAGTTTGCTGAAGCCCTCTGTGAAAGCAGTATTGCCAAGGAAAACCTCCTCGACTACACTCTCGGCATCCTCCGGAAGATCTCCATAATTGAAAGATCCACTCACCATATGATTACCGGTGAGTAGCTCCAGATTTTCGTCAACTATCCATACCTCTGACATCGCTATATCATCAATGTATCGAAGGTATGACATATAGCCCGCATGCCCTCCGCTCATCATCCCCATGCCTGCACCGGTGCCATAACCCCAATCGTCCAGAAGATTCGAAACTGTTTCAGCGATAGTAATGGCGCGCTTCTCCATCTCCTCCTTCTGCAGTTCGATGGTATGGGCTTTAAACAGCATCATGAAAACACCGCCTATCACGACAGAAAATATCACCAGAGCCACGGAAAAATAAAGTGTCAAACGGAAAGCTATTTTATTTTTCATTGTTTTTTCCTTCAAATTTATACCCTACACCCCAGATTGTTCTGATCTCCCAATCCTCATGCTTGATCGTCTCCAGCTTGGCCCGGAGCCTTTTAATATGGGAGTCCACGGTCCGGCTGTCGCCGAAGTAGTCATATCCCCACAAGCTGTTAAGAAGGTTATCTCTTGAGAACACCTTATGTCTGTTGGTCGCAAGGGTCCACAGGAGTTCGATTTCCTTTTTGGTCAATGATACCTCTTGCCCATCGACTGTTACAGTATAATCGTCAAGATCTATTTTTAAATTACTAAAATTAAAAGACTGTTGTTTCTGGCTCTCAGGCTTCGAAAGCCTTCTCATCACTGCCCGGACTCGAGCCATTACTTCAGCAGGAGAAAAAGGCTTTACGATATAATCATCCGCACCGATATCCAGTCCCATTATTTTCTCAAAGTCTTCTCCTCTTGCAGTGATCATGATCACCGGAACATTTGAATCCCTTCGTATCTCACGGCAAACTTCAAAGCCGTCCATTTTGGGCATCATAACATCCAGCAGCACGATGTCCGGCTGAATTTCACGGAACAGCTCAAGGGCTTCAAGCCCATCGAATGCGGACCTGGGATCAAATCCTTCTTTTTTAGCGTATTCCTCCAGTATGGATGTTATTTGTTTATTATCGTCCGCGATTAGGATGGTTGGCATAGGATCACCTCAATACATTTTATGGTTCATTATAGCATAACCCGTCTGAAAAGCTGTGGCAAAATTGTGACATTTAAATTCTGAAAAACATGAATTTATTTTCCCAAAAACATATTTCTGACATATTTTTTATCTATTCTATCATCATAGCAGGGAACAACCTGTTAATTCAAAATCGAACAAGGGGGTATTGATTATGACTAAGTTTAAAAAGTTCACTATTTTAGGAGCCATGGTTCTGCTGGTAGGCGCCACTTCCATAACCGCTTTTGCGGCATCCGATCTCACTTCTCCGGAAGCGAGAGCAGAAAGACTCGAAGTTAAAAAAGAGATATTGGCGGAAAAAGTCGAGGCGGGTCAGATGACTCAAGAAAGAGCTGATGAGATCATCGACAGAATGGAAGCGAACCAGGCAGTTTGCGATGGAACAGGTCCTTCCGGCGAAGGCTGCGGGTTCTCAGGAGAGTTCGGAGCCAGGAATGGTAATTGCAACGGCAATGGCAACGGTTTCGGAGGAGGCCAAGGCAACGGCGGTTTTGGCAACTGCGGAAATTGCAGCATTGACGAATAAAGCGATCTAACAACAATCATTGCATTTATTTAAAGCAAACAGCGGTCCGGGAATTTACCGGCCGCTGTCTCTTTTTTTTAAAAACAATATCGAATTATAGACTTAATATTCGCTTGGCATCTTCCGGAGTGGCGATGGCACGCCCAAACGCCTTCGCAATGTCTGCGACCCGTTTGACCAGCATTTGATTGGAAGCCATGATCTCCTGATCGATCATCAGCACATCTTCCAGACCCGTTCTCACATTACCTCCAAGAGCGATCGCCAAAGTGATGAGTTGCAAATGCGCTTTCCCTGCAGCAGTAACCGTCCAGGTACTATCCGGCGGCAGACTTTCAACCATAAACATCAGGTTTCTCGGAGTTCCTGGGATGGATCCCGGAACGTTCAGCACCAGATTAAAATGTAAAGGTCCTTTTATGATGCCCTTTTTCAGAAGTTTTTCAGCATTGCTGATCATAGCCAAATCAAAAACTTCAATTTCGGGGACAATGCCGCTCGCTTTCATTTTCAATGCCAGCGCTTCGATCAGCTCCGGTGAGTTGGCATTCACACTGTTCGGGAAATTGGAGGATCCTGTGGATAGGCTTGCCATATTTGCATTGAGGTCAAGCATCTGCCCTCTCCATTCAATGCTATTTTCGCCGCCCCTGGCTCCAGTGGATAGCTGGCGGATCACATTTACTTTCTGCCTGTCGAGTTCCTTTAGGATATTTTCAAATATATCGCGTCTGCTAGTGGGCGAACCTTGTTCATCCCGCGCATGAATATGCGCCACTGAGACTCCCAATTCCGCGCATTTACGGATGTCTGTGACGATTTCCTCAATGGTTACGGGAGTATTTGGATTCATTTCCTTTGTCGGCACATTGCCGGTATGCGCCAGCGTTATAATTAATTTTTCCATTATTCCTTGCCCTCCGCTTCTGCGCCGCGGAACTCTACTCCCAGAATTTTTTCATATACCCGGATCATTCCGCCTTTGCCAAGCTTTCCATACCCCGCTCTGAGGGCCATCTGATAAGTTGCGGTGGCCGCCGCAAGCACCGGAAGAGGGATCCCTTTTTCTGCAGACATCTCGTTGCCGCTAACCAGGTCCTTGTAGGCTTTTTCCATAGGGTAGCCCTTATCAAAATCTCCTTGTAATATCTTCGGCGCAAAGAATTCCGAGGCATAGCTTCTGCCGGTCCCATCGTTTATCACTTGAACTACATTCTCCGGATCCAAGCCCATATATTTCGACATGGGCAATATCTCCGCAATCGCTGCAGCATTGATGTCAAACAACAGATTGTTGATCAGTTTCATTAGCTGCCCGCTTCCCGCAGGGCCCATATATAAAATGTTCTTACCCATATATTGCAGCAATGGAACCATTGCATTGAAAGTCTCTTCATTGCCTCCGCACATGATAACCAGCGATCCATCTATCGCCCGGCTGAGCATCCCGGAAATCGGCGCATCCAAAAAGCGGATACCTTTCTCTTGACAACGGTTTCCCAGGTCCACTGCAGTGCTGTATTTGATGGTACTGAAATCTACCAATATGCTGTCGGATTTCATTAAATTCAGAAGCCCTTGATCGCCATGGAATACTGTTTCTATTACTTCGCTGTTGGGCAGACAGGAAAATACAATATCTGAATCGACAAGTTCCCGAGGGTCCTTCGTTGTTTTGGCTCCTTTATTTTCGAATTCAGAGAAATGGCTGTCGTTCATGTCGCACACTATCAACGGTTCTCCGCATTTTAACAAATTCATAGCCATTGGTTTGCCCATCTCTCCCAGTCCAATAAATCCAAGCTTCATCATTTCACCTGCCCTTTCGTGTCTATTTACTCTTTTTATTATTTGAATGATACGCTTCCGGCAGCCACTCGCGAACTTTTCCATCAAAATCCGACTCTTTTTCAAGCGCGATGTGATATATCCACATTTCGGTCTTGACCGGTCCGAGATTTTATAGTCACATGGATCGTATCTCCAGGTTGTTTGCCGATTTTGGCCCGTATATCCTTTTTAATGCCAATGATATGGCAGGGAGTCTTCATTCGAACCAGACTTCCTTCATAAGGCTCCCCGTCAAAGGTTGCGTGAACAGGCACTCTACCCTTTCCAAATTCCTTTTTAACATCAAAGGGGATCTCGATATATGCACCGTCAATATCCGGTACTTTTACAATAATCGCATCGAATTCATAAATTTTATCTATTGGCTTGTCCATAACAATCATTCCTCATCATACCTGTGAATATTAGTCACACCGTACAAGTGAACCCTGTGAAATGATTATATCATACTGGTGATATAGGGTGCATTTTTTATGTGTATCGATCTTTTCAATTGACATCCTGGACGACAAGGGTTATGCTTGTATTATAGTTAATTACTTTGCTAATTAACCAATAGTATCAGAAAGGGGTGAATACATTGCCTCATCATTTTAATCATGAAAAGCCGATTTTTATGCAAATAGCAGAGATGCTCGAGAATGCTATTTTAAGTGGCGCATATGCTGAAGAAACCCAGATCCCATCCATCACTGAATTCTCTGTAGCTTATAAAATCAATCCGGCGACGGCATTAAAGGGTGTTAATGTCCTTGTAGATTCAGGATTACTTTATAAAAAGCGCGGTACGGGGATGTTTGTGAGCCGGGGAGCTAAAGACAAGCTTGCACAGAAACGTAAAGATGATTTTTTCAGTAATTTTATCCGGCCTCTGATCCTCGAATCACGTAATCTTAAGATTGAACGGGAAGAATTATTCAGCATGCTGGAAAGGGGGCAGGAAGAATATGGCGATTGAAATCAGAAATGTTTCGAAAAGTTTTGGGCGCACCAAAGCCTTGGACAACATCAATATCAAATTTGACGAAGGCGGGATCAGCGGTCTTTTTGGCAATAACGGTGCAGGGAAGACGACACTATTCAATATCATAGCAAATCGGATATACCCTTCCGTCGGCGAAGTTTTCATCGATGGTGAATCCGTGGCAGATAATGACCATGCCCTGGGCAAGATCTTCATGCTTAGCGACGCCAATTTATATCCTGATGATATGAGAGTGAAAAGGGCTTTTAAAGTTACCTCTCTCTTCTATAAGGATTTTGATTTGCAGTATGCCCTGGAGCTTGCTGAGCGTTTCAGTCTTAAAACAAATAAAAAAATCGCCTCATTATCAACCGGTTATGCATCAATATTTAGAATTATTATCGCTTTATCAGTGAATGTCCCTTACTTGTTGCTTGATGAGCCGGTGCTGGGTCTTGACGCACAGAATCGTGACCTTTTCTATAAACTGCTGCTGGAGAAGTACGGCAAACATCCTTGTACGATCATTATTTCTACTCATCTGATCCAGGAGGTTTCAGCCCTGATCGACCAGACGGTGATCATACGCAATGGATATATTATTAAGAATCAATCGAGAGATGAACTTCTGAGCAGTGGTTACACGATCTCCGGGCCAGCAGCCTTGGTGGATGAATACGTCATAGGACGTCCGGTCTTATCGGTGCAAAATCTTGGAGGTTTGAAAACCGCTTGTCTAAGCGGAAAACCTGACTCTGATGATATACCGGAAGGATTGGAAGCCGGAAGCTTTGATCTTCAGGAGTATTTTATACAACTTATGAATGGGGAGGGATCAAAATGAGCAGGATCAATTTTATACCCGCATTCAAATATTGTTTCAGAAGTATGATAACAGGCGTTTCGGTATTTCTCCTGATCATGCTGGTCGTAACTGCGGCGGTAGCGGTCACTGCCAATATCTCCATCCGGATCAACGGGGATATCACCCTCATGTTCAATGCGTTTGAAACTGCTGCAGCAATCGCAGCCTTCGTTATCGGAATCGTTTCGATACGCGAGGACATGAGGCTATTGAACCAGTACGGCATAGGTCGTCGAACCGCATTTCTATCGGAAATTTCGGTAGCGATCGTTATCATGATGATCATGTCTGTTGCAGGGATCTTGATCGCTTCTTTAGGCAGCAGCATGGCTGTCGATAATAAAAATGTCATGATCAATACCCTGTACAGCTTTTTTTACCCCCAAAGGGTCGAGTCGCTGCCTCCTGCCATTGTATTTCTGGAAACATTGACGTGGAATTTTATGATATATCTTTCCGCATTTTTTACAGGATTATTTATCTCACTGATGTTCTATCGGCTCAGCAAAATATGGAAAGTCGTTGCAGCTATCGGATTGCCGGTTTTGTTTCTGGTAATTTTGCCTACCGTTTTAGTTAAAAGCCTGCCCGGCCTGGTCATATACATATTTTCAATCGACTCGTTTTCCGACCCTTGGACCGGCATCATGATCGGTTTAGGGAACTCTATCGTTTTCGGTCTGGGGTCATGGCTTCTCATAAGAAGAGCCCCCATTAAATCCGCTTTGAAATAAGAGGTGACTTAAAATGGAAAAATCAAATAGAAATCCTTGGGAAGATCTTTTGCTCGAAGATTATGAAAATCACATGAGGCTGGATAATATCCGGCAGCTTCA
>CALBZG010000095.1 GCA_937889655.1 uncultured Clostridia bacterium
CAAACAAAAAAGCATTCCGGCTTTGAAACGGAATGCTTTAAAATTATCCTCGTACAAATTTTAAACATTTCAACGCTTTACGCCCTATAGCCTGTAAGACGCAAAACAAAAATTTACTGGCAGGTCTTCCGGCTATAACGGCAGCAGGACTGCTGAGGATTTCCACCTCATTCTCTTTTATTTAACTGCGCTTTTAAATCGCACACCAATAAATTGTATTCAATTCTGATCATTTTCTTTTCAGTTATGACTCTACCATATCGCCGTCAACAATACAAGATGCAATTGGTTTTACAGGGAATACCCGCGCCAAAAGAGGTGTATATAAATAAATATCGGCTTATGCAGCACACACAATAAGGAGGAGTCGTAAAATGCAGAAAATCGTGCCCCATTTATGGTTTGACAACAACGCTCATGAAGCTGTAGTCTTCTATACCGGTTTGTTTAACAGTTCGAAAATAGGGAGAATCGATACCATCGAAGGAACGCCTTCCGGAGATTCAGAATTGATTTCTTTTGAATTAGAAGGCCAGGAATTCATGGCGATCAGTGCAGGCCCTTACTTTAAGTTCAATCCCTCGATTTCTTTCATGGTTTTATGCGATACCATCGAGGAAGTAAATTCCAAATGGAAAGCCTTGTCGGAAGACGGCATTGTGCTGATGCCGCTGGCAGAATATCCCTTCAGCAGGTGGTATGGGTGGATCCAGGATCGGTATGGCCTGTCCTGGCAATTGATGCTTACAGAGGGAGAACCAATCCGCCAAAAAATAAAAGTGAGCTTTCTTTTTTCAAAAGATTCCAATGGCAAAGCCGAAGAGGCCCTGAAATATTATGTGGATGTTTTCAGGGAAGGCGAGATCACGGCCATGGTCCCTTATGAAAAAGGCGAAGCCGGCGCCACAAATGCAAAAATCAAATACGCTGCTTTTAAATTGTTCGGTATGGATTTTGTCGCAATGGATCATGGCTTTGATGCCGATTTCGGATTCAACGAAGCTTTTTCCCTGATTGTCAATTGCAGGGATCAGGCGGAAATCGACTATTTCTGGAAAAAGCTTTCCGCTGTGCCGGAGGCAGAGCAATGCGGCTGGGTCAAGGACAAGTTTGGGGTTTCATGGCAGATCGTGCCGGAAAACATGTCCTGTCTGATGTTTGACGGCACAAAAGATGAAATCACAAGAGCAACGGCCGCAATGCTTAAAATGAAAAAATTGGACATAGAATTATTAAAGAAAGCAAAATCCGGCTTGATTATTTAACCAGCACTTTCAGGATTTCTGAAATATACATGGTATGATAGTCCTTTTCCGGATACCACTTCCCGTCAATTTCAGGGTCGATGAACAGCGCAGGTTTTATGGTGTCATGATACAACTTTTTGCAGATCAAAATCAACTCCGCTTCCTGGAATGAAGTGGTGCCGTCGATAAAAAGCGGGGTCAGCCCTGCTTTTTTGATTTTATCTTCGTCACGGCCTGAAACCGAGCCGCAAATATTCAAGGCCTCCCTGAAGTTTGGATTAAAGAATGCTATCGTGAATAATTCGTTTGCATCCACGAATTCCTTCGTATATCTTTGCGGACGCAGATAGGTGGTTGCGACATTCTTTCCCCAAAGCACGCCGACGCCGCCCCAGCTTGCTGTCATGGCATTGAACTTCTTTTCGTCGCCTGCAGCAATCAGCATCCACTCCTTCCCGATTTTGTTAAAAGGATTGAAAAGCAGTTCCCCTGGTTTGATTTCTTTGAATTCCATATTCCCCTCCCCTTTCTCTGTCGTTTCAATTTAGAAATTCCGGCTAGATTTATATTACCATTTCCGCGGGCTGAATGGAAGCCTGTTACGTTGGCCACGATTTGAGTCACAGTTTTTTAGTTCTTCCTGTTAAGATTGTAGTTGAATAAGAACATACGTTCTGTTACTATACTATTACCGAAGGGAGTGATGGTTATGAGGACCATATTTCATATAGATGCAAACAGCGCATATTTGAGTTGGACGGCGGCCGCCATGCTGGAAAAAGGTTTTCCTGTTGATATCCGTGAGATCCCCTCAGTGATTTCAGGGGACCCGGAAAACCGACACGGCATCATACTGGCCAAATCGATCCCCGCAAAAAAATTCGGTGTTTCAACCGGGCAAAGCCTTTTTGAAGCCCTGCAAAAGTGCCCGGAACTTGCGGTTTACCCCCCGGATTACGATCTGTACATGTTGTGCAGCAATGCAATGTATGATATTTTATGCCACTATTCTTCCCTAGTGGAACGTTACAGTATAGATGAATGTTTTTTGGATTACTCTTCTTCTGAAAAAGCGTTCGGCGATCCGCTAAACGCGGCTCATGAGATCAAGGACAGGATCAGGGAGGAGTTGGGGTTTACCGTGAATATCGGCGTATCCAGCAACAAGCTGCTGGCGAAAATGGCTGGGGAGCTTAAAAAGCCTGACATGGTCCATACCCTATGGCCGGAAGAAATGCCTGAAAAACTTTGGCCGCTGCCGGTGGGTGAACTTTTCATGGTAGGAAGAGCAACTGCGCAGAAGCTGAAAAAAATCAACATCAATACCATCGGCGATCTGGCCAAGTCGGATCCTTTGCACATGAAGGCGCTTTTGATGAGCCAGGGCAAGCTTATATGGGATCTGGCAAACGGACTGGATCGTTCTCCGGTTTTCATGAACAGCGAAATCATTCAGAAAGGCGTCGGCAACAGCACCACTATCGCCTTCGACGTCACAGAAAGGTCCGAAGCCCACAAGATCCTTCTTGCGCTTACCGAAAGGGTTGCAATGAGGCTCAGGAAATTAGGCTATCTGGCATCGCTGGTCTCTGTTTCCGTAAAAACCAATGGCTTTGTCCGCTACAGCCATCAGGTCAAATTGCCCAATAGCATCAAAGTCACAAGCGAAATCTATGATCATGTGTGCATGCTTTTCGACCAATGCTGGAAAGGCGAACCCATCCGGCATCTTGGGGTCTCCCTGTCAGACTTTTCGGCGGCAGACATACACCAGCTTTCTTTTTTCGATAAAGGCAATATCGAACAACTGGAAAAACTGGACGAAGCAATAGATGCCATACGCAAAAAATACGGAACCCGCTCCATTATCAGGGGCGTTTTTACAAATGGCCGCATCAACCCCGTTCAGGGCGGCACCAATGACAGTGATTTTATTATGATGGGAGGTTATATGCAATGAAAATATTGTCAGAGCCCATTGACGCTATCGTAAAATTCAAAGGCAGGGAAAAACCAATGCCCTATAAGTTCAGATATATTGACCGGGACCGCGCCCCGCACGAAATTATGATCGATCAGATCCTTTTGGTTGAAGAAACCAGAATTGCCGGAGTCAGGGCTTTTGTTTATCGCTGCCAGAGCGAAATAGATGGCGTATGCAGACTTTATGAACTGAAGTATTTGATTTCAGATTGTCGCTGGGAACTGTATAAAATGTGATCCGTGTTGGTTCCATAGTGTATAGAAGGTGTATAGAAGGTATATATTAGGTGTATAGGAGTTAACTATTAGCTAAGGTGGTGATTAGGAATGTGCGGCAGATATACATTTTTTACAGACAAAGAATTAAGAGAAATCGACGATATCATCGAGCAGGTCAGCAATAATATTAAGGCGAAAGAAATGAAAACCGGTGAGATCTTTCCCACCGATGTGGTTCCCGTTCTGGTTCCGGCAGAAGAAAAAATCACGGCGGATCTGTTTTGCTGGGGATACCCTTCATTTCATGGCAAAAGTGTGATCATAAATGCCCGCTCCGAGACCGCACACGAGAAGCCGATGTTTAAATCCTCGCTGCTGTCAAAAAGATGTGTCATCCCGTCCACCGGATTTTACGAATGGGACCAGGAAAAGAAAAAATTCCTGTTCAATCTTCCGGGTTCAGGGGTCCTGTACATGGCCGGCCTGTATAACCGTTTCGAAGGGGAAAACCGCTTTGTGATCCTCACAACGAACTCCAACCGGTCGGTTTCGGATGTACATGACAGAATGCCGGTGGTCCTGGAAAAGCCGGATGTAAAAGATTGGCTTTTTAACAATACCGCCGTCGATGACATTTTATTTGGAGAACACCCGATTCTGACAAGGAGAATAGACCAATGAAACGCATGGGGCTGTCAGCAAACGAAAAATCGAATTTATTGGGCATACCGGTCATATTTATTTTCGGATCCCTGTTCCATTTTCTATATGCCTGGTCAGGCAGATCGGCCATTGTGGGTGCCATTGCGGCCGTTAATGAAAGCGTGTGGGAACATCAGAAGCTGATTCTGATTCCGATGATCGGCTGGTGGACCCTGTATTTTCTTTTCAGGAAAGGCTCAAATCAAATTGATCCGCAGCGATGGTTTACCGCATTGCTGGTTTCACTGATCGTTTCCATATTAGTGATCCCCTTTGCCTATTACTTTTATACAGGCTCTTTGGGCGTTCACCTGCTGGTTGTCGATATACTGATATTCCTTTTGGCCGTCGCTGTAGGGCAGTGCCTTGGGATTCATTTTTACAGACATTCAGAAGGTCTTCCTATCAATGTTTCAATAGTAACCATTGTATTGATCGTCCTTCTTTTCATTGC
>CALBZG010000096.1 GCA_937889655.1 uncultured Clostridia bacterium
AACAGCAGTGCAATGCTGACGGATTTGAGGACGAATCCGGCTACCATACAAGCCGTGAGCAACGCCGACGTTATCACCATCAGCATTGGGGGCAACAACCTGCTGAAACCTGTTATGCTTGAAATTGAAACGACCTTTGGCCTGGACGCACAATCCGACACCTTCAACCAGGAGCTGGCAATGATGCTGGCGGTCAAGGCCAATAGAGATAAACTGAAGAATATTCTGACCGAGGTTTTGCCGGAACTGGAAGCCGGCGTTTTGCAGTTCAGCCGGGACTGGCCGGAGATCATCGCCACAGTGAAGTACCTTTCCCCGGATGCGAAGGTCCTGGTAGCCACGGTCTATAATCCGCTTCCTTCCGGGGAAGCTTATTACGACGCTTTCGACAAGCCAATTCAAGAGCTCAACGCTGTGATCATCTCTCAAAGCGGGTGGTATCAGATTGCGGATGTCTATGAGGCCTTTGGGGATTATAATGGAACGGAAGCCCTGACCAATTTCGACCTTCTGAAAGGGTGCTTCGATGTGCATCCTACCATCAAGGGATATGAGATGATCTATCAATGCCATATCAATTAAAGGGGTGAAATGGCTATGAACAGGCATGACCTGATTGAATCAGCAGAGAAATTCATTGCGGGCTCGACGGACAATTTTGTTCCGGGAGATTTGGCTCTGTCCAAGGAAGTTGAAGGCATGAAGATTTTCGACAAGCCTATCTTTGGATTCGCCATGGCGGATGACGAGCTTTTCAAGGAACTGCAGCGTCCGGAGGTAATTGGAAGGCATGTACTGATTCCTGAGGATTGGCTGCCCGGCGCTCGTACGGTAATCTCCTTTTTTATGCCTTTCACCGAAAGGGTCAAAAGGGCCAACAGTAGGGATTTTTCTTGGCCTGCCGATGAATGGCTCCATGCACGCATCGAGGGACAGGCTTTCCTGGAAAAGGTATGCGAGCATCTCAGATCGGTACTGATAGACGCGGGCTATAAAACGGTGGTGCCGATTTTTGATCCAAGATTCCGGGCATATAACGCGGACCCCGACCCGGATCTTGCGTTCTCCAGCAACTGGTCCGAACGCCACGCCGCCTATATCTGCGGCCTGGGGACCTTCAGCCTTTCTAAAGGACTGATCACCGAAAAAGGTGTCGCCGGCAGATTCGGCAGCCTCGTGACGGAGTTGTATCTGCCGCCGGACAAGAGGCCTTATAGTGGCCTTTATGATTATTGCACCATGTGCGGTCTCTGCGAGGATCACTGTCCGGCAGAAGCGATCTCTCTGGAAAAAGGGAAAGAGCATTTGCCATGCTTCAGGTTTTTGAACAACACCCTGAAAAAGTGCCGACCACGTTATGGCTGCGGGAAATGCCAGGTTGACGTGCCTTGCGAGTCCTGCGCTCCGGGAAAGCCTTGAACCTTCATATTCAGAAATAATATAGAGATTGCGATTAGAAAAGGATAAGGGGAAAAGATAAATATGTTCTTCATCGGAGTGTTTGGTGTGCAGGATAAGGAAGTGATGATCGAAACAGGGGAGAAAATCAGCTGCCCTTCTTGTGATGCCCAAACCGATATTGAGCTCATTAAAACATATACCTATTTCCACGTGTTCTTCATCCCCGCGTTCAAGTGGAATGTCCGGTATCATCTCAGCACAGGCTGCTGCGGCAGCGTCTATGAGTTGAACCCAGACGTCGGAAAGCAATTCGAAAGAGGGGATTATCCGGTGATCAGACCGGAGGATCTCCGCAGGATCGACAGATATCTTCCCTATAAAGTCTGCCCTAATTGCGAGGCTCGCGTGGATACGCATTTCAACTTTTGCCCTAACTGCGGGAAGAAAATAGATTAATCTTGTAAGGAGGCCTACTCAGCATGAACATACTAGTCACCGGCGGCGCCGGATATATCGGATCCCATACCGTGGTCACATTGCTGGAAGCGGGGAACGGGGTGACCGTGGCCGACAACCTCTGCAACAGCAAGGCGGAGACCATCGACAGGATCAAAGAAATAACGGGCAAGAAGGTCGCCTTCTACGAAATAGATGTCACGGAAGAGTCCGACGTGGGCAAGATTTTCGACTATCATAACTTCGATGCCGTGATGCATTTCGCAGGGCTAAAAGCTGTGGGCGAATCCGTCGAAAAACCGCTGGAATACTACTATAACAATCTACTCAGCACGATGGTGCTGGCGAAGGCGAGCTTGAAATACGGGGTGGATAAATTCGTGTTCAGCTCTTCTGCGACAGTGTACGGTGATAACAAGGTTCCTTTCATGGAGACCATGGCCCTCCTGCCGGCCTCCAATCCTTATGGCCGGACGAAAGCCATCAGCGAACAGATCCTTATCGATCTTGCAAAGGCGCATCCGAATTTATCCGTATCGCTGCTACGCTATTTCAATCCAGTGGGAGCCCATGAAAGCGGGCTGATCGGCGAATCACCCAATGGCATTCCCAACAACCTCATGCCGTATATCACCCAGGTGGCTAAAGGCAAGCTTGAAAAACTAAGGGTTTTCGGAAACGACTATCCGACGGCGGACGGCACCGGTGTCCGGGATTATATTCATGTGATGGATCTTGCAGCAGGTCATGTGGCCGCGCTGGAAAAGCTGAATCCGGGAGCCCATATCTACAATCTCGGTACCGGCTGCGGGACCAGCGTGCTGGAGTTGATCCATGCCTTCGAAGAAGCAAACGGCATCAAAGTACCTTATGAGATCACGGCAAGACGGGCCGGGGACATCGCGGAATGCTATGCCGATGCGGGTAAGGCGGAGCGTGAGCTTGGATGGAAGGCCGAACGGGGCATCAAGGATATGTGCAGGGATGCCTGGCGTTTTGAGAAAGCATTGGCGGAATAGCCTTATCTGTCTTGTATAACAGGGGCCATATGAGGTATAATAGTCTCCGGACCGTACAACAGGAATATGTAAAGGAGCCGTTTTTTTATGCAGCCTGAAAATGAGATGGAAATCGAATATTCATTATCGGAGATTTTTTCGATTTTGATAAAAAGAGCCTGGATCATCGTGCTCTGTGTTGTGATCGTTACAGCCGGAGCATTTATAGTGACCAAATACGTGATCGATGAGAAATACACCTCTTCGGTGTCCATGTATGTGGCTCCCAACAGCAATAATGTGGATGTGCTGGCTTCCCTAAGCGAACTGAATTATGCTCAGGAAGTGGTGAACACCTATATCGAGATATTGAAAACCAACAGCTTCATGACGTCGGTAGCCTATGCCAGTGGTCTGGGGTATTCCCAGAAGGATCTGTCGGAGATGGTGGAGATCAACGCAGTGAACGATACGGAGATCTTCATGGTCAAGGTCACCACCGAGGATGCGGACCATTCTCTTAAGCTTGCCAATACCATCGCCCAGATGGCTCCTCAGAAGATCATCGAGATCAAGGACGCGGATGCGGTGAGGGTGGTGGATCCTGCGGTGCTTCCGATCGAACCAAGCTCGCCGAATGTGCTGAAGAACACCGCCATCGGTCTGGCTTTGGGCCTCATGGCCGGAGTCATGCTGGCGTTCCTTTTGGAGATGCTGGACAAAAGGGTCAAGAATGAAGACGATCTAGTCAGGCGTTATAACATACCGGTTCTCGGTTCTGTGCCGAGATTTGATAAATAAAGGGAAGACAGGAACAGGAATATGAGAACAAAAGGTGCCAATAAAAAAGTGAAGAACAGAGCCCGCAGGGTGCACGATTTCCTGGACCATTCCTCGGACTTCTCCGTGGTGGAGGCCTATAAGACCATCCGGACCAATCTGATGTTCGCCATTCCCAAGGCCGGATGCAAGAAGATCATCGTCACCAGCTCCGTGCCGAAGGAGGGGAAAAGCACCAGTGTCACCAATCTGGCCATTTCTCTGGCCCAAGCCAATGCCCGAGTGCTACTCATCGACTGCGATATGCGCAAACCATTTGTCCATAAGATTTTCAAGATGAAGGCCATACCGGGACTTTCCGATGTCCTTGGGGGGCTTTGCGGCTTGGCGGACGCTATTCAGGCGACTCAGTATCCATCGTTGATGGTGATCTGTGCCGGGACCATACCGCCAAATCCGGGAGAGCTTCTTGGAAGCGCGGTAATGGCGGACATGATTGCATTCCTGGACAGCAAATTCGACTATATCCTGCTGGATACGCCACCGGTGAATCTGGTGTCGGATACCCTGAGCCTCACCAAGATCGCCGACGGTGTGGTGATGGTTGCCCGCCAGGACGTGACATTGCATCCGGAATTCGCTAAAGCCTTGAACAGCCTGGAGTTCGCCGGCGCAAAGGTAGCGGGCGTCATCATGAACGATGTGGAGAGCGGCAGGGGCTACGGCTATAAGAAATACAGATACGATAAAAAGTATCAAGGCTATTACAATTTCTACAAGGAGCCCGAAAAGGGCGGGGAGGCATTGTCAACCAAAGAATAATATCGAGTTGACAATCATTCCGTTGTGCAATATAATTCTATTATTATCATAGATCATTTGTACATCGGAAAGGAACCTGCTATGAAAAATCAGAAAACATCGAACATGACATTGATCGGTCTCATGACTGCAGTGACCTGCATTCTGGGGCCGCTTTCTATTGTGATCCCTATTTCGCCCGTGCCGATTTCCTTCACCAATCTGGCCATCTATTTGACAGTGATCCTTCTGGGATGCAAGAAAGGGACCATCTCCTACCTGGTTTATCTCTTTATCGGATTCGTGGGGGTGCCGGTCTTCTCCAACTTCACAGGAGGCCCGGGCAAACTGCTGGGCCCCACTGGGGGCTATCTGATCGGCTTTATCTTTATGGCCCTGATCGCCGGATACTTCGTTGATAAATATCCGGGCAAACTCCCAATGTATATCGTGGGTATGGTGCTAGGCACTCTCGTGACCTATGCGCTGGGCACCGCATGGCTGGCTTATCAGGCCAACCTGACCTTCCAGGCGGCATTATTCGCCGGCGTGATCCCGTACATTCCGGGAGACCTTGTGAAGATCGGCGTGGCCACAGCTCTTGGCAGTACCGTGAAGAGCCGGGTGAGAAAAGCGGGATACCTCTATGAAAACTGACGGGCTGAAGGAGCTAGACGCGCAAGTCGATCTGCCCGATATTACAGAACTGGCAAGGGAAATCATCGCCGGAAGAAGGCTGACAAGGGATGACGATCTGAGTTTTTTCTCTGACGCAGACCTATCGGAGCTTTGCACTGCGGCGAACGAGATCAGAAAGACAATGTGCGGCGACCGGGTGGACCTTTGCTCCATCATCAACGGCAGGAGCGGCCGATGCAGCGAGAACTGCAAATTCTGCGCCCAGAGCAGCCACAACTGCACGGGTGTGGAGGAATATAGCTTCCTTGAAACGGCAGCCATTTTAGAGGACTGCAGGAAGCATGAAGACAAGGGCGTTCACCGTTATTCCATCGTCACAGCCGGGCGGGATCTTTCCGGCGACGATTTGGAGAAGGCATGCCGGGCATACAGGGCAATGAAAAAGGAATGCGGCATCGAGCTTTGCGCATCCCATGGACTATTATCGGAAACTGCATTCGCGGCATTGCGGGAATGCGGCGTTTCCAACTATCATGAAAATCTGGAAACCTCAAAGAGGAATTTTCCGAATATCTGTACTACTCATACCTACGAGGATAAAATCGCCAGCATCAGGCTGGCTCAGAAGGTGGGCTTCAAAGTCTGCTCAGGAGGGATCATCGGAATGGGCGAAACCTTCGAGGATCGGCTGGACATGGCTATAAGCCTATCGGAACTGGGGGTACAATCCATACCCCTCAACGCGCTGATGCCGATCCCCGGAACACCTTATGAAAACCTGGAGCAGCTTTCGGAGGAGGATATCCTCAGGACTATCGCCATGTTCCGGTTCATCAATCCGGCAGCCTGGATACGTCTTGCGGCGGGCAGGAGCCTGATGGAGGATTCCGGCAGAAAAGCATTCTTGTCCGGCGCCAATGCGACCATAACAGGAGACCTTCTCACGACCTCGGGGAATAATATCGACCAGGATAAGGCCATGCTTCGCGGAATGGGCTTCAATCTGAGCAGCCCAACTCCTCTCTCATGACATTGATGAGATGGTAGACGATCATGGCGGTCATGCCCCAGATGGCAAAACATTCATATCGGTAGATCAGCACGGTGCTCCTGCCTTTTCTCCAGTTGTAGCCTCCTTCAGCATTGATCATCTCGTAAGGGAAATCATCGGAGACCTGAGGCAGGACATCGAACTGGTATGTCACCGGCTTGGTTTCCATAAAAAATTTCAGAGGCACCAGAAAAACATCCTTCACCTCGTCCGGACTCACGTCCAGGTCGAGGTATGTTTCGTAGCCCATGACTCCCAGGAACGGGTATAGGGTAAAGTTGCTGTAGGTATGCAGGTAATCCAGCTGTCCGATGCACCGGATCTGGTCCTGTCTGATTCGCAACTCTTCGCAGGTTTCACGGATAGCGCAATCCATCATGGATTCTCCTTCTTCCCGACGGCCTCCGGGGAAGCAAACCTCCCTTGGCTGCCTTTTCAGGGCGTCCGCCCGCACCTCAAAGAGAACGAAGAGTTCATCATCCTTTTTCACCAGTGGAACCATCACGGCATAATATCGATAGGTCCCCAGGGGGACCGGTTTTCTTTTTTCAAATACCTTCTCAAAATCATCCAGCTTCATTCGGAACACCTCTTTAAACCATATACTTCTGTTCTGGCCTCATTGTATCAAATATTGTGTATAGTAACAATCAATACACTCTCTTTTTTGCGAGGGTTTTTATGTTTAAAAACCCGGGGGAATGTGTATAAAACAGATACAATATTTCAATTCAAAACCATTTTATATAGGGTTGGAGGTGGAGGAATGAACGAACTCAAGAAATTTGAAAAGAATTTTTTTGATGTACCTTCGATATTTGAAGACAGCTTTTTGCCAAGCTACAATTCATTCATGAAGGACATGTTCAAGAAGTGGCCAAAGGGCGATTTTCTAGCACCTTTTAAGACGGACCTGAAGGAAGAGCCCGACAAGTACATCTTGGAGGCCGAGCTTCCGGGATTCGCAAAGGAAGAAATCAAAATCAACCTGGACGGCGATAATCTGACCATCAGTGCAGAACACAAGACAGAGGAAAAATCCGAGGAGAAGGGCAAATATATCAGGCAGGAAAGATATTACGGCTCATATAAGAGGACATTCGACGCCGGAGCCATCAAAACAGATGACATCAAGGCCGAATACAAAGATGGAGTGCTGAAGCTTGAGCTGCCGAAGAAAGAGCCTACACCGGAAAAAGAAACAAAAACCATCGAAGTCAAATAGCACTGAGTATAACTAAAAATTCAATAGGGTAATTGTCGGAACACCGGGGGCTTTTTAACCCGGTGTTTCTTTATTTCATATTTCGTGCGTTTTTGTTTCCGTTTCGCTG
>CALBZG010000097.1 GCA_937889655.1 uncultured Clostridia bacterium
GGTGTTTTGGCTAAGAGCAACGGGGAACAGGTCGAAAAAGTTGTGAAAATCGCAAAATTGTTAGGCAGGCCGATTGCTACACCGGACGAAGCCAGGGAGATTCTCAGTATTAAAAAGGGGTAGTTGAATGCCTTCCGATAAGGATGAAAAAATCAGCCAAATAAAGATTTCAGATGATGTTATAGCCATTTGCGCAGCCAATGCGACTCTAAAAACCACGGGTGTTGCTGACTTGTCAAGTGGCTTTTCTGATACTCTGTCAAAAAACATTTTAGGCAGGGATCCACTTTATACCGGCATCAAGGTTGAACAAAAAGACGATGGGATCGAAATCGATGTGTTCGCAGTAGTCGCCTATGGCGCGAAGATTCCGGAAGTTGCCTGGGATATCCAGGAAAATGTAAAAACAGCGGTGGTCGAATCAACCGGCCTCGCGGTCAAAGCGGTAAATATACATATTCAAGGAGTCAAAGCCATGGAGGAACAGGATGAATAGATCGAAAAGCAGAGAAATATTGATGCAGCTTTTATTTCTTATGGAAGTACAGCGTGATTTCCGGAGTGAAGTAAAGGAACGCTTTTTTTCTGAGCAGGAAATCCCACGAGATAAGTTTACAGAGACCCTTTTCGATTCATGCATCGCGAATTTGACCGAAATCGATGGATTGCTGGATAATATTGCTGAAAACTGGTCGATAAACAGAATAAACCGGGTGGACCTGGCAATACTAAGACTTGCAACGGCAGAGTTTCTTTACATGAAAGAAACTCCTGCCGCTGTTGTCGTAAATGAAGCCGTTAATTTGGCGAAGAAGTACGGGACGGATGATTCCGGGAGATTTGTCAACGGAGTGCTTGGAAAAATCGTCAGATCAGGAAAGAACGGGAGCGATGGGTAATAAATTATTTGTCGTGGCTTTTGATACCAGCAATTATAAGACATCTGTAGCGATAGTTCAAAGAAATGGCAGTATCATAGCAGACCTGCGACGATTGCTCCATGTAAAACAGGGGGAAAGAGGACTAAGGCAATCAGAAGCGATTTTTCAACACATGGAAAATTTGCCTCTGTTGATCCGTGAGCTGTTTACCTTGATCAATGGTGATGAGGTAGCCGCGGTTGCCGCTTCCGATAAACCAAGGCAGATAGAGGGATCATATATGCCTTGTTTCAAAGCAGGAGATGCTTTTGGAAGCACTCTCGCCTCTGCATTAGGCGTTCCTTTTTTTAGATTCTCCCATCAGGAAGGGCACTTGGAGGCAGTAAAAGAGTACAGTGTTTTTAAAAATGAAGACAGATATTTAGCCCTCCATCTAAGCGGCGGAACTACAGAGATCCTGAAAGTGGCACCTCATATTGAAATCATCGGAGGAACCAAGGATATTTCTTTTGGGCAGACCATTGATCGAGCGGGTGTTCTGCTGGGAATGAGCTTCCCTTGCGGCGAAGAGATGGATGCCATTGCCATGAAAGAAGGCAATGCCACGAAGCTCTTCAAGCCGATCACCATTGAGGGTAGTTATATCAATCTATCGGGCCTTGATACACAAGTGAAAAGAACCATCGGGATCATGAAGGCCGAGGGTTCGCTAACAGAAAGAATGATCATTGGGATCATTAAAGAAATTTTCGACAAGATCGCACAATGTTTGATCCAGCTAATAAAAACCTCGACAGATCAGGAAGGGATCAACAAAGTGCTGATGGCCGGAGGCGTGTCTTCCAGCAAATATATAAGATCGAGCATCAACCAGCATTTTAAGGATGGCGGTGTTTTTGTGGATTTTGGGAGCCATGAATTGGCTTCTGACAATGCGGTCGGCATCGGACACCTCGGGAGGAAGTCATTATGGCCGGAAGACCGATAACGGTTTCTCAGCTGAACAGTTACATCAAGAGAGTGCTTGGAACGGATCCTGTGCTTTATAATATTTCGGTAGTTGGCGAAATATCAGGATTCAAGCGCCACACTTCCGGTCATGTATATTTCACTTTGAAGGATCAAAACAGCAGGATAAATTGCTTCTTAAGCTCTTATAATCTCGGCGCCGTTGATTTTATGCCTGAAGACGGCATGCAAGTCATCCTCCTCGGGCAGATCAGCGTATATGAGCCAGGCGGCTATTACAATATCAACGTTTCCAAGATGGAAATGGCTGGTTCCGGAGACCTGGCGGCAGCTTTTCAGAAGCTGAAGGAAAAGCTGGAAAAGGAAGGCCTGTTTCTCGAAAAATATAAGAAGCCTTTACCTTTTTTCCCTATGAAAGTGGCGGTGATCACTTCTGAAACCGGGGCTGCAATTAAAGACATCCTGTCCATTATTCAAAACCGGAACAATATCTGCGACATCCTCATATGTCCTTGTCTGGTCCAGGGAGAACATGCACCGGCAGATATAAGGAGGGCCATCGAAAATGTGAATACCCTTTTTCCAGAAACAGAGGTGATCATTCTGGGAAGGGGCGGAGGATCCATCGAAGATTTATGGGCATTCAATGAAGAAATCGTTGCAAGAGCGATATTCGCTTCAAAAATACCGGTCATTTCTGCGGTAGGCCATGAAACGGATTTTACAATATCCGATATGGTCGCAGATAAAAGGGCAGAAACGCCCACCGCCGCAGCTGTTATGGCAGTTCCTGATGTAGCTGAACTGAAAGCATCCGTTTCAAGATATAAAAGCATTCTTGACAATAGTATGAACTCCATCATCGCTAATCACAGCCTAAGGATGAAAAGCTATGACATCCATTCCTTATACAGCATTCTGCAAGGCAGGATCAGCTTGCTGGGAATGGAAGTCGAACGATTGAAGCTTCAGTCCAAACGGGATGTGGATGACAGATTGTCCGGCAGCCAAATGAGAATAGATGAGCTGTACAATGCTCTTGATATAAAGCATAGGCTAGATCTTTACGGGATGAAGACTGAAAATTTGATAATTGCCCTTCATGAAAGAACCGAATCCTGCCTGAATTCTAAAAACCGGCGGGTTCTGGCCGCCGGAGAGTCACTGAAGGATTTAAGCCCTTATGCGATCATGGAAAGGGGTTATGCTGCGGTGCTGGACAAACTTGGCAAAGCAGTCAATACTGTTAAAATGGTAGAACCTGAAGATACCCTTACTATCGTATTCAAAGATGGCAGGGCTGCGGCGAAGGTAAGCAGCATTAAGGAGAATTGATATGGAGAAGAAAAAAATGACCTTTGAGCAGGCATTGGATGCGCTGGAAAAGTGTGCTGAAAAACTGAGAGATGAAGAAGTCCCCCTTGAAGATGCCATCAAATATTTTGAAGAGGGTCTTGTGCATTATAAAAATTGCACAGAAATTCTGTCTAACGCAAAACAAAAAATAGAAACCTATAAAGAGTAGGCGGTATGAATGCGGAGGTGTGAACATGCACGGAACTGATAGGAAATATAACGACTACAAGGAAATAATCGAGCAGCATCTTTTAGACTGCCTTCCCGAAATCGATCAAAAAAGCATCACGGTTTATGATGCCATGAAATATAGCTTATCTTCCGGAGGGGGGAAACGCCTGCGGCCTGTCCTGCTTCTGGCTTCCTGCGAATTCTGCGGCGGTGACATCAATATAGCCTTGCCGTATGCTTTGGCAATCGAATATATACACACATACAGTCTGATCCATGATGATCTTCCGGCCATGGATGATGATGATATACGAAGAGGGGTCCCTACCAATCACAAGGTATTCGGAGAAGCGGTAGCTATCCTGGCAGGAGACGGCCTTCTGAGTACCGCCTTTGAAGCGATGAACAAAGATATGCTGTTATATTTCGATGACGCCGGATGTCTGAAATGCAGAGTTAAAGCAAGCTACGAGATTGCAAAAGGTGCCGGCTGCCGGGGAATGATCGCAGGCCAGATTTCGGATATTGAGCTGGCGTCTAAAAATGTCAGCAATGAGCTTCTGGAATATATCCACGTCAATAAGACCGCCGCCCTGATCGTGGCCGCCACCCGTGCGGGAGCACATCTTGGCAAAGCAGACGAGAACACTTTGAGAAACCTCACGGATTATGCAGAAAATCTGGGGCTTGCCTTCCAGATATGCGATGACATTCTTGATGCGGAAACCAATAAAGACAAATGCAACTACGTTACTGCCAACGGCTTGGAAAAAAGTAAAAAACGGGTACTCGAACTTACGGATAATGCGTTTCAGATCATGGCGCCTTATTACGATAATGCCGAGTTTTTCAACAAGCTGGCAAATAATCTGGCAGTGAGAGTAAAATAAAGGAGCAGTTTTAAATGGATAAAACTCTTTCGGAATACAACTTTCCGACAGATCTAAAATATATGTCTCCGCGTCAATTAGAGTTGTTATCGTACAAAATTCGCGAATTTCTGATTGATAAGGTTTCAAAATCAGGCGGCCATATAGCATCGAACCTGGGCGTTGTAGAACTTTCCATTGCGCTTCATGTTCACTATGACAGTCCAGTTGACAAAATTATATGGGATGTAGGGCATCAATCCTATGTTCATAAAATCCTGACAGGCAGAGCAGACAAATTTGACACCCTCAGACAAATGGGCGGGATCAGCGGCTTTCCAAAATTTGAGGAAAGCATCCATGATGCCTTTGATACCGGACATGCGAGCACCTCTATATCCGCCGCTTTGGGGATGGCCTCGGCAAGGGATCTGAAAGGGGAAGCTTATAAAGTGGTTGCCGTGATCGGCGATGGGTCAATGACCGGAGGGATCGCCTACGAAGCGCTGAACAACGCAGGAGGCAGCAACACCGATATCACTATCGTTTTGAATGACAACAATATGTCGATATCTCATAATGTAGGCGCTCTTTCGCAGCATCTGGGCAAACTGAGGACCAGCTACGGATATCTTGAATTTAAAAAGCAACTCAAGAAAACCCTTAAGAATATACCGGGCGTAGGCCAGGGATTATACAGCAGCATTGGGAATATCAAGGATTCCATCAAATATGCGGTCATCAATGACGGTGCAATATTCGAAGCGTTGGGCATCAAATATATTGGACCGGTAGATGGGCACAATATCAATGATTTGCTGGAAGTTTTCAATATTGCTGAAAACATACCGGGTCCCAAATTGATCCATGTGATCACTAAAAAAGGCAAAGGCTACAAGAATGCAGAGATCAACCCGGACAGGTTTCATGGGATTTCACCATTTGATCCGGAAACCGGTGCGTTGAAAAATCCGGACACGAGATTTACCTATTCACGCATTTTCGGCAATAAGCTGATTCAGCTGGCCGGTAAAGACGATTCGGTTGTCGCCGTATGCGCTGCAATGCTTGACGGCACGGGATTGGAAAACTTCTGTAAAAAGTATCCCGACAGGTGTTTCGATGTGGGGATCGCCGAAGGTCATGCCGTGACATTTGCCGCAGGGCTTGCAAAAGCAGGCATGAAGCCCTATGTTTCCATATATTCAACATTCCTCCAGAGAAGCTATGACATGATGATGATCGATGTTTGCATGCAAAATCTGCCCGTGGTATTTTGTATCGACAGGGCGGGCATCGTTGGAAACGATGGGGAAACTCACCATGGCATCTACGATTTATCCTATCTGAACCATATGCCGAATATGACGGTCCTAAGTCCTAAGGACGGGCCGGAACTGGCGGAGATGATGGAATATGCTTTGAGTATAAACGGCCCATGTGCCATCAGATACCCCAAAGGATTGGCAACGGATCTGAATGGCGGTCATCCACGAAAACCTCTTGACGGCAGTTGTGAAGTATTGAAGGAAGGCAAGGACGTCTGCATATGGTCCGTTGGGAATATGACGGCCACGGCTCTTGCCGCCGCTAAAGATCTGATGGAAGATGATATCGATGCGGCTGTGGTGAATGTACGATTCGAGAGGCCATTCGACAAATCAGAATTGATAAGAGAAGCACGGAATTATAGCCATTTTGTAACCTTGGAAGACAATGTCCTTTCCGGAGGATTTGGAAGAGAATTTAATTCGGAACTGCAGCTCATCGACGATTCTCATCTGAAGGTTTTAAACCTGGGATGGCCCGATAAATTCATTGAGCACGGTTCCCAAACACAACTATATGAAAAATATGGCCTTGACTCAGCGGCCGTTGCAGAAAGGATCAAAAATTTTGTCAAAGGATAGACTGGATGCTGTCCTGGTTGACCGGGGATACTTTCCCTCAAGGGAAAGAGCAAAAGCTGCCATCATGGCAGGGGTCGTTTTCGTAGACGGCCTTAAAGTGGAAAAAGCTGGAACTTCAGTTAACGATCAGTGCGATATCTTCATTAAAGAGGATATTTGTCCATATGTGGGCAGAGGCGGATTGAAACTGGAAAAAGCTTTGAAGGAATTTCAAATCGATCTTATGGGAAAGACCTGTGTCGACATCGGCGCCTCGACGGGCGGCTTTACAGACTGCATGCTCCAAAAGGGAGCCAATAGAGTGTATGCCATCGATGTCGGCTACGGACAGTTGGATTATAAGCTGCGGAACGATCCCAAAGTCGTAAATATGGAGAGAGTCAACATACGATATCTGGAAGAAGGCATGGTTGAACCGGCAGTGGATTTCGTAAGCATAGACGTCTCGTTCATCAGCCTGACCCTGGTCATTCCGGTGGCCTCAAGCCTTTTAAAACCGGAGGGCGAACTGATTTGTCTTATCAAGCCTCAATTTGAAGCGGGAAAAGACCAGGTCGGAAAGGGCGGAATAGTCAAAGACAAGAACATCCATATGGGTGTCATCAACAAAATAGTTGCATGCGGCATTGATAACGGATTGAAACCTGCCGGACTGACATTTTCGCCGGTCAAAGGGGCGAAAGGCAATATAGAGTATTTGCTTTATTTGAAAAAGTCGGATCAAATCGATTATAGTCCGGAAAATGAAAAAGTGGTTTTAGCAGCGCATGATGAACTGAATAATTGATCAGGAGGCATATTAAGATGAAGATTGCAAAAAGAATGGAAGAGATACATTTTTCACCGATAAGAAAGTTCTGGCCTTATGCGGTGAAAGCTCAGGAAGCAGGAAAGAAGATATATTATTTCAATATCGGCCAGCCGGATATCAAAACACCGTCTGTGTTTATGGATGCAATTAGAAATTTCCATGAGCCTGTTTTGGAGTATATGCCTTCCCAGGGCATCCCTGAGTTGATCAAAGCCATAAGCGGATATTACAAAGACTATGGCATGGCCTATGAAGACGAAGATATATACATTACAAACGGCGGAAGCGAAGGCCTCTGCTTTTTAATGGCGGCTATACTGGATGAGGGAGATGAAGTGCTGACGCCGGAGCCTTTTTATACGAATTATTCCGTTTTTGTCAGATACTTTGGCGGCAAGCTGGTCCCTATCACAACGAAGCCGGAGGAAGGCTATCATTATGCTGATAGAGATAAAATCGAAAGCCTGATCACTCCAAAAACAAAAGCGATCATGATCAGCAACCCATCCAACCCTACCGGAAATGTGCTGACAATGGAAGAAATGAGAATGATCATGGAGATCGCAGGCAAGCATGATCTTTATGTAGTGGCGGATGAAGCCTACAGGGAATTCGTCTATGATGATTTGGAACTCGGTAGTTTTGGGCAGGTGATGGAAGGGCTGGAAGAGCATCTTGTGATCTCAGATACGATTTCAAAGAGGTTCAGCGCTTGCGGCGCCAGGATCGGCGCTTTGCTGACTAAGAATAAAGTCATCAAGGATTGTATCATGAAGCAAGCCCAGGCCAGACTGTCGGCGCCTACACTGGAGCAGGTAGGAGCGGTGGCTTTATATTCTCTGGATAAATCCTATTTCAACGAAACAAGAGCTGAATACCAACGCAGAAGAGATGTTGTCTTCGAAGAATTGTCCAAGATCGAAGGAGTGATCTGCACGAAGGCAAGGGGTGCATTCTATATGACAGTGAAGCTGCCTGTTGATAGTGCTGAAGACTTCCTGGTATTTATGCTGAGCGAGTTTCAGGATAAGGGCGAAACCATGATGTTTGCACCGGCAAACGGATTTTATGTGACCCCGGGTTCAGGAACCAGCGAAATCAGACTGGCATATGTGTTGAAGGAAGATGACCTGAGAAGAGGCATCGAATTGCTTAGACTTGGCATTGAAGCATACAATAACAGATAAGGGGCATAGATAGATATATGGCACTTTCACCCATGATGCATCAATACAATGGAATAAAAAGCGAATACAGCGACTGTATACTATTTTTCAGGCTCGGAGACTTCTATGAGATGTTCTACGAGGATGCAAAGATAGCATCAAGAGAACTCGATCTTGTGCTCACGGGGAAAAATTGCGGTACTGAAGAACGGGCGCCTATGTGTGGTGTGCCGTATCATGCTTCAGAAAACTATATTGCAAAACTGGTAGACAGGGGTTATAAAGTTGCCATATGCGAGCAGGTCGAAGATCCCGCAACCGCAAAGGGCTTGGTTAAACGCGAAGTCGTTCGGATCATAACGCCGGGCACTGTTTTGTCCGGGGCTATGCTTTCTGAGAAGGAAAATAATTATCTCGCATCCTGCTTTGTTTTGGATAAAGGCATCGGACTTGCTTATTGCGATATTTCCACCGGTGAATTGCTAACCACGGAATTCAGCGGACCGGGCGCCATCGACGCTCTGGTGAACGAATTGGTCAAAATCAATGCCAGCGAAGTGTTGATCAATCAAAAGGCAGCTTCAAATTTTGGAACAGATATGATCGCTGATCATGTCAATGCCTTCATCAATGTCATCGAAGAGAAAAATTTTGACCTGAAAGTCGCGGAAGAAGCCATCAAAGAACAATTCAAAAGCGGTTCCATGCTTTCACTGGGCCTTCAAGGGATGGATCTGGAAATAGGTGCCTTAGGCGCTTTATTGAAATATATTAAAGATACTCAGAAATCAGGCACGGAGCATATCAATAAGATCAAGTCATATAAAACAGGGAACCATATGGCTTTGGACAAGGCAACCATCAGAAATCTCGAATTGACGGAAAATCTTTTTGACCGCTGTGTGAAGGGTTCGCTTCTTGGCATATTGGATAAATGCCATACTGCAATGGGCTCCAGAAAACTCAAAAAATGGTTGCGTGAACCTTTGAATGACTTGGAAGAAATCAATGAGAGACTAGATTCTGTCGAATTGCTGGTGGATGAGATTATTCTGAGAAACAATATCAAGGAATATCTCAAGCAAGTTTATGATCTTGAGAGGCTGGCAGGCAGGATTTCCTTCGGCAATGCCAATGCCAGGGATATGATCGCCTTAAGAAACTCCATCTATGGACTGCCGGATATCAAGCTTGAGTTATGCGGGGTGGGAGATGTTTTGTTGGAGCGTCTTGCAGAGGATATCCATACCCTGGAGGATGTTTATCTGCTGATAGACAAAGCCGTTGAAGAAGATAGCCCCCTAACAATGAGAGAGGGCGGGCTGATCAAAGTAGATTTTTCTGACGAGCTGGATTCTCTGAAGGCGTCTATAAAGGATGGGCAGCAATGGATCGCTTCACTGGAAGGCATAGAAAGAGAAAGAACGGGAATCAAGAACCTCAAAGTCGGATTCAATAAAGTGTTCGGCTACTATCTTGAAGTTACGAAATCTTATTATGATCAGATACCGGAAGACTATATCCGAAAACAGACGTTGGTCAATTGCGAGCGTTTCATCACGCCGCAGTTGAAGGAGATGGAGTCTATCGTTCTAGGGGCGGAAGCAAAGATCAATGAACTGGAATACAAACTGTTCACCGAAATAAGGGCCTTTATTCAAGGATATATTCCTGATATTCAAAAAACAGCGGATGCAATCGCCGCTATCGACGCGCTCTGCTCCTATGCACAAGTATCAAGCCAGATGAACTATGTAAAACCGACGGTTCATGAGGGCTCGCTGATCAAGATCCTGAAAGGCCGGCACCCGGTCATAGAGAGAACTATCAAGAATGGAATATTTGTAGCGAATGACACCTTTATTGATGATCAAGAAGCAACGCTGCTATTGATAACCGGGCCGAACATGAGCGGGAAATCCACTTATATGAGGCAAACAGCTCTCATCGTTTTGATGGCTCAGGCAGGGTGCTTCGTTCCATGCGAAAGTGCGGAGATCGGTATCTGCGACAGGATATTCACCAGGATAGGAGCCAATGACAACCTTTCTCAAGGACAAAGCACATTTTTTGTGGAAATGAGCGAGCTGGCGTATATACTCAACAATGCAACAAACAAAAGCCTGATCATCCTTGATGAGATCGGCAGGGGAACCAGCACATACGACGGACTTTCTATTGCCTGGGCGGCGGCAGAATATCTGCTTTCTGACAAGCTGCGAGCCAGAACGATGTTTGCCACTCATTATCACGAAATGACCGCATTGGAAGGCAAATTGAAAGGATTTAAGAACCTGAACGTTGATGTGAAGGACGATAACGGGACAGTGGTATTCCTGCACACCATTGTGGAGGGCAGCGCCAGCAGGAGCTACGGGATCCATGTGGCCAAATTAGCCGGCGTTCCGGAAGACCTGCTGAATGCGGCAGATATAAAGTTAAAGGAATTGGAAAAAAATAAAGTGTAAAGGACAGAAGTCCATTGCAGGAGCAGAATTATGATTAGGATTTTGGACAAAAATGTTTCGGATAAAATCGCAGCAGGAGAAGTGGTTGAGCGTCCGCTTAGCATTGTAAAGGAATTGATCGAGAATTCCATAGATGCCGGCGCCGATTCTATTGTGGTGGAAATCAAACAGGGCGGCAAGCAATATATCAGGGTTAGCGACAACGGATCCGGCATCGACCCTTTTGAGCTGGAATTAGCCTTCACCAGACATGCCACAAGCAAAATCACTCAGGCCGAGGACCTTGAATCCATTGCGACTCTTGGATTCAGGGGGGAAGCGTTGTCCAGCATCGTAGCGGTATCCCGTACAGAAGTTATAACTAAAACCAGGGATTCTGTCTCCGGAGCAAGAGTAGTCATTGAAGGCTCTGTCATCAAGAATATTGAAGCCGCTGGATGCCCCGAGGGAACGACTATCGTGGTGACGGACTTGTTTTATAATACGCCCGCAAGACAGCGGTTTATGAAATCTGATAGCGCGGAAAGCACGCCGATCATTGAATTTGTGTCCCATCTGGCTTTAGCCTACGGAGATATCAAATTCAGGATGATCAACAATGAGCAAATCGTCTTTTCAACGGACGGTAAGGGTAAAAGACTGAATACCATTGCAGTAGTATATGGCAAGGAGATTTCCGAAAATCTTCTGCCTGTTTCTTTGCAGGAAAACGATATGAAGCTGGATGGATATGTTTCTTCCCTGCAAATCAGCAAGCCGACCCGCCGGAATCAGGTTTATTTTGTAAACGGCAGGATCGTTGATAATAGGCTGATGCAGGAAGCTGTCAGCCGTGCCTATGAAGACAAAATGCTGACCGGAAGATTTCCGGCTGTTTATCTGTTTCTAAAAGTGGATCCTCAGGATCTCGATGTCAATATCCATCCAAACAAGCTGCAGGTTAAGTTCCGGGATGAGAAGCGCGTGTCCGACTTTATAGAGAGAGCTATACAAAGTGCTCTCAGAACCATAGAGGCTTCTCCCAAGGCTGTACCCGGAGTCAATTGGAAAGCGAGATCCCAGGAAACCACGGAACCCTCAGCCATCACGATTCAAGAAGAACAAACAAATATTAAGGATTTTCTCGCTAAAGCCAGAGAACTGGCCAACCGCGTCGAACCGATCGAATTGATCAAGGAACCGGAAGCAGACCATGTCGAAATCTATCGACGCCCGATAAAGGAAAAAGCCTCAAAGCCAAAGGGGGTCGATATATGGGAGTTGGAAATCATCGACACAGTTTTTGGTACCTATATACTGACCAGGTACGATGATTGTATGTATATCATTGATCAGCATGCCGCCCATGAAAGAGTCTTTTATGAGGCGTTCATGAAACACTATGAAGCCGATGCAGGTGTGACACAGCCGGTTCTTGCACCGTTGCTGATAGACCGCCCGAGAACATTGGCGGACCTTACAGACATCATCAAATCGGAGCTGCTGAAAATGGGCTTCACTGTCGAGGAATTCGGGAGCCAGAGCTTTATCGTCAAAACTATTCCATTGTTCATGGAATTAGACGAAGCCGAGCATTTCGTCAAAGATTATCTTGCATCCATCACTCCGGACATGGACTATAAAGCTCCGAACCGAAGGAAGATAATCATGGGCAGAGCCTGTAAGAACGCCGTAAAAGCAAGAGACAATATAACCTTTGAAGAAGCTAAGGCACTGCTTCAGGATCTTGCCAAATGCGACAATCCATATACTTGCCCCCACGGCAGGCCAACATTAGTTAAATTATCCCTCTACGATATCGAGCGTATGTTTAAGAGAATATAAGACAGATGAAACGAATTGTTGTAATATGCGGACCTACAGCAGTCGGCAAGACAGAATATGCGATCAAGATCGCGGAATGTCTTGACGGTGAGATCGTATCTGCAGATTCGATGCAGCTCTATAAATTTATGAATATCGGTTCGGCAAAACCGACAGCAGAGGAACTGCTGCAAGTAAAGCATCATCTCGTGGACGAAATCGATCCTCGCGAAGCTTTTTCAGTTGCGATGTATCAGGAGATGGCAAAAGCCGCTATCCGCGAGATTTTTGAAAAAGGGAAAACCCCTGTCATCTCAGGCGGTACAGGCCTCTATATTAATTCATTGATTTATAAAATGGATTTTACTGCTCCGCCTGGGGATGTGGCTTATAGAAAGGAATTGGAGAAGTTGGCTGAAAAGGAGGGCAGGGATGCAGTCCACAGCATCCTACTTCAAAAATCGCCGGAAACGGCCGCCAGAATCCATCCCAACAATTTAAAAAAAGTCATACGGGCACTGGAAGTGATCAAAGAATCGGGCAAAAGCATAAAACCTTTTGAAGAAAGCTTTGTACCGGTGGATGAATATAGTGTTGCATTGATTGGATTGATTCGATCCAGAGAAGAGCTTTATAGCAGGATCAACGCCCGAGTGGATTTATTTATGGAAAGGGGACTCCTTGAAGAAGTAAAAAATCTGTTGGAATTCGGTTTGACAGAGGCGGATATTTCCATGAAAGGAATTGGCTATAAAGAAATAATGCAATACTTGAAAGGCGAATTTTCCTTGGAAGAAGCCATTTCATTGATCAAACAGAATACACGGAATTTGGCGAAACGACAGGTGACATGGCTGAAAAGATATGAGAATATCAAATGGTTCGATTTAACTGGTGGCAAAGATCCTTTGGAGGAAATACTGGCATGGCTGAAAAAGAACTGAGGATCCACAATAAGAGCGATAAGCCTGACAATATCATCATGAAAGAAAATGAGATATTGGAGCTTTGCAGTGAGATCGAAGGGGAATTTCCAAAATTTCTAAGGGGCTATTTTGCATATCTGAAAGGCAATGTGCTGCCTATGACCCGACTGGCCTATCTCAGGGACGTTAGATTTTTTTTCCTTTATCTGATTTCCGAAACGGAGCTGACGGCGGCATCCTTGCCAGCCGAAATCAAGCTTGCCGAATTGGACCGGATCAAAGCCGTCGATGTGAACATTTTCATCGATTATTGCAGAAGATATAAAGTCGAAAATCATAAAAGCATTACGATCTACGAAAATTCCAATAAAAGTCTTGCCAGAAAAAAATCAAGCATTTCAGTTCTATTCAAGTGTCTTTACAGAGATGAACTGATTTCAAAGAATATAACAGACGGTCTTGATCCGATCCGTGTGCCGAAGCCCGGAGAGCGCGAAATCAAAGCGCTTCAGGATGATGAGGTGATGATCATGCTGGATGTTGTTTCAAACGGTACCGGTCTTACTAAAAAGGAACATGAATTTTGGCAGAAAACAAAACACAGAGATAAAGCGATTTTGATTTTGTTTTTGACATATGGACTAAGACTATCCGAACTGCAGCAGCTGAATGTCTCCTCTTTTAATTTCAACCGTGGAGAATTTAAAATTTATCGTAAACGCGGCAAGGAATCCGTTATGCCTTTAAATGAATCGGTCATCATGGTCGTACAAGACTATTTGAACCTGGAACGCATCGAAGAATCCCAAATTGCTTCTGACAGCAAGGATGCATTGTTCATATCCTTGCAGGGCAACCGGATGACGGAGAGACAAATTCGTGAACTGGTTAAAAAATACACCTCCTATGGATTAAAAACCAGCCACAGGACCGGATACAGCCCTCATAAGCTGCGGGCAACGGCCGCAACAAGCCTTATTGGAAGAGGGAACAGCATCTTCGATGTACAGGCCCTTATGGACCATGAACAGGTGACTACGACCCAACTTTATGCCGCTCATAAGCTCAACACAAAGAGGGAACTGGTAAAAAGCATGGAATGGGAACTTGAACGTAAAGAAGGAAATACTA
>CALBZG010000098.1 GCA_937889655.1 uncultured Clostridia bacterium
CCACGGGTTCCGCTTTGGGAAGCGGCGCAAAAATCGGCTCAAAAACCGGCTCGTTATAAAATTCCAACTCAGGCTCGCTATAGGCCGCGGCCCTGGGCGCATCCATCCAAGATTGGACCGGCGGCGCAGGCGGAGAGGACGGCACAGGCGCAGGCGCCCACCATCCTTGGGGCTCATAAGGCGCGCGCGTCGCAGGCGCTTCGGGAATGTGCGCATAGGATTCAGTCTGGATCGGTTCTATTTCGGCGAAAAGCTCTTCCGGTTCCCTTGGGGAGACTTCTTCCGCGACAGGCGTTCCCGACGGCCGTGTTTTCGGAACGGCTTCCGCAGCGGAGGCCTCTGCCGGGTCGATCACTTTCGTCCCGCACATGTCACAATAGGCTCTGTTTGGATCCAGGTCGTATCCGCAGACTCTGCACTTCATTCCGTTTCCTCCGTTGCGATAGCTTATACCTCATGATATTATAGTATAAATATGGTTTATGCGCAAGAATTGTGGATTTATTCTGCCTTAGAAAGGCCCGAAATGAAAAAAACAGTCATTCTTTTCTCAGCGATCTTCACCCTGATCATCGGCATCGCAGTGACAGCCGGCGGATGCGGCAGCCAGCTCGACCAGGGGCCGGCGCCAGAAGTGGCCGTCACCGTTACGGATAAAACAAATATTCCGGAAAATTATGATTCGGGCCAATACTCGGACCGGGTGGAATTTACATTTGACGTCGAAAATCTGACCGACAAAGACATCAAAGGCGTACAGGGCACTCTGC
Source organism: uncultured Clostridia bacterium (assembly GCA_937889655.1). Taxonomy (GTDB): domain Bacteria; phylum Bacillota; class Clostridia; order Peptostreptococcales; family Anaerovoracaceae; genus CALBZG01. Next base: position 771 of record CALBZG010000098.1, read on the forward strand.
AGGTCCTGGACCTGTTCGACACCGAGATCCTGTCCATCGGCACTGATTTTACGGGCGAGACCATACCGGCCAACAGCTCGGTCACCATCAAGGATCTGGGCCTGGATATCAACCAATTTATGGACACCCACCTAAAGTTGTACAACGAAGCATATGAAGATTTAAAATTCCAATACAACGTCACTCATGTCGTTTTTGCGGACGCCAAAACGGACGAAAACGCGCCCCTGGACTCCGCCGTTACCGGGCAAAAGGCAGAGGTGGTCGTGACCGGAAAAACCAACATGCCCAAGGATTACGACGCAGGCCGCTATTCACCTTGGATCGAACTGACCTTCGACGTATTTAACCGGACCGGTCAGGACATCAAAGGGATCCAGGGCGTATTAACGGTCAAAGACATGTTCGGCGCGGACATCCTGTCCTCGCAGTGCGATTTTACCGGCAAGAATATACCTGCCGGCGGCTCCGCGGCTTTTGACGAGCTGGTCTTCGAAGTCAACGAATTTATGGATGAGCACGTAAAATTTTTCAACGAAAAATTCGAAGACCTTATCTTTGAATACCAGGTGACCAGCATCGTATACGCCGACGGGACAGCAGAAACGTTTTAGTCTCCCCGCCGGAACTTTTTTCTTGACAGTCCGTCAAGTCAATGGTAGTATCATTCTTGCGTCAAAAGCATATTTTTGTGCATCCATAGCTCAGTTGGTAGAGCACCTGACTCTTAATCAGGGTGTCCAGGGTTCGAGCCCCTGTGGGTGTACCAATTACAAGAATCCGCTAACTTCAACGGTTGGCGGATTTTTCTTGTTCATGGAAAATCGCAAATTTTGGCGTGATCAGGGTGTCTACAATAGAACCTTATCCAAGTGCGAAATGCTTGATTTGGAAGCTATAAGCTGATTTGCCATGTGCAAATATCTACGAGTAGTCTGAGTGTCTTCATGTCCTAGCAATACCATAAGCTTGTATATATCTATATGCCCATATCTTTCATATTGATCTAAACAGTAGTTTGTTGCGAAGTTATGCCGAAGCTTATGGCTTGAAAATTCAAATGGTAAATCTTTTGATAGCTTACTGATCATCAACTTAATTGTGTTGCACGTATCGGCTTGCCGGTTCGATCTACCATTAGCCTATTTGTTGAATATGGACATTTTTTAAGGTATTTGGTTAAATAGTTCATTGAGAGGTTTCCAAGCGGCACAGTACGTTCTTTATTGCCCTTTCCATGCACTCTTAAAAGCTTTTCCTTAAATGAAATGTCCGACACATTAATAAGGCTTACTTCCTTTTGCCTGAGCCCTGAATCAAGCATAAGTGTCACTATTAAACAATTCCTAATCCGCAGCCATTCAGGCTTTATTTGTATCGTCGAAAATATCCTTCTAATTTCTTCATCTTCATATATGTGAACATTCTTTCTTGGCGTTTTGGGTACTTTGATCTTCGATGAAAAACGGTTCTCAATATACTCCATTTCTTCAAGCCAATGCACAAAAGCTTTCACATGCCTTATGTATGTGCCATGTGTAGCCTTAGAAATATTTCTTTCGTAAAGCATAACTGAATATTGCGAAACGACTTCATAAGTGAATTGTTGCACAGGAAACAATTATGGTGGGCTTCAGTTTATGATCTTAGGTGCATACGAATGCTTCCTCATCATTTCCCCCAATTCCCCCTAATATATTCTTGAATATCTGTATATGCTTTTTATGTGAGCATTAAAATATTGACCAGCTGATGGTGCGCCGATTAAATTGTAATAATCATCAGAAAAAACATCGTAATATTCATATTCACTACCGTTTAGAAATCTTACACCTAATGTTGAAGTCACTTCATCATATCTCACTTCTGAAAGGTTACTTGATGATACACTTACCCAATTACTCATTTACTTTTCCTCACTTTCTCTTCTCCACATTTTAATTAACTGCTTATAATCCGCTTCCTGTGGTTTATCTTTTAACCATTGCTCTGATACTTTCGGATCAGAGCCCGATTTTGCAAATCGCGCCAAATCAAATTTTACTCTTAAAGGTATAATAGTTGATTCTCCGCTAACTATACACTCTCCTGTTCTTAGTATCGGGAGCAAATCAGTTATTGATTTTAAATCATCTTGTATAGCGGCAGAAATCGCTGACCTATCTCTAAGGTTGTTCATCCTTAATGCTATAATTGTTCCCGATTGGCTCAGCACAGTTTCATCAATTTCCCCAGCACGTTGAGAAATTAAAAATAAACCAGCACCGTATTTTCTACCCTCTTTTGAAATCCTTCGAATAATAGTTTTGGCTATACCGTTTGTATCGTTCGATAAATATATATGGGCCTCCTCCAAGACAAACAACATAGGGGCATTTTTCCCAGATGCCTTTTGATCTTTAATTCTCAAGGATTCATAAACAAAACTTAATATACTACCTGTAACTATTGGTATTATGTCAATAGGCGCCTCCGATAAATCCAGAATCGTAATTTTATGATTTCCAGAGAACCATTCATTTATTAAATTATATAATTCCTTTTGTGGAACTCCTTCCGTACCTAAAGGCTTATACTCCCCTGGATGGAAAATAAAATTATATTTAGGATCAACCATTTTCAACCATAACGAATCCGCAAATCTCCTTAACCCTCCGTTTGAATTCCCCAAAAAAGGTGGTGCTGCTCCCGCTCCAGCTGGCTTAAACTTTGATTTTTTTAAAGTTTCCCAGTCTCCCCTCTCACTATAAGCTTTTGTCTCTTTGGGCTTTGTCCGATCAGTGCATGTGAAATTTTCTTCTTCATCTATCTCAAACCACATTTTGTAAAGATTATACGGTATAGGTGCATTATAATTAGCAGTTAATTTATTTATACCCATTTTGTCCAATGAGATTTCTTTTTTTTCATTTACCTTTGCAGATAAACCATCATAAGCACGTGGCTCTAATTGAATTCCGATCACTTCCAATAAAGACAACGTTTCTAGTGCCCAAAATGGAATAAATAGAGGTTTTTCATTGTTTTCGCCCGCTTGAGGGTCGATTTTAAATATGTTTGCACTATTTTTGAACGTCTCTGAGTACTCACCGTGAGGATCAATGATTAATATTCTGCTCCCTTTCAACTCTAATTTTGACGATATTTGGTGCAAAAGAATTGATACCGCATTTGATTTACCAGAACCCGTTGATCCAAGTATTGCACAGTGTCTTGATATTAATTTATTCAAATCTAAATTTGCTCTTAATCCACTTGACTCGTTAATCGTTCCTATATCGATTGGATAGATATCTTTTGATTGTTTATATATACATTTAAGTAAGTCATTTGAAACTAAATATACCCCATCTCCAACATTAGGATACTGACTTACGCCGCGTTCAAAATTTCCATTTTGTATTTCCCCGACTAAAACGGCCTCAACCCACCTATGATCATCAATCAACTTCTCCATTTCCGTATTTTCAACTTCTTCCATTGATACTGCTGATATTCCAGTCCGAGTTATCAAAGCTATTGTAGTCGAAAGACCTAATGAAATAGCTAACAGTGTTCCAATTTGACCGATTTTGTAGGTTTCACCTTCGATAGAAATAATATTTGAATGTATATTTTTATTCATATGAACCGAAACAGTCGAACCAGAAACGCTTACTATTGATCCAATATTATAATTACTGCTGTTCATTAAATTCACCTGCCATTTTTTTTAAAAAAGATGCCATTTCTTTAAAGTCACAGATTTTTAACTCTCCAAATCCATTGCAGACTTCCTTTTTTGTTTCAGGATCTTCCACTAAATCATAGGTAAAATAAGGCAAACTATCATCAGGTGAATCTGGGCAGTTAGACATTTTAATTTGATAAATCTCTCCCTTATGTATTATTGTGCGAAACCCCAAAATGGTTATCTGATTTGATAATTTACAAATTTTCTCATAGTGAGAATCTTTTACAACAGTATATTTATAATTACATTTTATTTCATCGAGATTGCACTTTTCACCTTCATCGAGCGGTAATTTATCATATACAAATGCAAAGACTTGGGCCTTTCGATTTGCTTTCAGTGAGTTAATAATTATGTCATTAATATGATTGTCGTTAAATGAATAACCACAAACGATCAATGTTCCTTCATTAGCCCTAATAGCAGAAGCAAATCTATCAAGCAAAATAGAGTATGGGAGTTTTTTTGTCTCATCATATTTCAATGATGATGGCAAAATCATTATTTTATTTTTTTCTTCTCTTGATTTAATTATTTCGCCTTCCTGCGCGGACCATCCTAATGAGCCATGTACTTTCCACAGTTTGACATCCGGCATTCTATAATTCCGATCTTCTATCGAGCTGGAATCGAAATACGGTACAAATCCTCCATTAAATCCATCATAGTATCTTATTTTTTGAAATTCTAAAGCAAGTTCTAATAGGTAGTCATAATTGGGGGTGAATATTTCACACCCAATTGTACTATTTCTATGAGTTAACCATTCTGCAAACTTTAAATGTGGGGAGAGTTTAATTATCTCGTTATATGACCCTTTACTATCAGGCTTGATATTTTTACAGATTTCATTATTAAAAAGCAGAACAAGCCGTTCGAGGAAGTCACTTAATTCGCTATGATTTAACCCTAAAAGTTTTTCTTTACCCACAGCAATTAACTTATTCGAAAGACACGAGAAAACAAATTCAATTGTAAAGCTTTTTGTGTTATCATTAGCTTCAGTTTTCAAAAATTCCCATGCAGCTTTATCCTTTTCAATATTTGACGCAATTATCTCATTTTCAATATTTGATGTTATAACTTGAATGTCGGGAACGTAATCAATTGAAATTCCAGCTCCAAAAAGAAAAGATAGATCCCGGTTGCTATTAATATGGCTACTAAAAGCTTCCATAATTTTTGTTACATCAATATGTTCCATAATATTACTCCCCATATTAATTGCTTGCTAATTTAAGTATCATCTGGCTATTAAATAAAGTGAAAATTGAATTTTATGCTGTACTTTTATAAAGTCTATGTGCTAATTTCCACGTTCATCATAGCTTAGATTTTCTGAAATACGTCTTCCTAATTTTGTATTTATTTTCCATATAGGTTTATTATAGGATTTATATTTTAATATTACAACACTTCCAAAATTTTATTTAAAAAGTAACAATATCTATCTGCCTCTTAATCAGGGTGTCCAGGGTTCGAGCCCCTGTGGGTGTACCAAGAAAAAATCCGCATCGGAAGATGCGGGTTTTTAATACACAGACCCACGGCGCTCGAAGCGCCCGGGCGTTGTTAACACAACTTAGCTTCTAATTATTTGGTAGTGTTATGACATAAATATGCTCGTACGGCTTCTTCTACAGCTTCGTTTAAAGAGTTTCCACTTCGATAGGCTACCAATGCGATTTCTTTATGCAATTGAGGATCAATACGAACATTAAAACTGCCCTTATATGTTTTGTTGGGTTCTTTACCGACTTCTTCGCAAAACAATAAATAGTCATCCACTGCCTTGTGAAATTCTTTCTCGATCTCGTCAGCAGAATCGCTTTCAAATGTCACCAGATCCACAATACCCTCAATTTTTCCATGCAATACCATATCCACTACGCTATATTCAATTTTAGTAAGATAGCCTCTATAGGCTAAAATATTGGACATGCTGCTCATAATAGCTCCTCTATTTCTGCTAAGAACCTTATCAAATCTTGAATGCAATACTCTTTGAGGCAATTCCCGGGATGCGGTTTGTGAAGCAAGAAAAGGGCGCCGTCACTTTCTCGATAGAATTTTACGCGTGATCCAGAGGTTTTGCCTTTTGCATACTCTTTAAAGCCAAGCCCTTTCATTAATACTTTAAGTTCATTGAACGAAAAATCTTTGGGATGAGATTTTAACTTGTTTTTAAGTTTATCGATTCTTCCCATACACAACGACCACAAATAAACTGCAACTAAATTTCAGTTGCAGTTTATCAGTGATATTTACCTTTGTCAAACACTAGTTTGCTGATGGGGTGTCGATTAATGTCCGGCAGTATGACCATACATTTCATTTGTCTCTAAACCCGATTAAAACAGTTCTTTCGCCTTCGTCGCCATGCGCTGCCCGAAGGTCTCGAACAAAGGCGCAAAGGAATCGAGGTCGCTGTCGATGGCCACCGGGCCAAGGTGGATGGGCGGGGCACCGACAACGCCGCCGCCGGAATAGATCAGCATCCCGAAAAACTGCAGATGGGAAAGGATGTTTTGAACGGCGATCTCGCCGCCGCCATGGATGTAGGCGCTGGTAGCGAAGGCGCCGCCCAGTTTGCCGGCCAAAGCGTATTTGCCGCTGTCCGCGTCAAGCCAGCTCTTCAGCTCTGCCGCAAATGTATTGTAATAAGTCGGCGTTCCGACGACCACGCAGGCGCTTTCCTTGACAAAAGACGTGTCAAGATCCTTCACCGACATGGCTTTTGCCTCTACGCTGCCGACGCTTTCCATGCCTTTTGCAATAGCCTCGGCCATCTTTTTTGTATTTCCGGTTTTACTGAAATACAAAACACTCATTTTCATCATCATTGTTCTCCTTTGACTCCACTTGGCGCCCCACTCCGGCGAGAAGCGCGCCGAACTGCTTTACTTTTTGCTTCGCTTCCATCATACTAAGTACAATATTTGAATCAAGTACGCAAAATATATTTACTTGGTACGGAGAACCATACTATGACAAAACCCTCTCCCGCTGACTACAGTCAAATCTGCCCCTGCATGGAAAAATGCCCCTTGTCCAATGTCCTGGAAAACATCGGCGGGAAATGGAAAGTAGCCATTATCTGCGCTTTAAGTTTAAATGAGCAGATACGATATAATGAACTGAAGCGCATGGTAAAAGGCATCACGAACACAATGCTGGCCAACTCGCTGAAGGATCTGGAAAACATCGGGATGGTTATCCGGAAGCAGTACCAGGAAATGCCTGTGCGCGTGGAGTACAGTCTGACGGTGAAAGGCAGAAGCATCCTGCCGATCCTGGAAGAACTGAGAGCGTGGAGTATGGAAAATTTGAAGGAATAGAAGACGGCCCGAATATCACGATACCCTTCGATTTTGCGCCGCCGTACGGAGACGGCCAGGGGTTCGGAGGACTTGAGCTGCTGCTCATGAGCTTCGCCGGATGTGTCAGTACCGCGATCGTCGTTCTGCTTAACAGAACAGGCAAACATATCACCTCCTATTCAGCAAAGTTCGAAGGGTTCCGCACAGAGAAGCCCCTTTCGCTCAGCGCGATCAAATTCCATATCAGCGTAGGATCTGAGGACCTCACGAACGAAGATGTCGAGGGCGTCATCAAAGCGGCGGCGGACATTTCTCCGGTATGGCTTGCCGTAAAGCATAATGTCGCTGTCGAATCAAGTTATGAAATAAATCGATAGAAGAAAAACCGAAATAGTGTAATTAAAAGGGAACTCATTTTCAATACTGAGTTCCCTTGATTTATTTAGATCCCGTTCAGCGACGTCTTTCGAGCCGACACATCCACCAGGGCCAGCACCATGGCTGCCGCCTGGGCTCTTGTACCCGTCAGCTCTCCGGCAAAGGTACCTGACCCGTCCATGCCCGTCACCAGACCTTTTCCATAGGCCTGCTCAACAAAATAGGCATAGGCCTCGTTTTGTTCCACCTGGTCATAATCGGCCACTTTTTCCTCGATCCCCTCGGTCTGGACGCTGGGCTCGCCCAGCGTATTTTCCGAGATCCGTGTGAGGATCCGGATCATCTCGTACCGCGTGATCGGCTCGTTCCAGGTTTCTTCCAGGACCTCCTCCTGTTTCAGTATCCCCTGCTCCACAGCGGCCCCGAAGATCCCCGTCGCCCAATGCTCCTGTGCTGCTCCTGTAACTGCCGCGGGCGCGGCGCCGGCCACTTTGGCCGCGCTCGTAAAGGCCAGCTTCAGGAATTCCGCCCGGGTGATCCTGTTGTTGGGCTTAAAGGTCGCATCTCCGTATCCTGTGACAGCCCCCAGGCGCATCAACCGCTCGATCGTCGCCTTGGCCCAGTGGCTTTGGATATCCGCAAGCTCCTTGACGTAATTCGTCAGGACGGCGCCCTTGGCGATGGCCTGCTCCAAGATCCTTTCCGGCACACCGGCAGCTTCGACGATGACAGCACCCGTCAGCAGATCCGCATGGGCTTTCGCATACACATAGTCGCTGAAGTCGCGGACATAAATGCCGTCGGCATACACCCGATACTTGAAATACCCAGCCTCCCATCCTTGCCGGGCAGCATAAAGAGGCAGCAGATAATTCTTCGCATAGGTCTCCCGATACAACGACTGATCCGTAGGAAGCGTTGCCATAGTGGTTTCGATGGTCACCACGGGCTTCAGCGTTTGAGCCGCGGCATAATCGGAGAAAAATCCGCTCTCGATCCCCGAAGAATAGGATTCCACGCGATAGCCGTTGACGGCCTGCAGGACCGTCGCCAGATCCATGGATCGCTTGTTGTAATCCACGCCGAACCAGTATTTTCCGCAGTCAATGAGCTCACCCTTCGAATGGAAACTGAGAAAATTCCTGAAATCATACTTTTGCACATAGCTCATGATGGCGCGGGTCTCCGGCTCGCTTCCGCCGTAAGGCCCGGCATAATAGCCGTTTGACGGATCGTTTCTTGGGATCTCCCCGGGATATCGCTGAAACTTGTCGATCCACTTCATGGTGATCGGGTCGTAGTATTCGTCGGGATAGTTCCGGTTCAGGTCCACGCCGGCGATATTGGCTTTCAGATCAGTGTAATCCCTGGCGCTCATGCCCGACAGGAGTTTTCGCCCCTCGGCGGTCCTGACGGAACTGACTCCGAATTTCACCAGATCGAACCCGTCCGGATTGACAAGGGGTATGAAGTGGATCACAGACCGGTTCAGCTCCGCCTTCAAATCGAAAGCCGCGATATGGCTGTCATCATAATAATCTTTTGCGTAGTCTTCGATGGCCTTTAGGAGGATCGGCGGATTGACCGTCTCCCGGCCGTGGGTCCCCGCTTCCACATAATAATGCTGACGATACACGTTGAAATCGTCGCGCGCCATGGCTTCTTCGACATTGGCCGTCATGACCAGAGCAAAGATCGGCTTGCCGTCATGGGAATGGCTGATCACCTCCAGGCGCAGAAGCTCCGGATAAGCCGCCACCAGCCTTTCGGCAATGCTGTAATATTCCGCCGAAGAATATAAGGATCCTTTGTCGTAATCAAAAATATCCGCAGACGCTGCGGAGACGGGGGCCGAGCCTGCCAACAGGCAGAACGCCAGCAGGATGGAGAAGAATCGATTGTGTTTGCAGATCATTGGTGCCTTTCCTTTTCTTGTTTATGCAATACATCTGTGCTTATTATACGCTCAATGTGACGCAGTTGGCAAAGATTTCAATCAGTGCCGTCTTGCTTCGTTCCATCTTACTCTCCTTGCGATTTCCCGATCTCTTTCACAAAATACTTGGGCGATTCCCTGTAGCCCTGCCGTTCGTAGAACCGGTGCGCGTCCGCGCGCCGGACATGACAATGGACCTCGATACGGTCGCAGCCTCGAATTTTTGCGGCTTCGACGCAGTATTCTTCGATCTCTTTGCCGATGCCCCGGCTTCTGGCCGACCCATCCACGGCGAAATAGCTGATGCGGGCAATTTCACCTTCCAAGCCGATTTGAGGGATAAAATGAAGCGACACAAAGGCCACCACCACGCCATCCCATTCGTAAACCAGAATCTCCTCGTCGGGATGCGCCAGCATCCTATCCAGCTTGTCTTTGATAAATCGTTCCGTATCCGGATATCCCAGCTGGTCGAGCAATACGGAAATGCTTTTCCAGTCGCTGGTCACAGCCCCTCGAATGCCCATGAGCTTCCTCGCTCTCTTTCGATACTCGTTACAAATAGCGCCGCACCCGCCCCATATACGCCGTATACTCTTCGCCGAATTCCCGGATGCACCACCGCTCTTCCGACAGAATGATCCAGTGGGAGGACACCTGAAACAGCCCCAACAACACGAGCAGCAGCCAGGAGGCCGACATCAGAGCGCAGCCAAGCAGGCACAGGAAGAAGGCGACGTACATGGGGTTGCGCGACAGGCGATATAAGCCGCCCGCACAAAGGCCTCTTTGTTCAGAAATATCAGCAAAGCATATCGTATGGCCAGGATCGGCAAAAGAGTTATGAAGGCATTCATTTCCACGCCATCTTCCGTTGCATCACGGTGTTCAGATCCCGGATGGCCTGCGCATCCCGGATCTCGAAAATGCAGGGAAGGGATTTCCCCACGTGCCTGGTTTCGGCGATCCGCGCTTTCGCTCTTTCCGAAAGATCCAGCGCGTTGATCTCCGGGATCCGCGCCTCGGGCACATAAACCGTGGCTTGCATGTAGCCCGGCCAGGCGGACATCCAGATGATGGTCTTTTTCTTCTTCTGGACCTTGCACAGCCAGGTTTTTCCGTCGAGATAATACCGCCACTCGTGGGTCATATCGTTTTCGTCGAACAGATCCAGCAGCGCCAGATAATACGAATACGAAGGCCCGAGCACCGATTCGAGTACCGTTGCGTCGGGGAACAGGTCCTTGTCCTTCAGTTCGATGTTGTTGATGGTTTCCATGCTTCGCGCCGCTCCCTTGCGTTACTTTTCCAGGGCCAGCTTCCCGGCAAAGCCGATCAGGATCAGGCCGAAACCCTGTTGGATCCTTTGGAGCAGCACCGGCGACTTGACGATGGCCGCGCGAAAGGCGTTGGCCACCAGTCCGTACAGGCAGAAGACGACGAAGGTGATCCCCATAAAGGCGATGCTGAGCGTCACCATGTCCAGCCTCGCGCTCAGGCTGCCCGGCTCGATAAACTGAGGCAGGAAAGAGAAGAAGAACAGCGTCAGCTTCGGATTGAGAAGATTCAAAAGGATGGCCTTTCCGATCACTGCAAAAGGCTTTTCCTTGCTTTGGACCGACACGTCGATCTTATGCTTCGACCGCAGCAAACCCACGCCAAGATACAGAAGGTAGAGGATCCCGATGATCCGGATGATGCGGTAGACTTGGGCGCCGGTATTGAGGACCGCCGAAATGCCAAGGATCGCCGCCAGGATGTGGGGGACGATCCCCAGGGTGCAGCCCAGAGCCGCCAGGACCGCCTGACGCCGACTGCCCGACAGGCTTGTTGTGATGGTATAGATGACCCCCGTGCCCGGCACCAGGGCCAGGATCAGCGATGTGACGAAAAAGCTTGTGCTCATGATCGTACTCCTTTGATCTACGGCGTTGTAGGATCGGCAGTGAGCGTCGAATGGGTGTGGATAAAGAATTCTTCCTGATGCGGCTTGCTTTCCTTTTCTTTGGCCGGAAAGCGCTGATCGTACTCCTCGACCTTGCTCTGGTCGAAATGGTACACGGGGCTTTCCCGGTAGAACCACCGCCTTCCGTCGAAGACTCCGGGCTTCAGCTCCTTGACCATCATCGCCGAAGGAAAGATCCCGCCGTCCACGCAAACATTGAACCGCATGCAGCTCTTAAAGCCCCGGGCGACATAATTGGCAGGGTTCCCGAAAATGACGACCGTATCGTAGCCCATGGCCAGCGCTTTCTCGAAGGAGACCCGGAGCAATTCCTTTCCGATGCCTTCGCGCTGATAGCCGGGGCGCACACAAAGGGGCCCGAAGGTAAGGATCGGCTTTTCGTTTCCCGCTTCGTCGATCAGCCTGGCTTTCGTGTACATGATGTTGCCGACGATCTTGCCGTCGGCCTCCGCCACAAGATCCAGCGCCGGAATAAAGTCCTCGTGGCTCCGCATCGTATGGACCAGATAGTGCTCGTCACACCCCGGCACGTACAGATTCCAGAAGGCCTCCCGGGTCATTTCTTCAACGATGACGTGATCTTTCTCGGTTTCGTTTCTGATGGTGAGGTTTTGCATAGGGACCTCCATGGCTTTAAGTCGATTTCCTATAAATCCTTTTTGAGATAAATCATATCGACAAGCTGTATGTCACCCTCGAACATAGGGTGGTCATAATTATCTGTAAAAAAATTCTTTACCCGATATGACTTTTCAAATCCACAACCTTCATAAAACGACAAGATCGCAGGCGTTTCGCCTGTCCCGACAAGCATTGTTTTGCAGTCGTTCCTGTAGAAATCAGAAATGAAATCTATCAATGCTCTGCCATAGCCTTTGCCTTGATATTTCTCGTATGTCGCTATGTTTTTCAACTCGCAGGTCTCACTATTTATCGACACTACAACGCAAACACTTTTCAAATCATGGTCATATAAGGCAAACACGTCTCCGCTCGGCAAGTACTTATCGATCATATCTTCCTGCTCGTCCGCCAACAACAATAAGTCAAGGAACTGTTTCTTGTTTTCGACAATTTTTTCTATTTTCACCCTATCTCTGTTGTCTCCTGGTTTATCAGTTCTTTTCGGCGCTTATTTCGCTCAATGCCTTGGTTAACAATGGCGAAGCAATATAGAGTGCTTTGAGATTACTACTTAGCATCGTATGTTGCCAAGTACCTTGGGCAACTTTGCTCAGTGCTTTTTCGGATTTGCTGATCAGAGAAGTGATTGGCGCAAGAGCTCTTTCAAAGTCTTCTTTACCATAAAAGTCGATGTCATTGCTCTCCTCCAGTTCTTTTCCCACACATGCCGAAGCGATCCCAAGAGCCTTCAGCCGGTTCGACAGCAACGTATTTTGCGAAGTGCCTTGTGCAAATTTTGCTTTTGCCTCTTCGGTCCTACAGATCATTGAAGCGATCGCCAGGCGCGCTTCCTCCATATCGGTCTTTGTATAATTGCTCATAAACATGACCTTATAAAATCAACCGACACGTCCATTGGATAAAAGCATCAAAATCATCTTCGTCAAAATAGAGCTCCGACGCATTTCCGCCGAAAACAATTTCATTGCTTTGCTTCTGAATAAAGGCGGACCAGGTATCCTTTGTTTGCAGATTAACGCCGCCCGTCAGGACCACATTTGCGCCAAAGTCGTTCACAACGTCCAGCCCAAGAATATCGTGGTAAAAGCGCTTTGATTTTTCCAGATCGGATACTGCGATGAGCGGGCTTACAAATTTCATTCTTCGCGCTCCTTGTTACACCATATTATGCATATTACAATTTCCCGCGCAAGTCCGGGGGGTAAGAAAAGCTGTCACCCGCACCCAGGTCTTCCACATTCACGACCTGTGCCAGGCTGATTATGGCCTTCACATCGGTGCAGTGGCAAGGGTGCATGGTTGCGATCTTCTGGGTGGACAGATAGCTCAGGATTTGCGCCATGACCGACGGATCTACGTCCAGCAGATGAAAGCCGCCGATCACGTCCAGGATCCGGTCGTCGCCGCAGACCTCCTTGGTATACTCGATAGTGTTGCAGATCCCGGCATGGCAGCAGCCCGTCACGATCACGATGCCTTCTTCGGTCTTGTAGGCCAGGGAGGTATCATCAATGATATAATCCGGCTCGAGTTCTCCGCTTGCGTTTTGGGTAACGCCGAAGGTGGTCTTGTTTTCGAAGGAATTGCGCCGGGGGATCTCTCCCAGATAGACCAGGTTCTCTGTCAGGTGGAGGGGCTTGTTTTCCTTCCTGATGCGAAAATAGTATTCCAACGCGCTTTCCCGGAGGGTAAAGCCGATCTCTCTTCCGTCGTCGCTCTTGGGCTCAAAGGCTTTTTCATGGCCGATCAGCTCGACCTTCTTTTTCATTTGCGCCGCTTCGTAGTATTTGATCAGCTCGCTCAGGCCTCTGGTATGGTCGTCGTGCCCGTGGGAAAAGATGAGGCTGTCGATCTCTTTGAGATCAAGTCCCAGCAATTGCGCATTGCGCAGAAAGATATCGGTATACCCCGTATCCAGCAGGATCTTCCGGCCGGCTTCCTCGATCAGGGCGGAGAAGCCCGGCTCGCCGTAAAAATACCGGTCGATCCTGGTGTTGTTGTCACATAAAATGGTTACTTTCATTGTTCCCTCCGACCCATCTCTTCGAATGCTTTAAAGCTCTTTGGCCATCTCCTTGAGCTCGTCGGAAATGCTCTTGAGCTCGGCGATCTGGGCCTTGGTTTTTTCGGTTTCGGAAACCTGCCCCTGAGTGGCGGCGATGGCGTCGTCGGAGCTTTTCAGGGTGCCGGCGTTGACGTGCTGGATCTGCTCCAGCAGAGTGTCGATGCTTTGGGCGATCTCCATGGACTCCATGGCCAGCTTGCGGATCTCGTCGGCCACGACGCCGAAGCCTGCGCCGTAGACGCCGGCCCGGGAAGCCTCGATGGCGGCGTTCATGCTCAGCAGATTCGTCTGCTTGGAGATCTTCTTGGTCTGGGCCAGCACTTTGCCGATCTGGGTGGTCATATCGTTGATCTCGTTGATGTTTTCCCGCAGCTTTTCCTCGTTGCTGCGGATCTGCTCCGCAGAGTCGGTCAGTCCACCGATGGAGGTTCCGATGTTGTCCACGGCGGTATTGATGGTCTGGGCCACGCCGCCCAGGCGGTTTTCGAGATCCAGACTGGTGCCTACGCAGACGCAACCGATCACATTTCTTTTCTCGTCAAACACCGGGTTGTTGACCAGTTTGATCATAATGCCCAGGTTGCCCACCATATCTTCACAGCGATACTGCTCCCGCTTGCGCATGCAGATCTTCATGCAGGAATCTTCGGCGATCTTGCCGTCCGACATGACGTCCAGCTTGTGTCCGGGATGATAGGCCAGCAGCTCGTCGGTGTCCGAGACCCAGGCTATCATATCCTTTCCGAAGATATCCTTCAAATGAGGAGCGATCGCCAATAAATGTTCCAGCATTTCATTTCCGATAATCATGTCTTCCCCGCTTTCTTCTTGTCTTCGTCGTCAACTGGCTTTTTCCAGCTTTGTCAACATGTGTCACACGTACGGTTTCAGTTTACTTGCTGACGGTATAATTATCAATGCCTTTTGATGTTGATTCACAGCGAAAAGTTCACTATACTCAAAGCATCCGAACCGCACCAACGCAACGACAAAGGAGAGATCATGAAACTGACACTGATACGCAGCGCCACACTGAAGCTTGAATACGGCGGGCGATGCCTGCTCATCGATCCGGCCTTTACTGATAAATTTGCTGGCCCGTCCTTCGCCGGAAAGTCGAAAAATCCCCTGATCGACCTGCCAATGAGCAGAGAAGACATTCTGGCCGGGTTGGATGCGGTAGTCGTTTCCCACATCCATTCGGACCACTTTGACAAGGCGGCCCAGGAATATCTGGACAAATCGCTTCCGGTCCTTTGCCAACCCCACGAAGAGGAAAGCATCCGGTCTATGGGCTTTGCTGATGTGCGTCCCTTGGAAGGAGCCTTCCGATTAGGGGATGTGGAGATCACCAGGACTTACGCCAAGCACGGTTCGGGCGCCGTGCAGAAGGAGATGGGCGAGGCTTCCGGTTTCGTGTTCAAGGCGCCCGGAGAGCCGACGATCTACTGGCCCGGCGACACGATCCTGTGTGACGAGGTCCGCAATGTCCTTATAAAAGAAAAACCCGCCGTGGTGATCACCCATTCGGCGGGCGCGGTGTGGGACGGCGTCAAGATCCTCTTTGACGAAGTTGAAACAGTGGAGATCTGCAAAGCGCTCCCTGATTCGAAAGTGGTGGCGGTGCATCTGGATTCCTATGACCACGGCACCGTTTCCCGGGGATCGCTGCGGGCTTATGCCACGGAGCATGGGGTCACCGAAGAACAGCTCCTGATCCCTGCCGACGGCGAAACGCTGACCCTGAAATAGAATAGTAAAAGGCTGTGCCCCCGGGCACAGCCTTTTCTGATTCGGATCTCTGTCCGGCCTTATTGTTTCGTTACTTCCACCTGGCACCGGCCCACCGGTTCGGCTACCGGATCTTCTTCGTATAGAAACGCTTCCACCACAATGTTTCCGACGCCGGAAACCTTGGGGCCGCCGGTGAGCTTGATCGTGGTCACCACGGTCCCCTCCGTCACATCGGAAGGAAGCAAATGGCTGTACCAACCGTCCTGATGGACGTCGTCGTATATATAGGTTTCCACATAAGCCCGGTTGGTCTCGGTATCCCCGGGCCCCAGGATCGTCTGACTCACCGTCTCGCCCGAGGCGGTTTCATAGTTCAGACGGTAGCCTATTTTGCAGCCGGCGGCTTCGGGAATCCCTTCCCGCAGGCCGTTCCAGACGTCGGAAAATTTGGCGCCGGAGATCGCCGGCTCTTCTGAAAGAAAGGCCGACAGAACGACGATGTCCTGTCCGACGGTGTAAGTCGCTTCCATCGTCGTTATGCGCTCCCGGCTCCCGCTTCCGGTCTTGATGTAAAGCCCCAGCGGAAGCGGGGGCTTTTCTTCTTCCTGCTCCACCGGGAGCGCCTCTCCGGCGCCTCCCTCCGGCTTCGCTGCCGGAGCGTCCTGGGTATCATCTGCCGGTTCGCTGCAACCCGTCAAGGCCAGGGCCAAGACCAGCATTGCCAACAAGGCCCACAGCGGCGATTTATTCTTGAATACCTTCATTCATAAGATCCTTTTGTTTTATTCAGGTCGGCAATCAGCTCAGCGGCAAGGACGGGCATTCGTGCCCCAGTACTTTCTCTACGAAGATCCTGGCCAGCTCGGGATCGAACTGGGTGCCTGCGTTCCTGCAGATCTCTTCGCAGGCTTCTTTTTCTGTTTTTACGATGCTGTAGGGCCGCTCCTCGGTCATGGCGTCGTAGGCGTCCACGATGGAAACGATTCGGGCGATCAAGGGGATATCTTCTCCTGAAAGTCCCTGGGGATATCCCTTGCCGTCCCAGCGCTCGTGATGGCACAGGATGTATTCGGCAACGGACATCAATTCGTTGGTGGACTGGGCGATCCGGTAACCGGCTTCCGGATGCTTTCGGACCTCTGCCCATTCTTCGTCGCTGAGCTGCTCCGGCTTGGACAGGATGCGGTGGTCCACGCTCATCTTACCGATGTCGTGAAGATCCGCCGCCAACTCCAGCTCGTAGAGCATGTGGTCGGAAAAGTTCAGCTCTTCGCCGATCTTCTTGGCCATGTTGGTCATCCGGTCGGTGTGCTCGGCTGTTTCGTGGCTTTTTTCCACTAGCGTGGCGCGGATGGAGGCGATCAGATCGCTCCTGGTGCTGTTGCGGTTGAACAGCTTGCTTCGCCGCATGGCGTCCTCGGCCAGATTGATGATCTCGTCCAGATCCTCTTCTGCGGTTTTTTTGGTGCCGTGGCCGAAGGAGATGCTCAGCCTGACGGAAGTCCCATCCATATCGATGCTCGTGCGCTCGCATTCCGCAGTGATCTTATCGATGATCTTTTTGGCTGCTTTGGAGTCCGTTTCCGGCAGGAGCATGCAGAATTCGTCGCCGCCAATCCGGGCCACGACGCCCATGTTCCGGCTGTGCTTTTTCAGCAGCCGCCCCGTTTCTACCAGCATGGCGTCGCCTTTGGAGTGGCCGAAGCTGTCGTTGATCAGCTTGAGTCCGTTCAAGTCGGCCATGATGACGGAAAAAGGAAGCGGGCAATACTGATCCAACCGTTCTTTCTCCTTTTCGTAATATCTGCGGTTGTACAGCCCTGTCAAGACATCGGTGTTGTTCAGGTACAGGATCTCCAATTCCTTAGCTTTTCGCTCGCTGATATCCCGGCTGACGCCGATCA
>CALBZG010000099.1 GCA_937889655.1 uncultured Clostridia bacterium
GGCTCGTCTCATCCGGCAGGTCGATGGATACGGTATCTCCGGCTTTAACGGAATGCCAACCTAAAGCTGGTGCTCCGTTGAGAAGCACCAGTGTCTGGGTTTTTTTCAAATTCGTTCGAAGCTTCCGGGAGAAGGAGAACTCATTCCGGATGATATCCTTGACCTGTCTTCCTTCGTCGGCTTCCGATACAATATATTTAAATTTACTCATTATAGACTATCGAACTCCGTTACCAATGTTTTAAAAGTTTCCAAGGCCTCTTTGATCGGCTGCTCAGTGCTCATATCCACTCCGGCAATTTTCAGAAGCTCGATTGGATAGTCGCTGTCTCCGCTTCTAAGGAAACGGATGTAATCGTGGCGTTCGGACTCCCCGCCCTGCAGGAGGATTTTCGAGATGGCTGTGGCTGCTGAATAGCCTGTTGCATATTTATAGACATAGAAGGCCCTGTAAAAATGAGGGATGCGTGCCCATTCATACTGAATCTCATCGCCAAGATCCACTGCTTCTCCAAAATATTTTTCGTTCAGCTTCTTATATTCCCGGCAAAGCCATTCTGGTGTAAGAATAGTGCCGGCTTCGGAAGCCTTGTGCGTCATATCTTCGAACTCGGCGAACATGGTCTGCCTGAAAAGGGTGGTCCTGAATTCTTCTATATAGATGTTGAGCAGGTATTTCTTCATGGCTGCATCTTTTTCAGTAGCCAGCATACGCTGCATCATCAGCGCTTCATTGACGGTGGAGGCCACCTCTGCCGTGAAAATACTATGTCCGCCATAGACGAAAGGCTGAGTATTCCTGGTGAAATAGCTGTGCATGCTGTGTCCCATTTCATGGATCAGGGTAAAGGCGTCTTTCAGCTTGCCCGCAAAATTCATCATAATATAAGGCATGGAGTCATAGGAACCGAAGCTGTATGCGCCGGATGTCTTTCCTTCATTTTCATAAATATCCACCCATCGTGATCGTATGCCATGATTGACCACATCAAGATATTCGGGGCCAAGAGGAGCAAGACCCTCGTTCATCAATTGGACAGCGTCGTCAAAGCTGATTTTCCTATCCGGCACGTCCACCAGCGGGACATAAATATCGTACATCTTGAGAGGCTCCACCCCAAGAAGCCTCTTCCGGGTCTTCATATATTGATGCAGGGAAGGCAGGTAATCGTTGACTACCTTGATCAGGTTGTCGTATACCTCTGCTTTGACATTGTCGCCTGAGAGAGCTCCGGCTCGTGCGTTTTCATATTTTCTCAGCTTCGAAAAAATACATCCGGTGCGGACATTGTAGTCATATGCCGTGGCGATGGTATTGATCTGAGCCGTATAGGAAGCATACATATGCTGGAAGGCTTCCTGCCTGACCCTGCGGTCTTTGGACTCCATAAAGCTGATAAAATTACCATGGGTCAATTCCACGGAATCCCCATCCTCATCTATGATCCTGCCGAATTTTATGTCGGCATTATTGAGCGTATTGAAAATCTCTCCGGAGGCGTCGGTAATGCGGCTGATTTGGGCAAGCAGATTTTCTTCCACCTCTGAAAGGACATGGGCTTTGATCCGGAAGGTATCCTCGATATAATGGCGATAGATCTCCAGCTCTTTGTCCGCGTCAAGATAGCCGAAAATGACCTTTTCATCTACGGCAAGCAATTCCGGCGTGAAAAAGGAAAGGCTGCTGGAGATCTCAGAAAGGAGAACATGGCATTTTCCGGCCATTTCAACATATTTCCCCACCCGATTGTCCTCGTCTCTGCGCATTCTCGCGTAAACATAGACTCTTTCAGCCTGCTGCCATATCCGGTCTTTTTCCTTTAGAGCTTCCTTAAGCACTGCAGCGCTTTCACCCAGACGGCCCTTGAACCGTCCATATTCTGAAGCGGCCTTCAGGGAAGCGTCAAAGTCTTCCTGCCATTTGGTTTCAGGAGTGTACATCGCTTCTATATCCCATTTGAACTTTTCATCGATTTCTTTTCTTTGCTTCACATTCTTGCTGGCCATTTTATGCCTCCCTGCGACAGTTTACATTAAAATACATTTCATGTATAATTATTAGAGTATTATAGCACAATTGAAAGGAAATGGCACATGGATAATCGGCCGATAGGCTTCTTTGACTCGGGTCTTGGAGGACTGACATGCATCCCGCACTTGATGAGGGAGCTGAAAGAAGAAAAAATCATATATTTCGGAGACACCGCCAGGACGCCCTACGGTTCGAAATCGACTAAAACTATTCGCGGATTCGCTATGGAGATAGCGGATTTCCTGGTGGAGCACGATGTTAAAATGATCGTCATCGCCTGCAATACGGTGAGCTCTACCTGCCTGGTGGATCTCCAGGAAAAGTATCCGGAAATCCCTATATTGGGCATTATTGAACCCGCAGCTGAAAAAATTGCAAAAGTATGTTCTGAAGAAAATGTGGTGGGGGTCATCGGAACGAAGGTCACGATCCAAAGCGAAGCATACATGGACTTGATCAAGGGAAGGAATCCGGACATCCCCGTTTATCAGACGCCGTGCCCGGCCTTCGTGCCACTTATAGAAGAAGGGATCATTCAGAGCGATATCATGGACCTTACCATCAAATATTACATGGATGATTTCATCCTGGAAAACAGGATCGATACCGTAGTGCTGGGTTGCACCCATTATCCGCTGATAAGAGGGAACATCGAAAGACTTTTCCCATATGTCAGGATCATCAATCCAAGTGAAACCATTATAGCCAGCATTAAGGACACATTAACAAGCAAGAACCTGCTGGCTGAAAAATCCGATGCGGAAAACATTTTTTACGCATCCGACCTCTCTGAGAATTTCGTGAAAATGATCGACCGCATTTTTGATGGCACTGAGGTCAACGTCAAATTTAAAAATCTTGAAACTGATAGTTTACAGAAACTTTAACAGGGGGTGAGCATATGGATTATGAAGAATTGCTTGAGAATCTCAACATTGAAGACCCGTCTGAATTTGAATACTTTGAGAATTTTGCAGACCTGATCGAATGTACGGAACCGATATCCGCCGAGGCCATCTACAAGCTGGTGAAAGGAGTTCCGGAGGGGGTGTTTGCAGAACTTATTGAAGGGTATTTCACTGAAACCCTGGAAGCCTGTCCGGATACGGAGATCGAGATTTACAGCCTTCTTGAAACGATCAAAAGAGCATTGATCGGCTTGTCTCAAAATCTTGAAGATGAGAATGACTATGTATTTTTTGCCGATGAAATATCCAGATTCAGAGACTGGTATGTTTTCGACAGCAAGGTCACGATACAGCCGAAGGACAGCGAGGATGCAAGACAAATGCCGGTTATTGAAGCGCTGGTGGTTTCCAGACTGGAGAAATTGGGCGGCGCGGAAAACGACTTTGATTTTTCTGAAG
>CALBZG010000100.1 GCA_937889655.1 uncultured Clostridia bacterium
CGACCACCGAGATCTACACTCTTTCCCTACACGACGCTCTTCCGATCTCTTACGGTCTTAGATATTTCAATGTATTTGGCAGAAGGCAGGATCCTGCAGGTCCATATGCGGCAGTAATCCCGAAGTTCATCAAACAAATTCTCAACGATGAGAGGCCAACTATTTACGGCGATGGTAGACAGAGCCGAGACTTTACATACATCGAGAATGTCATCGAGGCTAACCTCAAGGCATGCAAGGCACCCGGTCAGGCGGCGGGTCAAATATATAATATTGCCTTCGGGGAACAGCAGTACCTGATAGATGTCTATCACGAGTTATGCAAGGCACTTGGCAAAGATATTGCTCCGATATTCGGGCCGGAAAGAGAGGGTGATATAAAACATAGCAACGCAGACATAAGTAAAGCAAAAAGACTATTAGGTTATGATCCTCAATGGAACTTCAGAAAAGGGATAGAAGCGACCATTGAATGGTATCAAGCAATTTTACACAAATTTTAAGAAGTCGCAAAATTCTAACAAATATGTTGACAAAATTGTACTTTGTGATATATTTTAATTAAATATAGCATATCACTATATCTTCGATAAAGGCAAACTTGTCGAAAGGCAAGGACGCAAAACTACGGATCTAATGCATATTGCAATGATCGCCGGGTTGCCGAAGAACAAAGATAAATATCCGACTTTGTTCTTTGACACGGATTTTCTAAATCGTGAAAGGAGAATAAAGATATGAAGAATAATAATTCCAATATGGATAATTTTATGAACTTATTCGGTGGTTTAAAGAATAACGAGATTGAATACGATATGGAAAAATGGCTTAAAGACAAGATTGAGTATGAAGCGATGCTCCACAGAGTATTTGGAAGTTCAGATCTGAATAATAACGGAAATAAAACAACTTTCTCGAAATAAGCGAAAGATTTATAAAATTTAATAATGAAATAAGATACAAAAAGACCAAGTGTGGTAATTTCACACTTGGTCTTTTTCATAATCTGTATTTTACTTTATAACAACGTGATTGAGTTCAAATGTGCCAAGTGGCCATGGCCCAATAGCTGAATAACTCCCTGAATCCTTATGATTAATAATGGTTATATCAACTGGATTAGTTAAATTCCGCATAGTTAAGCCAAGCTGAATCCCATATAAGGCATTATTATAAGTTTGTAAATTTTCGACGATAACATTCTGAATGAACTCGTTTGAGTAGTTTGGCTCGAAATTAAGTCCGGCTTCAGGAATATTACCATATGCATTTGACAGAACGCAATCCCTGATTGTAAGATTTTTGGCGCTGATCACAGATATATTTGACCTTCGGCTATTGCTGATCTGAACTCTTTCTATTACTACTTTATCACAGTACATAACGGATGGAACGTTTGAATTGACAGCACTACCTATGTAAATACCGTCTCCCCAACAATCAGATATAGAGATGTCAGCAATATATACATTTGTGCAACCCCACATTGATATACCGAAACCCCATTCACCTGAAGTACCAGTGTGTATTGCCCTGTCGCCGATGATCTTTCCACCAGTTATAGATACATTGGAAGCTTGCCAAATATTAATAATATTGTAGGATCCTGAACTTGTTCCCATTGATTTTAGCACGGCGTTGTTGGAAAGATTCAGTTTAACATTACTCCTCATGCTAATTTTGGTTAGCGGATTCACTAAATAGGTTCCATCTGGAATATAAACAGTCCCTCCACCTTTGCTATATGCATATGCAATCGCATTATTAATTGCAGCGGTGTCGTCAGTTATGCCATCTCCTTTAGCGCCATAGGACGTCTTAACGTTTATTGCATCTGTTGGGATGCTGGCTGACGGAGCAAGAACATTAATTTTAACCTCTTTGTATGCTGAGCTGTAACGGACATTATCTATAGGAGTAAACGTTACCTTCAGGGTCTGGGAAGCGCCAGCGCTTAGAACGGTCCCAGTCGCTGGGCTGTACACGAACGTCCCCAAAACAGCGCTGCCGTTATAAGTTGCTGTTGCGTTAAGCTGTGTGCTGCTCAAAGCGGTGCCTGCAACAATGTCAGCAGGGGTCGTCCAATTAATCACAGGGGTTACCTTGACGACCGGATTCAGAACATTGATTCTAACTTCATAAGTTGCAGGGTTGTATTTAACGGTGTCTGTCGGCGTGAAGCTTACCTTCAGGGTCTGGGAAGCGCCAGCACTGAGCACGGTTCCGGCTGCGGGGCTGTAAGCGAATGTGCCCGGGACGGCAGCGCCATTGTAGGTTGCCGTTGCGTTGAGCTGCGTACTGTTTAATGGGGTGCCGGCAACAATATCAGCAGGGGTATCCCAATTGATCAATGGTGTGACTTTGATGACTGAATTCAGAACATTGATATTCACATTACCGGTCGCTGAATTATATTTAACATTATCTGTTGGCGTAAAAGTGACTTTCAGTGTCTGCGATGCACCAG
Organism: uncultured Clostridia bacterium; assembly: GCA_937889655.1. Taxonomy (GTDB): domain Bacteria; phylum Bacillota; class Clostridia; order Peptostreptococcales; family Anaerovoracaceae; genus CALBZG01. The sequence goes on from CALBZG010000100.1 coordinate 2,468, forward strand.
CACTAAGAACGGTGCCGGCAGCCGGACTGTATGTATAGGTTCCGGCAACAGGGTTGCCATTGTAGGTTACAGTGGCATTAAGTTGTGCACTACCCAAAGAGGTACCTGCAACAATATCGGCAGGAGTAGCCCAGCTTATAACAGGGGTGACCTTGGTGACGGAACTTAAGACATTGATTTTAACTTCTTTATAAGCAGTGCTGTAAACCCGCCTGTTGGTAGGTGTGAAAGTTACTTTTAGCGTCTGTTGACTTCCAGGGCTCAATATTGTACCTACACTTGGACTATAAGCATATGTACCTGAAACTGCAACACCGTTATAGGTTGCCGTTGCGTTGAGCTGAGTGCTGCTAAGTTTAGTACCGTAAGTAATATCCTGTGGATTAGACCAGCTGATAGTAACTGTCTTTTTTGCTGTCGTAATATTTTTGATCGTAGCGGCATAGGCAAAGGCTGATCCACACAGTGAAACCACCAAGATCAAAACAAGTAATTGTAATATTCTTTTTTTCATTTTGTTCACCTCTTTGTACTTCATTTGGAGCAAGGCCCCTATGCCCTGAAAGGACTCCGCTCTCCTGTAAAGGACGATTATTGTATGTTCAACCCTTGTAAATTATTTTGGGCAAATAAAATAAAGAATTTCGGCAACCCGGCTATCATGGTCCAATCAGACCGTAGACCCGTGGCTTTGCGTCTCTGCCTTTCGACAGATTTGCTCATTCGCTTTCTTCTCTATTTAAAGAAATATTTACGATTGGGATTGTTTTCTATTCTGTTTTCTTACATCATATATTATATATAATTCCTACAGTAGTTACAACTCTTTTTTTCTGACAATTTATGTCGGTTAAAATAACCATGTCGGCCAATTGGAAGGGATCAATGGCTACTTGAATGTATCCATCGCCATTACTTTATGTTAGAATGATTTAAAATATGAATTCAACAAGACCGTATGATAAATATAATTATTCATAGATCGAATAATTCTTCAAACGAGAGTAAACAGCCTGAGGTGAAACTGCGATGATCGACATCCATACACATGTGCTTCCGGGGATAGATGATGGCGCCCGTAATCTTGAAGAATCAGCCCAATTGGTTGAGACTTTGCGTAATCAGGGAATATCTTTAATTGTTCTGACTCCGCATTTTTACCCGCACAGAGAGAGTCTGGATAGCTTTGTTGAGCGCAGAGAAAACGCTTTTAAAATGATCAAGGGCTTTGATGATGAAATTGGATTTGTTTTGGCAAGTGAGACTTTCCTGACAGAAAATCTCATGTGGTATGATAATATCGAATCGCTTTGCCTTGGAAATACAAATTACTTACTGCTAGAACTTCCTTTTACAAAGGTTTGGACCAACAGGACATATAAAATGATCGAAGGCTTGATGGGGAAATTCGGAATACAACCGATCATAGCGCATATCGAACGTTATGATGCCATGCACGATAAAGGTGACCGGGAGTCGATTCTACATATCTTATCTGATATAGGATGCATGTTTCAAATTGATATCGACTCAGTGATCAATTTGAGAACCAGGCATGGTATGCTGAAACTTATTAATAAAGGATGGATTGATTTCGTGGGTTCTGATTGTCATGACATGACGTCGAGGTCGCCGCAATTTAATAAGTTCAATGAGATCATCAAAAAAAAGCTCGGGCAGGAATATCTGGATAATTTCGAAAAAAATGCAGCAAAAATTTTGAAGATCTGAAATTGATTCGACATTTATCTGCAAGGGGGGTGCGATATGTTTACCCTCTTTGATCCGCAGTTACAAAAGTATCCTATCAAAGTATGGCTGGAAAATGAAAACCAACTGGAAGAGGAATGCCTAAAGCAGGCAAAAAATTTGTCAAATCTGCCGTTTATTCATAAATGGGTCGCTCTGATGCCAGATGCTCATTCCGGTTATGGCATGCCCATCGGCGGCGTCATTGCAACGGAACAGGTAATAATACCAAAAGCCGTCGGGGTGGATATCGGGTGCGGCATGGAATTCGTACAGACGGATATTCCGGTTGAAATCTTGACTAGAACAGAAACCCCCAACGGAAAGCTGGCCCAGGCGATCCTTGGGGATATACTGAGGAATATTCCCACGGGATTTGAGCATCATAGCAAGAAGCAAACTTGTTCTTCAGTGGTTAGATTCAAGGAAAGCTTGACTCAGTATCAGTTCAATGAAATTCCGACGATGCTCCTGCAGCAGTTGGATGATGCGCAATATCAGATCGGCACCCTAGGCTCCGGAAATCATTTTATTGAGCTACAGTCTGATGATCACGGAAACCTTGGCATCATGGTGCATTCGGGATCCCGGAATCTGGGATTTAAAATATGCAATTATTACAATAATAAGGCAAAAGAACTTAACAGCCAGGAGAAATCATCCGTTCTTCCCGAGTGGGATCTGGCTTATTTATACACTGAAAGCGAAACAGGCAAGGATTATATAAGATGGATGGACCTTGCATTGGATTTTGCCAGAGAAAATCGCCGGATGATGCTGGAACGGGTGGAAAACATCGTCCAAAATCTTGTCAGGAAGTATACAGACATCGACAAAATCGAATTATCTGAGCCGGTAAGTTGCCACCACAATTATGCATCGTTGGAAAAACATTATGGTAAAACGGTTTGGGTCCATCGAAAAGGAGCCATTAGGGCGGCAAAAAACGAACAAGGAATCGTTCCGGGTGCGATGGGTACATATTCCTACATCATTGAAGGCAAAGGGAACCCTGAAAGTTTTGAATCCTGCTCTCATGGAGCGGGCAGATGTATGAGCAGAACCGATGCAAAAGAAAAGTTCTCTGTACAGGAGACCGTCAATGATTTGAAATCGTTGGGAGTTTTTTTGGGCAAAGCGAAAAAAAGCGATGTGGGCGAAGAATCCCGTTTTGCTTATAAAGAAATCGACTTTGTTATTGCGAATGAAACCGATCTGATCGAAATCAGAAAAAGGCTGAAGACGGTAGCGGTGGTCAAGGGATAAGGAGCAAGGCAACAGGGATATGGATATAAAAACAAGAGTGGAAAACCTTAGAAAAGAGATGGAAAAGCATAAGCTGGACGCTTATATCATTCCAAGCGCAGATGACCATTTGAGCGAATATGTTCCGGATCATTTCAAATCCAGAGAGTGGATATCGGGATTTACGGGTTCTGCGGGGACCGTTGTGATAACGATGAAGGAAGCGGGTCTTTGGACAGATGGAAGATACTATATACAGGCGAAGCAGCAACTGAAAAACTCGGGGATCGAATTGTTCCGTGCAGC
>CALBZG010000101.1 GCA_937889655.1 uncultured Clostridia bacterium
ATGACATAAAGAACGACCCCGATTACATTGTAAATAGCGAAAAACAGGTAGACACCGGTGCCGCCCGCTACGTCGAGGACAATGCCGCCCGCCAATTGACAAAGTATGGTGGAGAAGCTTGACGCTGCATAATAAAGAGAGATGGACATGCCGAGGTGATCCCTGCTCACTGTCTTGTTGATGTATCTGATAAATTCAACCAGGATGATTCCATTGACCATGCCTTGAAGAAAAAATAAGGCAATTATCCAATAAGATGGCGGGCCGAAGCTGTACCATGCAAACCTTAGAGCGGAAATACACATGCTGGCTAAAAGCGTTTTTTCTATCGTGAACTTCGTTGAGATCCTGGCGGATAACGCCATGAATATGGTCTCGCTGCCCACCATCAATAGAAAGGCTGTGCCGATTCCTGCAATCGTGCCGCCGCACTCAATATACAAAAAACTGAAATAGGTGTTATTAGCGACGTTGGTCCCAAGCAGAAAAAAGGATGCTGCAATGATCCCCAAGAGCTTTCTGTTTTTCACAACATCACGGTATCTGATCTTCCTATGAAGCTTATCCTCATGGTCCTTCAGTTCTTCGAGTATGGCTTCGGCTTGTTCCTGATCCGTTGCTGCAGTTTCGGTTCTCCATACCGCCTGCTGCTGTCGACCTCTTGATTCGGACCTTACGATCGCAAGTATGAAAAGCCCCGCGATCACAAAACATATTGCGTACCCGGTAAAAATGATTTGAAGTCCGAAAACATCTGCTATTCTGCCGGCAACAAATACTGCCAAGGCAAATCCAATGCATCCCCACTTCCGGACTGCGCTGAAGGGCTGGTCTGCTTCGATGGTCATGGCATCAGACAATCCCATGATAGGCGCCTGGAAAAAGTATAATATAATAAAGCCCCATAAAAAGACCCAATAACCCGTGGTCCACAACAAACAGCCGCCAATTGCGGCTGCGGAGAAGCATAGGCACATCACCATCAGCTTCTTGTTTTTCATATTATTATATTTTTCACCCCAAAACGTTGTGGAAAATATAGCCATGGCTGTTCCAGCGGAGGTAATGGTCCCTATCTGAGCGCCGGTGAAACCCAATCCAATCAGGTACTGCCCCATCAACGGAAGCAATACACCTATCGCGGCATATGTAAACGTATTTAAAGCTACATAATTATAATAAATCTTTTTCATCAATGATTTCGTACATGCCGGCGGCATCTTCCTTTTTCACGGATTCCGTAAGCGCAGTTACCTTTGCTGTCAATCTGCTGCTGCCAAACTGGATCGTTATAACATCCCCGATTTTAACTTCGCTGCCAGCTTTGGCAGGACGCCCGTTCAGGGAGACCCTCAGCGTATCACAGGCTTCCTTCGCAACGCTTCTTCGCTTGATCAATCTCGAGTTTTTTAAATATTTATCTATTCTCATCTCTTCATCTCTTTGTCGGAAACAATAAAAAGAGGGCAAACTTTCGCCGCCCTCCTCAACTTTCGTATTATAATTCCTATTTATTTACAGCGTCCTTGAGAGCCTTTCCAGCCTTGAATACCGGAGCATTTGAAGCTTCGATCTTGATCACTTCGCCAGGCTTCCTAGGATTTCTGCCCTGTCTTTCTTTTCTGCCACGAGTTTCAAAAGTTCCGAAACCGATCAGCTGTACCTTTTCCTGTCTTACGAGAGCGGCCTCTACTACATCAATAAACGCATTCACTGCAACCTCTGCATCCTTCTTCGTCATGTTTGCTTTTTCTGCAACTGCAGCTACTAATTCTGCCTTGTTCATGTACAATTCCTCCTTAATAATTTGATGATAGTTCATTGGATTTTTTAATCATTCTTCAGGGTTTTCGCATATTCCCAAAGAATGTCCATTTCTTCCAAAGACATTTCTTCTAGCCTTTTGCCGGAAGCCAATGCTGCTTTTTCTATCTCGGAAAATCTTTTAATAAACTTCTCCGAGGTCAGATTCAGAGCCTCTTCGGGATCAACACCCAGAAATCTCGCGGTATTCACTGCGGAGAAAATCAAATCTCCCAGTTCCTCCACGATCTTTTCCTTTTGTTTCGACTCTGCTGCTTCTTTCAGTTCCGACACTTCTTCATCAATCTTTTGAAAAGCACACGCGACATCATCCCAGTCAAACCCAACCTCAGCAGCCCTTGCCTGTATTTTAAAACTGCGAGTTAACGCCGGCAGGGCCTTGGGTACTGCCGAAAGCCTTGCCGTATGCGAGGCCTCTCCATGCTCTCTTCTTTTGACATTCTCCCATTTTTCAAGGGCTTTGTCAATAGAATTAGCTTCTTCCCTCAAAAAAACATGGGGATGGCGGCGGATCATCTTATCACATTCTTTATTGATGACATCAGTCAAGTCAAACCTTTTTGACTCTGCTGCCAGAGATGAATGAAAAAGCACCTGTAGAAAAACATCGCCCAATTCTTCTTCCAGGTTTTCATAATTTCCAGTGTTGATAGCTTCGACCACTTCATAAGCTTCTTCCAGCATACAGACTCTCAGGCTTTCATGAGTCTGTTCCCGATCCCAGGGGCACTCCCTTCTGAGCACCTTCAGGATTTCGATCAGCCTCGCGAATGCCTCTTCCGGGCGCCGGGCTTCTTCAGTAAGATTTTCGTACTCCGGAACACATAATGGATGGTTTTTTTCGGCCATGCAAAATCCCTTTCTGCCATGAATTGAGAATTATTTGATAAAACGATCAACAATCTTGACCAGTTTCGTTCCTTTTGGCAATTTCAATATTTCGTCCCTGCTGATGGACTTTGTAACGAAAAGTAAAATGCTGTATGTCAAAGCAGCAATCAAAACAGCCAGGACCGTCGCGATGGCGTTGCTGGAAAGCACCGCATAGCACCCTTTGTAGCAGGCCAAGGCGGCAGCGGCCATAACCAGAGCCGACAGACAAGGTTTGATATAGGTCAGCTTGATATCAAATTGCGCGCCGGTATGTTTCCGGACCGCGATGAGGTTTAAAACGGAAGCAACGATATACGCGCACACCGTTCCTACTGCAGCTCCTTTGACATTGATCGAATAAATGCCCGCCAGCCACCAGGTCACACCAATTTTCACTGCCGCCCCAATAGCAAGATTGCATACAGGGATCAATTGCTTTCCCATCCCCTGCAGAACACCTGTCAGTGTTTGAATCGTCGAGAGGAATATCACGCCGAAAGCCATTATGACAAGGCAAGGCGCGGCCGCCAGTGCGCTTTCCCTCTGGAACGGATAGAGCAAAAGCATGATCTGCTCTGCCAGTACCATCAATCCGAACGCGCAGGGGAAACCTGCGATCATAGCAGTCCTGAGACCGAGCTCAACATTGTCCCTGAGAAAGGTCATATCCTTTTGTTTCCAGGCCATGGCCACGGTAGGCACGAGGCTCATCGAAACCGCCTGGGTCAACACTTGAGGGAAATTGATCAAGGGTCCTGCAAATCCTGACAATTGGCCGTATAAGTCTTCCGATTGAACGGCGGTCCATCCTGCAGAAGCCAACCTCCGCATGATAATCGCTACATCGATGAAATTCATGATTGGCATGATGGCTGCTCCAATAGTAATAGGAACAGCAATCACCAATATTTTCGCCAGAATCACCCTTTCTGGTTCGCTGCCAAGTTCTTCGGTTTTTTCTATGTCTTCCCTAAAGCTTTCTTTTCTTTTTAAATAGATAATGGCGACAGTGATCAACCCGGCGATGCCGCCCGCTGTGGCGCCTGATGCCGCTCCGGCCGCTGCCTCCATGGTCCCGGTTTTCATCAGCACGTAAGCCAGCGATAATCCCAGTCCAACTCTGAACAGTTGCTCAACGATCTGGGATGTGGCAGTAGGCTTCATATTCTGCATACCCTGAAAATAGCCTCGAAATGCGGCCATGACCGAAACAAACAGAAGTGCCGGGGCGATCGCTCTCATAGTGAACAGCGCCCCTTCCATATTGATGATTTCAACAATTTTACCGGCGCCGAAAAAACATAGTGAAAACGATGCGAGTCCGATGCTGAGGAGCAGATATAGTGAAGTTCTGAACACTTTATGTGCAGCATAATGATGGCCTGAGGCGATCCTCTCCGAAACCATCCGGGAGATGGCAACGGGGATCCCGGCCGTGGCCAGCATCATAAAAAAAACATAAACAGGATATGCCGCCTGATAATAAGCCATACCCTGAGTTCCGATCATATTTGCCAGTGGTATTCGAAAAAAAGCGCCTAATACTTTTATAATAATTCCGGCTGCAGCCAGGACTACAGCCCCCTGCATGAAGGACTTTTTAGTCATCAGTATCTCCGTCCGATTCAGAATATAGTCTTTCCTATAGTTCGCTCAATATCCTCTGTGTTGATTTTCCTGCCTCGTAGATTGCTCTTTCAATATCTATTGTGGTGTAGCAGCCGTCTTTATAGAGAACTCTCCCGTCTACCATCGTGAGGATCACATCGCTTCCGGATGCGGAATACACGATATTGTTCAGGATATTGTGTACCGGGTTCATATGCGGCTGATCAATGTCCAGTACTATCAAATCAGCTTTATAGCCTGATGCCAATTTACCGCAATCTTTTCTTCCCTGGCCAATGGCGCCGCCCAAGGTGGCAGCCCGCAAGGCTTCCAAAGGTGTCACGGCTGTCGGATCTCCATAATACATCTTTGAAACCAGGGCGAATGTCTTGATCTCCTCGATAAAGTTCAAGCTGTTGTTGCTTGCAACACTGTCGGTTCCGATGGCAACATTGACGCCCCGCTTTAAGAGTTCCGGCACATTGCACACGCCACTTGCGAGTTTGAGGTTGCTCACCGGATTGCATGCAACCGTTACTCCCTTTTCCTTTAATATATCAAAATCCTCCCCTTCGATCCAAACGCAGTGAGCAGCGGTGGTTCTCGTATCTAATATTCCCTGCTCCGCAAAGTACCGGGTCGGTGTCAGGCCGTATTTTTCTTTACATGCTTCGTGCTCAAACCTTGTTTCGGATACATGCACATGCATATTGGCGCCGATAGCCTTCGTATAATCTGCAAGGGATCTGGCCGTTGCCGGATCGGATGTGTATTCTGCATGAAGGCTCATGTCGACTTTGATCCTATCCTGCTCCGCTCCATTATACTTTTCGAAAAGGTCTTTCATCTCCAGAGCTCCTTCCATGCTCCAAAGATCGGCACCGGTGAAGTTGGTGATGCTTCTGGACAGATTGTTCTTTGTTCTGCTCTCAATGATGGCCCGGATCATGGCCTCCGAAAAATAGTACATATCCGTTGTGGATACAATACCGAACCGAAGGGACTCGGCCATGGCCAGCAATGTCCCGTTGTATACATCCTCGTCTCGAAGCTTGGCTTCAAAAGGGAATATCTTACTGCCCAGCCAGTCCTGCAATGCCAGATTTTCTCCGTACCCCCGCATAAGCGTCATGGGCGAATGTGCATGGCTATTCACGAAACCGGCCATCAGCAGTTTGCCTTTTCCTTCATAATGTTCTCCATATGAGGAGGGCTCCGCAGGCATGGCGTCCCCAACGTAGTCTATGCGATCCCCGGTAGTGCCAACAAACATATTTTGTCTGGGGCATAGATTTTCATCTAAAATTGTTATTTTTTTAAATAGCATGCCTCTGGTCTCCTTCGCTTCGATCCATCACACTAATACCTACTAATACTTGCTTATAATCATACTATTATTTTTAATCCAACTAATTCTTTTTTTGATCGATCGGTTTTCCCATTGTCTGATCCGTTTCGAAAGGGCGTGTTATTATAACATATCTACATCAGCAATTCCAATACAGTGATGACTTCATCCAGCTTCTTGGCCGGGTCCGCCGCAAAGGTGATCATTGGCTTCACCCCTCCTCCGATTGAAGTGCGTTTTTCAAACCTGGCATATAGCGCTGCGTAATTCTTCGGCGTGATCGGATTGACTTTTGCAATGTGGAATACGATTTTGCCACGGTCTTCGGATATTCTCGTGATGCACAGCTTTTCTGCCATGGAGCGTATTCTGGATACTTTGAGCAAAGACAACGTCTCCGGCGGGACATCTCCGAACCGATCCGTCAACTCTTCCTTGACATCCTCCTGGTCTTCCGCATTTTCAATTTCTGCGATTCTCTTGTACATTTGAAGCTTCAGGGCTTCATCCTGAATGTAAAGATCCGGTACATATGCAGTCACCTTCAATTCCACTGAAGCCTCTTCCCTGTCAGGGATCACAGCTTCTCCCGTCAGCGATCTCACCGCTTCATCCACGAGTTTGCAATACAGTTCATACCCGATGGTCATCATATGGCCGGATTGCTCCGTACCCAGTATATTCCCGGCGCCCCTGATTTCCAGATCTCTCATAGCTACCTTGAAACCTGCGCCGAACTCTGTAAATTCCTTTATAGCCCGCAGCCTTTTTTCTGCTACCTCAGACAGGACCTTCCCCCGCTGGTGCATGAGATAGGCATAAGCCATTCGATTGGATCTTCCTACTCTTCCACGAAGCTGATAAAGCTGGCTTAGCCCGAAATGGTCTGCTTCGAGAACGATGATCGTATTTACATTCGGGATGTCCAATCCGGCCTCGATGATGGTGGTGGATACAAGCACGTCCTTTTCGCCATCTACGAAAGACATCATCACATCTTCCAAATCACGTTCATTCATCTGGCCATGGCCCACCGCCACTCTGGCATCGGGCACCAGCCTGGCGATTTTGGAGGCGATTTTCTGGATGCCTCTGACACGGTTGAAGACCACATACACCTGCCCGCTCCGGGCGATCTCTCTTTCGATCACTTCCCGCATCATTAAGTCGTCCTGCTCCATGACATAGGTTTGCACAGGATATCTTTCCTCCGGCGGCTCTTCGATAAGGCTCATATTTTTGATGCCCACCAGGGACATATGGAGTGTCCTTGGTATCGGCGTTGCGGACAGCGTCAGCACATCGACATTTTTTCGAAGCTGTTTGATGGCTTCCTTATGCTTCACTCCGAAACGCTGTTCCTCATCGATCACCAGAAGACCGAGGTCCTTGAATTTGATGTCCTTGGACAGCAGCCTATGTGTTCCTATAACGATATCCACAGTACCCTTCGAGAGTTTTCCGGCTATGTCGCTCTGTTGCGAAGATGTTTTGAACCGGGACATCATTTCAAGAGTGAATGGAAATTTTTCGAACCGGTGTTTTAGGGTATGATAATGCTGATTCGCCAGAATCGTTGTCGGCACCAGGATGGCTGCCTGCTTGCCATCAGCTACGCACTTGAAAACCGCCCGGGCCGCTACTTCTGTTTTACCGAAGCCGACATCTCCGCAGAGCAGTCTGTCCATAGCTTCAGGTTTTTCCATATCTGTCTTGATCTCTTCAATACAGCGAAGCTGATCTTCAGTCTCGCTATATGGAAACAAGTCTTCGAATTCTCGCTGCCAAGGGGTATCCGGACCGAAGGCATGCCCCGGCTCCGAAGCTCTGGCTGCATTAAGTTCCAGGAGCTCTTTCGCCATGTCTTCGATGGCCGCTTTGGCTCTGGCTTTAGTATTCTTCCATTCCACTCCGGAAAGGCGGTTGATTTTAGGAACGAGCCCTTCCGCTCCCACATACTTTTGGATAAGGTCCATCTGCTCGACCGGAACGTAGAGCAAGTCCTCTCCGCCATACTTTATTTTAAGATAGTCTTTCTTGGTGCCTTCAACAACGAGCTGTTCGATGCCCAGGAATTTCCCGATCCCGTGGTTCTCATGAACTACATAATCACCTTTTCTGAGTTCAGTGAAGGCCCTGATGGCCTGCCCCTCCCTGCGCTTCAGTCTTTTACCTTTTGCTGCTTTACTGTTTGTAAAAATGTCTCCATCCCAGATGACGATGCATTTTTCCTGAACAAACTCTAGGCCGGAGGTTAGGTTCCCGATTTTCAGATCGACCTTGCCACTCAGATCTTCTCTGCTGAGGAACTCCTTCAGATTTTTTATTCTGTCTTCCGTAGAACAGGCAATGGTGATATGATAGTCTTTTTTGATATAGTTCTTTAAATCAGCAAGAAACATGTCGAGACTGCCGTTATATATCGGACCTTGCCGGGTGTTTAAATGGTGTTCTTCTGCAAACGATTCGCTTCCCTTGATCGGTTTTTGGAAAGGCGTAAACACGTAAATCTGTTTGTCAAGAGCTCCTCGGCTGGCCAGTCCAAATAATTCGATCAAATCTGTCTTGTCTTTGATTTGTCTTTTATCGATGGGTATCGCGCGACCGATCTCAAGCAGCGTTTCAAATTCAGCCAGACCCTCCTTATGAATGAACTCCGCCGTATCAAATATTCTGTCGGGATCATCTACCATGATCGACGCGTCTTTGCACAGGTAATCCCAAAGCCGTTCCGTCTGCTCACAAAAATATTCAATATAATTTTCCAGTATCTGTATGTTGGTGCCTTGCAAAACCGTTTCGATCAACTGTGCTTTCCGTCTACTGAGCTCTTCTTCCAGCAGATTGCTGCCAGCGCTCTGACCCTCGCTTTGCGCTTCAGCTCTTCTTATGATCGAATCGATATGTCTATCGTATTCCTTTTCAATTTTTTCAGCAGCCTTCTTAAACAATTCCGGCTCTTCCGGGAGTTGAGCTGCAGGATAGATTTCAATGTTCTTCAGATCGCCTTTGGAGCGCTGTGAATCCATATTGAAGCTGCGGATGGATTCCACCTCGGTGTCAAAAAATTCGATACGGTAAGGTTCCTCTGCATCCGGGGTGAAAATGTCCAGGATGGATCCTCTTGGGCTGAACTGACCCTGGCCGAAAATCAAAGGTACTCTCTCGTACCCCATGGATGCAAGCTTCTGCAAGATGTCGTCCCTTTGATATTCCTTGCCTCTTTGCAGCGTCATTCTCTGTTTGCCGAACATTTCCTTTGGCGGAAGCTTTTTTAAACATGCGGAAATCGGAGCTATAACAATACAGTCCTCGCAGTTGTTCATGGCTTTCAGCACAGCCATCCTGTTGAACAACTCATCTCGATTTTTCGCTTCGTATCGAAGAAATGCATTGTCGTCGGGAGGCATGACATAAATCGGTTTTTCCACAAAAAAAGACAGGTCAGTTGCCAGCCTGCCCGCCCTGACGGGAGTGGATACAATAATCAGGCTCTGTCCTTCTTTTTTATTCGCAATATAGGCGGCGACCGGAGCTATCCGGCTCTCCGCAATGCCCGAAACATTAATGATTCCCTTACCCATTATACCTGTTCATGGCTGTATCGATACCCTCAGCCAAAATGATTTCAACAGCTCTGGCTGCACGCTCAACAGCGTCTTCCAGCAGCGGCTTTTCCTCTTTGCTGAACCCTCCTGTCACAAAATCCCGCAGCGTCACCTTCCGCTCTCCGCCAATCCCGATCCTCACTCGCGGAAAATCCTCTGATTTGATATCATAGATTACGGATTTCATACCGTTGTGGGATCCGGCAGAACCTTTTTTACGAATCCGGAGCTTGCCCGTTTCAATGTCGATATCATCGTAAATAACGATCAGATTTTCTATATCCACTTTATAATAGGAAAGGGTTTCACGGACAGATTGTCCGGAAAGATTCATGTAGGTTTGCGGTTTAACCAAAATAACTCTCTGATTGGCGATGTTGCCGTCCCCAACCAGAGCTTTGAATGCGATTTTATTCACTTTAATATTATGCTTGGCGGCCAGATAATCCACCGTAATGAACCCCATGTTGTGTCTGGTGTTCTGATATTTTTTGCCTGGATTTCCCAAGCCGACTATCACATACATCATGTCCTCTCAGACAGCTTAATCAAACAACCTGCTTATTGAATCATTCGTGAATACCCGGATCATCGCCTCTGCAAAAAGTGGCGCTACCGACAGTATCTTCATGATCGGGATCCTTTTTTCCATCGGGATCGGAATCGTATTTAGAAGCACCAGTTCCTCGATGGCCGAAGATTGGATCCTCTCGATGGCCGGACCGGATAATACCGGATGGGTGGCGCAGGCCATTACGGATTTTGCGCCCATTTCCTTCAATGCATTGGCTGCATTGGTTATAGTTCCGGCGGTATCGATCATGTCATCCACAAGGATACAATTCATCCCGTTTATTTCACCGATGATATTCATGATCTCGCTTTTATTCGGTGCGGGTCTTCTCTTGTCGATGATTGCGATAGGTGCGTTCAACGGCTGAGCCATATTTCTTGCTCGTGTTACCGAACCGTGATCAGGTGAAACCACAACCAGATTATCCATACCCTTATCTTTGAAGTATTTTACAAGGATAGGCACTCCCAGCAGATGATCCACAGGAATGTTGAAATATCCCTGGATCTGCGGCGCGTGAAGGTCCATCGTGAGAACTCTGTCGGCGCCGGCAGCAACAAGCAGGTCCGCTACCAGTTTCGCAGTTATCGGATCTCTGGCTTTTGCTTTCCTATCTTGCCGAGCATATCCGTAATAAGGGACGATCGCGTTGATCCTTCCGGCGGAGGCTCTCTTCATAGCATCGATCATGATCAGCAGCTCCATCAGATTATCGTTGACCGGTTCGCTGGTAGATTGAATAATATAGCTGTCTATACCTCTTACTGTCTCCCATAAGTTGACCGAAATCTCACCGTCGCTAAATTTGGTGACGGTAGCCTTGCCTAAGGTCTTTCCCATTATTGATGCGATTTCTTCGGCCAGTTCCATGTGTGAATTACATGCAAATACTTTATAATCTGCAAATGCTGCCTGTTTCATTTTGCTTTCTACACCTTACCTTTCCTTTTTGAGCAGCCCTCTTCGGTCTACCCAGCCCTCAATTACCCTGCCTTTTGTTCTGGAAACAAATAATGCCCCTTTTGGTACATTCGTAGTGACCGTACTGCCGGCTGCAATATATGAATCTTCTTCCACCACTACCGGAGAAACCAGATTGGTGTTGCAACCGATGAAAGCTCCGTCTCCAACAATAGAGCGGTGCTTGCTCTTTCCATCATAATTAACAAAAACCACTCCACAGCCGATGTTGACATCCTTCCCAACATCGGAATCCCCGATATATGTCAGATGTGAAGCTTTTGAGCCGTCTCCCATGGACGAGTTTTTTACTTCCACGAAGTCACCGACTTTGCAATGACTGCCGATACTGCTTCCGGGTCTAATATAAGCAAACGGTCCGACTTTCGTTTCTTCGCCGATCTTGCTTTCTATGATAACAGAGCTCTGTATCTCGGACGCTCTTCCAATCGTCGAGTCTTTGATCCTTGTGTTCTGCCCGATGACGCAGTCCTCTCCTATGACCGTGCCTCCTTCTATTGTGACGCAGGCCCCAATCACTGTTCCCCGGCCGATCTGTGCTATCGGGTCGATATAAGCTCTTTCGATATCGATGAACTCCACTCCGCTTTCAAGGAGCCTTATATTTAAAGCCAGGCGGTCTTCCGCCAACTTCTTGTATTCTTCAAAATTCATAATATCCCCTTTCCAGATCCCGTGAAACTATTTTTCGAAATCTTTTTCCAAAATCATTTCACCGACCTTGTATATGTCTCCAGCCCCCATCGTAATCACTATATCGCCTTCTTCGGCATTAGCGTAGACGAAATCTGCGATCTCCTCCAGGGTTTCGAAATAATATGCAAACCGTTTCGGGTCCATCTCTTTTAGTTTGTCCACAATGGATCTGGAACTGATCTTGTAAATGTTTTTTTCCCTCGCACCATAGATTTCAGCCATCACAAGGTAATCCGCCTTATCAAAGGCCTTGGTAAATTCGTCAAACAATGCCAAAGTTCTGGAGTAGGTATGGGGCTGAAAGAGGCACCAAAGGCTCTTATAAGGCATATTCTTGGCAGCCGCCAGAGTCGCTTTTATTTCTGTTGGATGGTGCGCATAATCATCGACAATGGTCACGCCGCCGTCTGTTCTTCCCTGAACATCGAATCGTCTTTGGGTCCCGGCGAACTCCTTGAGTGTCCTGGCGATGACTTCCGGGTCTACACCAAGGGTATGACCGCAGGCGAATGCCGCAAGCGCGTTCAATATGTTATGCTCTCCGGGGATCGAAAGCTCTATTTCCAACAGCATATCCTCTTTATGATAAAGATCAAACGAAGGGAAGCCCTGGGTGTTGAAGCTGATATTTCTGGCCGAGTATGTACAGTTGTCGTTGAGTCCGAAAGTGATCACATTCGGACGGTCCTGAGTTACTGCCTTGACGAAAGGATTAGAGTCGAAAGCTATGATGTACCCGTCCTCCGGTACCGACTTTGCGAAGGTTTCAAATGATTTGGCTATATGGTCGATATCCTTAAAATAGTCCAGATGGTCTGAATCGATATTAAGAATGATTTCAATTTTAGGCTCAAGGAAGAGAAAGCTATCCATATATTCGCAGGCCTCAGTCACAAAGATGTCACTATCCCCGACCTTTACGTTGCCTCCGATTTCTGAGAGGTTCCCTCCCACAAGGATGGTTGGATCCTTGCCGGCTTTTTCCATAATTAAAGAAACCATAGAGGTGGTTGTAGTTTTGCCGTGGGTTCCGGATATCGCGATGCTTGTTTCGTATTCCCTCATCAGCGTGCCGAGGATATCAGCACGGGTCACTGCGGGTATTCCAAGCTCTCTTGCCCTTGACAGTTCCGGATTATCTTCACCGACTGCGGCTGAATAAATAACCAGGTCGGCTCCCTCTACATTTCTTTCTCTATGGCCTAAATATATATTTGTGCCTTTTGCGATCAGTCTGTCTGTGGTCTCGGATTCCTTCATATCCGAGCCGGTTACCCGGTAGCCTCTGGATAAAAGGATCTCTGCTATGGCAGACAAGCCTACGCCTCCTATTCCAATACAATGTATCTGATTGTGCCCGGCTAAATTAATCATTAAAATTCCTCCGATAAAAACGTACATAGAGTATAACATAAATTGCCCGTTTTCGCAAAGAAGTTGCCAAAGAAGTTGCAATGAATTGACTTTTTTTAAAAAAACGAATATTATTTTATTATTATTGAAATACGTTCGGAGGCGAACCATGAAAAGGACCCAGCGAGTCGGAATACTCATTAAAATATTGTCGGATTCTCCCAACAAGACCTTCAGCCTAAAATATTTCTGCGATTTATTCGGAGCGGCAAAATCCAGCATCAGCGAAGACCTGACCGCAGCCAGGCAAGTGCTTGCCGAGATGGAGCTTGGAATCATAGAAACGACCTCCGGCGCATCAGGCGGGGTGAAATTTGTTCCATATATTTCAAACGAGGCTGTTGCGGAGCTGCAGGATGAACTCTGCAAAAAATTGTCGGATCCCGGGAGAATTTTGGGAGGCGGTTTCATCTATAGCTCGGACTTGATGTTCGACTCCCAGCTGGTAAAAAGAGTAGCCACAGTATTTGCAAGAAAGTTTCAGAACTATGGAGC
>CALBZG010000102.1 GCA_937889655.1 uncultured Clostridia bacterium
CGGAGGAGTTGTACTGGTCTTAATAGGCATTAAAATTTTGCTTGAACACCTGGCAGTATTGTAATTTAAACGAAAGGTGTGGCATAAAAGTCCGGCATTTAAGCTCTGAAGGAGTAGTATAAAAGTAAAGAAATGAATTGGAATGAAATATAATAATATTGTAAAAGGCGAATTCATCCAGCGGTTTAACAGGTTCGCAGCCGAGGTGGCGATCGACGGTGTTGCACAGACCGTCCATGTGAAGAACACCGGAAGATGCCGGGAGCTTCTACTTCCCGGGGCCTCGGTGCTTCTGACAAGATCCCCGAATCCTCAGCGCAAAACAAAGTACGACTTAGTGTCAGTCTATAAAGGAGACAGGCTGGTCAATATCGACAGCCAGGCGCCAAACAAGGCTTTTAAAGAATTCCTTCAAACCGGGAGCTTCCTGCCTGATTTGTCGCTGATCAAACCGGAAGCGGCATTTGGCAACTCCAGACTGGATTTTTATCTGGAGGCCGGAATTCGAAAGATATTTATCGAAGTCAAGGGTGCTACTCTCGAGGAAGACGGAGTGGCGATGTTCCCGGATGCGCCAACGGAACGGGGTATCAAGCATATCGAAGAACTTATCAAGGCAAAATATCTTGGGTATGATGCCTATATCATATTCGTCATACAGATGGACGGGATCCGGCACTTCACACCCAATAGCCGGACCCACGCCGAATTCGCCAAAGCATTGAGTATGGCGGAGAGGCAAGGAGTTAGGGTCATCGCAATGGATTGTTCGGTTACGGAAGACAGTATGGAGATCAAGAATAGAATTAAGGTGGTTTTATGATAAAAGTCAAAAAAATTATTGCTGTGTTTTTAGTAGTGGTGTTCGTTCTGGGAGGAACGGCAACGACCGCGTTGGGCCAGGAAGGGATCCGCATTTCAGTGGATAATGAGCTTCTGACCTTTGACGATGCATTCCCGTATATCGATGAGAATTCCAGGACCATGGTCCCGCTGTACAGGATCGCTGAGCCTCTTGATCTGGGGGTCCAATGGGATGGCAAAAGCAGAACGGCGGTTTTCTCGAAAACATACAAATCGGAAAAGTTTCTTTTTTATGCCTCGGATGGGGATGCGGCGGCGGATTACTACATCAGCAGCCAGTCCGTCACGTTCGCCATCGGCTCAAAGAAGGCTGTGATCCGCTATGAACTCTGCCATTTCGGAGAGGAAGAACCGACATATATTTGCACGAAAGATGTGGTCATGGATACCACCGCCATCATCAGAAACAGCCGGACTTATGCACCGGTACGATATCTGGCGGAAGCTTTCATGTGCTCTGTCAGGTGGGAGGGATCAACGAAAACCGCTCAGATCGCCACGGTAGTGCCTATTGCGCTGAAACAGGAAAAGGGCATAATAACAGGCGTTGATGATATCACATCGATTCCTGGGAATTACAGCGATCCTCAAAATGCGATCACCGCTGCCGGCTATAACGTGCCTGAGGCCCAAGCCGCATACGCCAGGGAAGTGATCGACCTGGTCAACGTGGAGAGATCCTCAAGAGGCATCCCCCCTCTAAGGATGGATGTCGCGATGATGAAGGCCGCTCAAGCCAGGGCTGTGGAGTCTACGATACTGTTTTCCCATACGAGACCGGGCGGCTTGTCCTGCTTTTCCATTTTTGCGGATTATGGGATCACGATGAACAAAGGCAGCGAGAATCTTGCATACGGCTATGAAACCCCGGAGAAGGCAGTGGCCGCATGGATGGATTCTGCCGGCCATAGAACGAACATGCTGAACCCCGACTACAGCATTACCGGTGTGGGATGCACCATCAACCAGGAAGGCTTGTATTACTGGTCAGAACTCTTTGCGTCTGAATAGCAAAATGTTCTTTCAGATACGTTAAAAAAGACACATGGAATAATGCTATGTGTCTTTGCTTTTGTCCTGCAAGGCGTTTTTGTAGAGGAACACCGCGCTTTAAGAAACTTTTAAGAAACAGCTTGGGCATTTGTTAAGATTTCTTGTTTATTCTGAAAACACTGGAGGGAATTATGAATATATTGATATGCGACGACGACCGTGAAATAGTCAATGCCATCGAGGTGTATCTGAAGAACGAGGGATACGGGATATTCAAAGCTTATGACGGGTTGGAGGCCTTGGACATCCTTGACAGGGAGGAGATCCATTTGGTCCTCATGGATATCATGATGCCCCGGCTGGACGGCCAGCGGGCTACGATGAAGATCCGGGAGGAGAGAAACATCCCCATCATCATGCTGTCTGCCAAAAGCGAGGATTATGATAAAATCACCGGATTGAATCTGGGTGCGGACGACTACATCACCAAACCCTTCAATCCACTGGAGCTCATAGCCCGGGTGAAAAGCCACATCCGAAGATATACAGATCTGGGCAGCATGCCCATACGAACTGGGGTTTTCAAGTCCGGCGGGCTGGTCATCGATGACGAGAAAAAGTCGGTGACCCTGGATGGGGAGCAGGTGGTGGTGACCCCCATCGAATACGGGATTTTAAAGCTTCTGACGGAAAACGCCGGCAAGGTGTTCTCCATGGAGCAGATTTATGAAACGGTTTGGAACGAACCGGCCTTCAGCCCGGAAAATACGGTGGCGGTGCACATCAGAAGAATCAGAGAAAAAATAGAGATCGATCCTAAAAATCCAAGATATTTAAAGGTGGTGTGGGGAATTGGATACAAAATCGAAAAAATATAAACCGTTCAACAGGGGCGCATATAATGTTATGTTTGCCATCTGCGTTTTCAGCTTTCTGGCCTTTCTATCCGGGATCATTGGCTGGGCCGGGATCATCGACATATATGGAGGCTCCGCCTGGGGGCCATGGCAGACGATTTTCCCGGAATATTTCAGCGGAAGCTACTACGGATATTATGATGCCTCTGCCTATTCGGGAATCCGATTCGAACTGATCGGTTGCGTAGTATTGATGGTGGCAGGTGGACTCCTGTCTCTGGGATCATTCATCTACCTCTGTGCAGCAGCCGGGGAACGGGATGAAGAAGGCAAAATCATCCTTAAAGGCATCGATACCTGGTTTACGGAGTTTCAGCTTATTGCGGCTTCCTTGCTGTTCGTGTTTTGCGGATCCTTTTTTATGAGGTTTGGCTATGCCTTTGTGACCAGCGGCGTTTTGAGGGGAAACTGGTATGGGGCCGACGGGATCCTTTCGGCGGCTTTGGCAGGAGCCTTCGGACTGGTTGGTGGATTTCTGGGATTATGGTTCATCATGGCCATGGTCAGAAAGATCAAAGCCAGGGTGTTCCTAAAAAATTCCCTGATTGCGACCCTGACCGTGTATTTATACAAAATCCTGTTTAAGAGCGGCAGCACCATGCAAAAAGTGGTTTTGGCAGCATTGGCCATTTGTCTCTTGTCTGCGACAGTATTTCTTGCACCGGTAGTCTTCGTGGTCTTGCTGGTGTTTGCACCGAAATTCGTTAAGAAATACGATGAGATCCGCAGAGGCATCGATGAAGTCAAAAGCGGAAATCTTGACTATAAGATACCGGTGGACCAGGGCAGGAATGGCGAGCTGGATGAAATCGCAAGAGACATCAACCAAATTTCTGAAGCATCCAGACTGGCCGTGCAGAACGAAATCAAAAATCAGCGGATGAAGACTGAGCTGATATCCAACGTGTCTCATGATCTCAAAACGCCCCTGACATCCATGGTCACCTATATCGATCTGCTTAAAACAGAAGGGCTGGGCAGCGAAAGCGCTCCGGAATATCTGGATGTGCTGGACAAAAAGACCCGGAGACTTTGTCAGTTGACCAATGATCTGTTTGAAGCGGCAAAAGCTGCCAGCGGAGCTATGCCAGTCCATCTTGAAAAGGTGGAAATGGTTTCTCTGATCAATCAGGGGCTGGGTGAATTGGATCAACGGATCGAGGAATCAGGGCTGGAATTCATCATCAATAAAAAGAATGAGAAGTATTATGTATGGGCGGATGGCCAGCTGATGTGGCGTGTCATCGAGAACATATTAGGCAATGTGCTGAAATACGCCCAGCCCGAAACAAGAGTATACATCGATCTCAAGGAGCAAAGCGGCGTTCCGGGACAGGAACCTTCCATGGTCATCATGGAAGTCAAAAATGTTTCTCGTCAGGCCCTCAACATCGATCCCGATGAACTGATGGAGCGCTTCAAACGCGGAGACGAATCCAGGAGCACCGAAGGCAGCGGTCTTGGCCTTGCTATCGCCAATGATCTGGTCAAGCTTCAGAAGGGATTGTTTGAGGTCAAAATAGATGGAGACCTGTTCAAGAGCATCGTGGTCTTGAACCGTTGTAAAGAACAGCCTCAGGAAACGAAAATCAAAGAGGATGAACCTAAAAAAGAAGTCAAGGTCGAACCTAAAAACGAGACCCAACCAGAATTAATGGCCGAATCAAAGGTTGAATCCAAGACCGAATCTAAGGTCGAGCCAATAATTGAAACTGAGGTTGAAAGTAAGGATGAAATGAAAGCCGAACCCGAAGCTGAAATCACTGAGTGATCATTTCATCTCCGTCAAATTCTTCCAATAGCGTACCGGCATGAATGTCTTCTGGCATCTCGGGTTGGTACGCTCTTTTATTGCGATGGTTTCAAAATATTTTTTCCATAACCGTTTCCAGCCATCTTCATCCGCTGATAGCTCAGGCAGTGAATTCCTGCTGAATTGTGCAATATACCAACGACCTTCGCTGGCGATGACCGCCTTACCCCGGCGGGTGTCATGGATGATAAAGGGATCATTTTTCAAACGGTCTGCAAAATGCCCCGCCAGAAATTCCAGCACATCGTGGTCCGGTTCGATGGGCGCATATAGGACGTGATCCTCCAGCATTGAAAACCGGACCAGCCCGGTGAAACGGTGGGCTTCAGTGGTGACTTTGATTTCCGCTGTCTGCACATCAAACACGACGGGATCCCCATGCAGGGAACTGATTATGCGGCCTTTTTTAAAGCCCAAAATAATATATTTTAGAAGCTTTGTATCTTTTTCATCCACGGATGAGAGGAACACACGATAGATCCGCTTCAAATCGAAATCGGATATTTTGGATTGGATCGCCTGATAGACCGTCACCGCCTTATCAACGTCTGTTTCAACTTCAATGGAATCGAACAACAGGGAGGCCTGATACCGATCCTTTTGGAATACGCCGGAGGCTTCCTCAACGTAATAATGATTATAAATGCAGGTCAGGAACCCTTCAAAGGTACCATCATAAAGGTAATCCTTCATTATCTGCCATCCTCCAGTTCTTTGAAGCTGCTGCTGCCAATAAGATTTTGCCGCGGCTCAAACATGGAGATCTGGCCGCCCTGGTCACCGATCGCCAGCCGTCCGCGGATTCCCTCGGGATCCAGAAAACCTTGACCGGTTTTCAATGCTTCTGCCCGGATGAACTCCGGGACCACATCCCTTCCGCCGTAGTATTTGCCGTTGCAGGTTAGAAAATAACGGGCTCTTTTCAAAACGACACCCATCTTCTTTAAATCCTCATAGCACACCCTGGAAAAACGTCGCTGCTTCACGATCCTCAAGGCTGAAAGCGTTCCAATACCAGGGATCCTTAAGAGTTCATCCAGAGATGCCTTGTTGATTTCTATTGGGAACGAGGAGATGTTGTTCAGTGCCCAGGTGATTTTGGGATCAAGATCCGGATCAAGGTTCGGGTGCCTTTCATCAAATAGCTCCCGGGCATTGAAGCCGTAAAAACGAAGCAGCCAGTCTGCCTGGTAAAGCCTGTGCTCCCGCTTCAGCTGAGGCGGCGAAAAGGCGGCCGGCAGCAAAGGGGATTCCACCAGGGGGATATAAGCGCTGAAATAGACTCTTTTTACTTTGAAAGTATGATAAATTTTTTCGGACGTCAAAACGATGTCTCTGTCCGTTTCACCCCCGGCGCCGATGATCATTTGCGTGGTCTGCCCTGCCGGAGCGAAGGGCTCCTTTTTCTGTCTCAGCGTCTGGATCGAATTTGGAACGCGGGTTTTGGAACCGCCGGACAGACCTGGATCGGCGGCCAGATCGGAAATGCTGCCGTCCCCAAGATCGATGCTGCGCCCGTGGTGCTCCATGAGATCAGGGCCGTGCAGATAGTTGCCACCATTATTCAAATCGGACCCTTTGAACATGGTCCCGGGGCCTTTGAGCCTGCGTTGCTCGATCAGGGTGTTTGTTATCTGCTTCATGGGATTGAAGATCGATGCGGGCTTTTTCTGGGGAGCAAGCAATGCCAGGCTTTCGGGTGATGGGAATTCGAGATTGACGCTGAGCCTGTCTGCCACCAGACCGATTTTAAAGAGGAGCTCTTTTGAAGTTCCGGGAATCACCTTCGCGTGGATATATCCGGAAAATCCGTGGACCTCACGCAGGAGTCGCAGGCACTCAAGCATTCTTTCCGCCGTGTAATCAGGAGAAATGAGCACCGCTGAGCTCAGAAAAAGGCCTTCTATATAGTTCCTACGGTAGAACTCCATGGTGAGCGCCGCAAGCTCCAGAGGCTCGAAGGAAGCTCGTTCGCAATCGGCGGTACGCCTGTTGACGCAGTAGGCGCAATTATAGACGCAGTCGTTGCTGAGCAGCACTTTGAGCAGAGAGATGCACCTCCCATCTGCGGACCAACTGTGGCAGATGCCGGCGCAGCTGGCATTGCCCATACGACCGGAATTCTTCCGTTCCACACCGCTGGTGGAACAAGAAACATCATATTTCGCTCCCTCGGCAAGGATGCGGAGCTTATCTGCGATACCAGCATTCATCAGGGCACCTCACAAAAAAGAAATGTCTTTCAGACTTATTATATCCCAATGCAAACATATGTTCAACACATTTGTTCGCAAGATGTTCGTTTACAAAACAGGCTCAAAATGTTACAATTCAATGGAGCAGCGCCTTTAACGCGCAGAGAAGCGGGAGGATAAAATATGAATAGAGAGCTATTGCTGGTATTGGATTTTGGCGCTCACAACAATCAGTACGTTGCCAAGGTCGCCAGGCTGGCGCAGGTTTATTGCGAGGTAAAACCGTCCTCTATAGATATGGAAGAAGTAAAAAGGGCCAAGGCCATATGCATAATAGGTGATGATGAGACCGACGGAGCGGAGGTCAAGCTTCAGGAGCTGAGACATCTGGGGATACCAATCCTGGAGTCGGCAAACTGCCTGGCTCCGGACAGCATCCGTGATTTTCTGGACCGTTGCGGCTTTGCAAGGGATTGGACCACAGAGTCCTTCATAGAAGATGCGGTGGAAAAAATCAGAGAGCAGGTCGGAGACAAGAAAATCCTATGCGCACTGTCCGGCGGTGTGGATAGCTCGGTTTGCGCAGCACTGGTGCACAAGGCCGTGGGGGATCAGTTGTTCTGCATGTTCGTTGATCATGGTCTCATGAGAAAGGGTGAGCCGGAGCTGGTGGCCGAAATATTCGGGAAGCAATTCCATATCAACCTTCTGTCAGTCAATGCCGCCGACAGGTTCCTTGGGAAGCTTGCAGGAGTTGAAGACCCGGAGTTGAAGAGAAAAATCATCGGCGAGGAGTTCATACGACTTTTTGAAGAAGAAGCAAAGAAACTGGGTAAAATCGATTTCCTGGTACAAGGTACGATTTATCCGGACATTATAGAAAGCCTTTCCAGCAAGGGCGTGGTGAAGACTCATCATAATGTTGGAGGTTTGCCGGAGAATATGGATTTCGAGCTGGTCGAACCGGTTAAATGGCTGTTCAAGGACGAAGTCAGGATGGTGGGAGAAGCTTTAGGCTTGCCTGGCGAGCAGGTATGGCGCCAGCCTTTCCCGGGCCCGGGCCTTGGAGTGCGAGTCATCGGCGCTATAACCAAAGAGAGAGTCGAAATGGCGAGGGAAGCGGACGCTATTTTCAGAGAGGAAATTAAGAACGCAGGCCTGGACAGGAAGATCTGGCAGTATTTCGCCCTGGAACCGGGATGCAAAGCCACTGGCGTCAAAGACGGAAGACGGACCTTCGAAAATGTCATCTGTCTGAGGGCCATCCATTCCAGCGATGCGATGACTGCGGAAGTCGCTGAACTGCCGTATCCTTTGTTGAGAAAGATCGCCACCAGGATCGTAGATGAAGTTGAAGGGGTGAACAGGGTCGTATACGACGTGACCCCGAAGCCGCCGGCAACAATTGAATGGGAGTGAGACCTATCCCAATTTACGAAGTAAATTGTTGGAAGGTCCACCGTCAGGGTTGGCGAGTATTGTAGCGACCAGAGGGAGATGGAATACCGCAACCTACGACGAAACTTGTGCAATTTACGAAGTAAATTGCCGGAAGGTCCACCGTCAGAGTTGGCGAGGTCCGCATCCTACGGCGGGTAAGATGAACGAATAGGAGGATCAACATGATAAAAATATTAGTGATAGCTCCAAAAGGCAAAATGGGTAAGATGATCGTCAAGGTCGCCGCGGAAAGCAGCGATATCAAGATCGTTGGAGGCCTTGGCCCTGAAGGCAGGGATTATATCGGCCGTGATATCGGTCTGGCGTCAGGCCTTGGTTACGAAGTTGGCGCGCTGGTTTACAGCGATATTGAAGAAATCATCGATTCATGCGATGTGGTCGTAGATTTTTCCACTGTTGAATTGTCTATAAAAGTGTTGGAGGCCTGCATCGGCCACAAGAAGGCTTTCATTTGCGGGACAACAGGCTTCTCTCCGGAGCAGGAGACGAAGATCAAGTCTGCGGGCAAGACGATCCCGGTGCTGAAGGCAGCCAACACCTCTTACCTCGTGAATCTGATGAAAAGACTCCTTGGCATTGCAGCGTCATCCCTCGGGGAAAAGGCAAAAATAGAGATCATCGATTATCATGATCAGAAGAAGCTGGATGCTCCAAGCGGTACTGCAAAGGAACTTGGCGCGGAAATGGCGGCAGCTGCCAGCAAGGATCCTGAAGAGATCGCCTACCATTCCGTTAGGGCGGGAGATATCTCCAGCACCCACACCGTGATATTCGGACTGATGGGCGAGAGGATGGAGATCAGCCACATATCCTACAATTGGGAGTGCTTTGCCAGGGGAGCCATCGATGCGGTCAGATACTTAAAAGGAAGATCTCCGGGCCTATATACCATGGAGGACGTGATTTCCTGAGCTTGGAACAGCGGAGAACAAAACATACTATAAACTTGAAAGAGGGATCAAATGGAAAGATACGACATCTCGACCCTTAGAGTCGGAGAAGAAGTGATCGATTTTTATATGGTGCGAGCCATTGCCATTAAGACGGGTGCTAATGGGAAGCTTTATTGCGACCTCCTGCTGGGCGATGCCACCGGAGACATTAACGCGAAGAAATGGGATGTCAACTCGGACGAAGAGGTGATGCTCAGCATGGTCAAAGAAGGAGATATTGTTAAAATCCAAGGCAAGGTGAAGGATTTCAACAACCAACTGCAGCTCACTGTCACTCAGCTCAGAAAGACAAAGGAAGGGGATGCTTTCGACATCAAAACCCTGGTAAAGGCTGCGCCGGAGGACCCTCTTGAAATGTACGAGTATATTTTTTCTAGAGCAGGATCTGTCAAAGATGGGGACCTCAAAAAAATATGCATTTCTCTTATGGAAGACAATAAGGAAAAATTGCTGTATTACCCTGCAGCGCAAAGAAATCACCACGCTGAGATGGCAGGGCTTCTCTATCACATCAAACGAATGCTGATGGCGGGTGAAAAACTCTGTGAAGTCTATCAGAGCCTCAACAGGGATCTTGTGGTTACGGGAGTCATCATTCACGATATCGAAAAGCTGAGGGAAATCGAAAGCAACCAATACGGTGTATCTCCCGGATACTCCTTTGAGGGACAGCTTATCGGTCATATCGTCCAGGGAGTGGTGGCTATCGAAAAATTGGGAGAGGAACTTAAGGTTCCCCGGGAAAAAATCGTGATGCTGCAGCATATGGTGCTGTCCCATCATTATGAACCGGAATTCGGGAGTCCGAAAAAACCGATGTTCCCGGAAGCAGAGCTCCTTCATTATCTCGACATGGTGGATGCCAAGCTGTTTGATATGGAGGACGCCCTGGCAGCCACGGACCCCGGTGATTTTTCCGGCAGGGTGTGGACTCTTGAAAACAGAAGATTATATAAACCGGTTGTCTGGGAGGATGAAAATGATTAAACTGCCCAAAGAAGTCAGCGGTATTATCAAAACCCTGGAATCCGGTGGATTTAAAGCATATTGCGTTGGTGGATGTGTGCGTGACAGCTTGCTGGGCATCACCCCCATTGATTGGGACATCTCAACGAATGCCCTCCTGCCCGACCTGCAGCGGCTTTTTCCGGAAGGCAAAGTCATCAGT
Organism: uncultured Clostridia bacterium; assembly: GCA_937889655.1. Taxonomy (GTDB): domain Bacteria; phylum Bacillota; class Clostridia; order Peptostreptococcales; family Anaerovoracaceae; genus CALBZG01. Next base: position 10,365 of record CALBZG010000102.1, read on the forward strand.
GAAAAGTACAGCGTGATCCGGATGGATCATTCCTGCGGTGCCGATGATGATGAAGGGATCGTTGCAGATATCGCCACATTCCGGACCGAGGGCACCTATACGGATTTCAGACGGCCGGACGAGGTGGAATTCGTAAATAGCATCCAGGAAGATCTGGCCCGGAGGGACTTTACGATCAATGCCCTGGCGGACAATCCCAGCGAGAGCATGGTGGATCTATACGGCGGCAGGGAAGATATCAAAGCAAAGCTCATCAGGACTGTGGGAGAACCGGAAAAAAGATTTCAGGAAGACCCGTCAAGAATGCTGAGAGCTATAAGACTGGCCTCGGAACTGGGATTCGACCTTCATAAGAGCGTGTACGAAGCCATTCTGGCGAAAAGTCCGCTGATGGAGCATGTTTCCAAGGATAAGATCAAGGAGGAGTTTGAAAGGATCATCTCATCGGATCATGCGGGGAAAGGGCTTAGAATGCTGGCCGGCACGGATCTGATGCCTTTTATTATCGGTAAGGATATTGCCCTGGCCATGAAGCGTCGGGAAATGGATGATTTTTCGATATACTGCGACAATATCGGGATGACGAAGAATAATGCCTTGCGGAGACGGGGGCTCTTTTATCTGATTTTTGAGGGTAAAAGGTGTGTTGAAGCCGCTTCGAACCTGCCCTACTCCAGGGAGGAGATGCAGCATTTCGAGGACCAGGTCTTGTATATGCACAAGATTTATTTCATGAGGACCAAAGTCGAATTGAAATCCTTTATTGCTAAAGTGGGCATGGACCGGTATCTCTATCTGCACAACCTTGCCAAAGCTCAGCGCATAGTATATGACCATCATGAAGATAAAATCATGAGCAGGGAGCTCCAGATGAAGGAGATCATGAACTATAGAGAGCCTATTTTCCTGGAGGATCTTGTGATCAACGGCGACGATTTGATCGAGGCCGGCATCGCCCGGGGCGAAAAGGTGGGCGATCTGCTTGAGATGGTCCTGGATGCAGTGCATAGGGACCCCCGAAAGAATGAACGGACGGAGCTCCTCAAGCTTGCGAAGACATACGAGAAGAACTGGATCAAAAGAAGCACCCGCAATATAAAATGGCTGAGATAATGAGCACATTGAAGCGTCTGAGAAGCCTTGGCATAGAAGAAGGCTTTGCAAAAAAAATATTTCGGGAATATGGCGACGATGCCGTGGACCTGCTGAGAGAAAATCCTTACAGACTTGTTGAGGATTTTTTCGGTGTAGACTTCAAAGAGGCTGACAAATTAGCTGAAAAGCTTGAACTTTCGCCGGAAAACCAAGAAAGAATACGAAGCGGGATACTGTACGGCCTGGCGAAATTCATAGAAAATGGCAGCACCTATGCTCCGGAAGACCTGTTGCTCGAACAGGTGAGCGAATTCGTGCTGGGCCTTTCCAAAGAAACTCTGGAGGATGCCATCAGCGGGATGGTCTTAGGCGGAGACATCTATATCTCTGACATCCTGGGAAGCCGTGTGGTTTTTAAAAGCGAGATCTACGATGCTGAGGCCGGCATAGCTGCAGCCTTGGCAGCTCTCTCACAAACACCGGCAAAAAGATCCTCAGGCGACGCTGCGGGCCTGCTGGCGATGGTTGAAAAAAATACCGGGATCAAGCTGTCTGAGAATCAGAAGGAAACCATCTTTTCCGTTCTCGACAATAGTGTATCCGTCATCACCGGTGGACCTGGCACAGGAAAAACCACCATCATCAACAGCATTATCAGCCTGCTTCTTGCATCAGGTGAAAAAACGGCCATCTGCGCACCGACAGGCCGGGCTGCAAAAAGGATCAAGGAGGCGACCGGCAGGAATGCCACCACAGTCCATAGGCTGCTGGAAGCGGAGATCGATGAAAACTCCAACACGGTTTACTTCAGAAGATCCAGAGAATATCCGCTGGACCTCGATGCGGTCATCGTGGATGAAGCCTCGATGATGGATATTTTTCTCATGGATGCCCTTCTTTCCGCGATCCGGCCGGGGACCAGGATCATCATTGTCGGTGATGCAGACCAGCTGCCTTCCGTCGGCCCGGGAAATGTGCTGCGGGACATCATCGATAGTGAATACATCCATTCCTATAAGCTCACAGAGATTTTCAGGCAGGAGAGGGAAAGCCTCATTGTCACCAATGCCCACAGGATCAACCGTGGGGAATACCCGGAAGCCGATGATCCGGAAGGGGATTTCGTCCTCCTGAGAAAATCCACGAAAAACGAAGCTATCAGCACCATAGTGGATCTGGCACTGCATGGGTTTTCCGGCAGCATCAAAACTGAAAGCGTCAGTCAGGATGTTCAAATCGTCACAATGACCAGATATGGCGATCTGGGCACAACGAATCTGAACAAAGTTCTTCAGGAAGCATTGAACCCGGCTCAATCCGGTAAGAGCGAGCTACGAGACAAATGGGGACGGCTGTTCCGGACCGGCGATAAAGTGATGCAGATCAGGAACAATTATCAGCTGGAATGGAAGAGGTCGGACGATTTTTCCGAAGGCAAAGGCATCTTTAACGGAGAAATCGGTGAAATCATATCCATCGATGAAGAATTCAGGCAAGCCACTGTTATCTACGATGAATGCAGATATGCCCAGTATAATTTCGAATTGCTCAGCGAACTGGAGCTGGCATATGCCATCACAGTGCATAAAAGCCAGGGCTCCGAATTCCCTGTGGTCATCATGCCGGTCATGTGGACCACTCCGAAGCTGGCCACCCGAAACCTTCTGTATACTGCCGTCACTCGAGGAAGAGACCTGGTCATCCTCGTCGGAAGCGAAAAGCAGTTGAAGAATATGGTGGATAATAATGTGACGAATGAAAGGAATACCGCTCTGAAAGCGATGCTGAAACGATACATTTGACAAAATATGTAAATCATATATAATTATACCATAATATCCAGCGTATCAAGATGAGACCCCGCCAGCCAGGGGTCTTGTTTTATAAAGAAGGAAAGAGTGTTATGGCAAAAGCATTCGAGATAAAGCCTTTAATTAGAAAAGCATTCAATGATTTTCTGGAAATTCTTTTTCCGGGCAATATATACTGCATATGCTGCGGCCGTATCATCGACGATACCAGGCCTTATGCCCTTTGCGACCATTGCGTCAGAGCCTTTCACTGGGCAACGGGAAAAACCTGCCTCAAGTGTGGAAAAATTATGGATGTGAACAGCCGTCGCAGCCTTTGCAGGGACTGTTCGGAGCTTTCTCATAGGTATGAACAGGGTTTCACCTGTGTGCAGTACGGACTCTACGAGCGCAGTGTTATGCTGTCATTCAAATATGGAGACCAAGCATATATAGGCGAAAAGCTTGGCGATATCCTTTTCGACAGGATCAGCCCGGAGCTGGAGTCGGGACTGGCCTTCGACTGCATCATTCCCGTGCCTATGCATAAAAGAAAAGTACGTAAGCGCGGATATAATCAGGCGGAGCTCATGGCGCGGCCTCTTGCCCATAAAACAGGCGTCCCATTGCTGAAGGATGCTCTGGTCAGGATCAGGGAATCCAAGCCCATGAGCAAGCTTTCCACCTTTGACAGGATGGAGAACGTAAAAAATATCTTTACACTGAGGGAGGATGCAGTTAAACTAATCAGGAGCAAAACAGTCCTCCTGATCGACGATATCTATACAACAGGAAGCACGGCGGACGAATGCAGCAAGGTATTGCTGGAAGCAGGGGCGGAAAAAGTCTATCTGCTGACTTTTGCAGCGGGTGCAAATTGACGCATGGATAAAAAGCCAGAGTCGCCCACCGCAAAATCACTATAGAAAAGTTGTCCGGGTCTGTGGTTGAAAATCCAGGCCAGCTACGGGCGAAAGGATCCACGTAAACGAAGCGCAAGGCGCTCCGCGAGCATGGCGTAGTTTAGATGTAAGTCCTCCGGAAATCGGATCAAGGCAAGTGTGGGGGCAAAGACCAGGTCAGCCGGACAACTTTTTTATGTTGAGATTGAGATTCACCCTTATTTTGGGGTATAATATGCGTAAGACAATAGCTGGCACATAACACCCTATGCGCTCAGTCAAAAAGGAGGTCGAAATCATGAAGGTATCAATTACAACGAGGAACTACAGCGCGAACGACAACCTGAAGGAGACTATCGATAAGAAAATGCAAAAGCTTGATAAGTACTTTTCGTCGGAGATCGTTGCCAATGTAATGCTTTCAAGTGAGAGAGGGCGCTCAAAAGTTGAAGCGACCATCAATGCAAGGGGGATGATTTTTAGAGCTGAAGAAAGCTCGACGGACATTTATGAAAGCGTCGATCGAGTCGTTGATAAGCTTTCCGGACAGATGTCCAGATTTAAAACCAAACTCCAGAAGAAAAATGTAGAAAAAGTTCTGGATTTTGAAAGCATTCCGGAGTATGAAGAAGAACCCTTTGAAACGAAGCTGGTAAAAATTAAAAAGTTTGAACTCGAACCAATGTCAGCAGAAGAAGCCATAGTTAGGATGGAGCTGCTGCAGCACAACTTCTTCGTGTTCCTCAATATGGAAACGGACAGCGTCAACGTCGTTTACAAGAGAAAGGAAAACGACTACGGATTGCTGGAAACCACCTATTAGAAGCGGGCTGACTGGTACGACTGACCATAAACTGAATAACTGCGAAAAGGCATGGAATCAATTCCATGCCTCAGACTGTAGACAAAGTCGTAGAAACGTTCTATGTTTTTACGACTTTTCTAATG
>CALBZG010000103.1 GCA_937889655.1 uncultured Clostridia bacterium
TTGTGCGGTAACCAAAACAAGAATGCCGGATGAAATAAACGAAGCGATCAAATGGGGCGTTACAGATATCGGCGAAAACAAGGTCCAGGAGATCCTGGACAAGTTCGACAAGGTTCTTCCCGTAAGATGGCATTTAATTGGACATTTGCAGACAAACAAGGTAAAATACATCGTAGACAAAGTATCGATGATCCATAGCGTAGACAGCCTGCACCTTGCCCAGGAGATCGATAGACGTTGTTCGCAAGCTGGAAAAACCATGGATATCCTCATTCAGGTCAATTCTGCTGAAGAGGAGTCGAAGTTTGGTATAAAGACCGGAGAAACAGGACAACTTATCGAAGATATTTTACGTATTTGCCCGAACCTCCGAATTAAAGGATTGATGTGTATCGCACCTTACTTAGAGGATCCGGAAGAAGTGCGAGGTTATTTCAGAGAAGTCAAACAGCTTTACGACACGTATTCAAAGGTCGAGCATCCAAACCTGGACTTTCAGTATTTGTCCATGGGCATGTCTCATGATTATAAAGCTGCCATTTATGAAGGATCCAATTTGATAAGAATAGGTACTGCCATTTTCGGCGAAAGAAATTACGGTAACAGGATACAGGAGGTGTAGGTATGGGTTTGATCAAGAGCTTTAAAGATTTAGTAGGTATAGAAGATGTGGACGATATTTCGGAGGATGAAGTTCAGGATGCTATGGCGAGTCTTTCCAAAAAGCAGAACTCATTCGAAGCAAAGAGTCCGGATTACAAACCGCCTGCACATGACCCGGATTATAAAAGAGAACATAAAATCTCGTCCGGCTCAGAGTTGAAACCTCTCCAATCCTTAGGGCAGGCATCCAAGCAGACCACCGCCGGCGGTACAAACCCTTTTAAACTGGTTGTTATAGAGCCAAAGGGCTTTGAAGAATGTCCAAGGCTTGTGGACAGCCTGAAAGGCAGAAAACCTGTTATCATAAACCTTGAAAAGCTTGAAAGCGACACTGCCAGAAAAATATTCGATTTTATGAGCGGCGCGACCTATGCGCTGAATGGCAACGTTCAGAAAGTTGCCAACAATATATTTGTATTTGCACCGGAAAACGTCGACATTACAGCTAATATTGAACACAAGTCCATCGACTTCAGCGGTAATCCTAAAAGTGTCTGGAGGTAACCCTATATGATCACGCCACTTGATATACAGGAAAAAGAATTCCCCAGAGTTGTAAGGGGATATAAGGAAAACGAGGTTGATGAATTTCTCGACAGGATCACCCTGGATTATGAAAAAATATTAACTGAAAACGAAAGATTGAAGGCCGAGGTCGATCGACTGAAAGCAGATGTCATGAAATATAGCGGGACAGAGAACACGGTCCTGGAAACACTCGAAGCCGCCAAGGCCCTCATGGGCGATATTTCTGCTTCCGCAGAGAGAAGAGCTGAGATTCTGATGAAAAATGCCGAGCTCGATGCCGAGCTGGTGGTGCGCGAGGCAAGAGAATCTGTTGAACGATTGAATGAAGAGAATGCTGCGCTAAAAACCAGGTTTCTCCGTTTCCAGACAAAATACAAAGGCCTGCTGGAAGCCGAACTGGAGCGGTTCGACACCCTCAGCGCCGAACTTTTTGCCGAGATGGGCAGCATGGACTCCGAGACCCGGACTACGGTCAATAAAATAACGGAAGGGATCGAAGCCCGAAGACCGAAAGAATTTACCCACATAGGGGAGCAAGATCTTGCTAAAACCATCATTATAGGTCAGAACGAAATTAAGGAATAGTATTAACCGTATGTATTACTTCATTATTGCGCTGGTCTTGGTATCCGATCAAATCGTCAAGGGCCTTGTAACAGGCGGTATGGCCGTAGGGCAGTCTATACCCGTGATAGACAAGGTCTTTTATCTTACCTATGTCCAGAATACCGGGGCGGCTTTTTCGAATTTTGAAGGGCAAAGGCTCCTTTTGGTAGCCATAACATCGATCATGCTTGCTGCTCTTTCCTTCTATTTGGTAAAGAAAAGACATTCTGAACATTGGACATTGCTTGTTGCATTATCCCTGATCATCGCAGGCGGTGTTGGAAATCTCATCGACCGCGTAAGGCTGGGATATGTGGTCGATATGTTTGATTTTCAATTTTGGCCGGTTTTCAATATTGCTGACATCGGTGTATGTGTCGGATGCGGTTTCATGATATTATATATCTTTATGTCTGGCAGAGAAAATGGAAAAGAAAAAACTGTATGAATTCGTAATAGAGGATGATATGAATGGGACCAGGATAGATATGGTCCTTTCTGCTTTGTTGTCGGAAAGTTCGAGGAGCTTCATACAAAAGCTCATCGAGGCGGGGGAAGTGCAGGTGAACGGCGTAGTGGCGAACGTTAAAAACCGAAAGATGAAGACCGGCGATAACGTTTCTGTAAAAATCCCGGATCCCCAGGAACTTGAAATCGTTGCAGAGAATATACCTCTCGAGATCGTTTATGAGGATGATTATGTTTTGGTGGTCAACAAGCCAAAAGGCATGGTGGTGCACCCGGCGCCGGGGAATTATAACGGAACCCTTGTAAATGCCGTCATGTATCATTGCGGTGACAAATTAAGCTCGATCAATGGTATCGTACGTCCCGGAATAGTTCACAGGATCGACAAGGACACCAGCGGTCTTTTGATGATAGCCAAAAACGATGCTGCGCATCAAAGCTTATCCATGCAGTTGGAACAACATAGCATAACAAGAGCATACCATGCCATTGTCTATAATAATTTCAACCAAGATGCCGGAACAGTTGATGCGCCATTGGGAAGGGATCCGAAAAACAGACTCAGGCAGATGGTACTGGAAAAGGGCGGCCGCCGCGCTGTCACACATTATAAAGTTTTGGAAAGATTCGGTCCGTTTACATATATTGAAGCCCGGCTTGAAACCGGCAGGACCCATCAAATCAGAGTGCATATGGCTCATATAAAACACCCTTTGCTGGGAGACAGCCTGTACGGGCCGAAAAAAACTTCCTTCGGCGTGGATAGTCAGATGCTCCATGCCAAAATCCTCGGATTCATTCACCCAGCCACCCGCGAATATATGCAGTTTGAGACAGAGCTGCCTGAAGAATTTCTGGAAGTATTAAAAAAGCTGCGCCTGAAATATGGCACAGCCTGATGGATATCCGATAGAATGTCTTGAAATGCGATTATCGGCTTGATTTATACAATGCAGAGAGCTGCGCCCGGCAGTCTTCACAGATGTATCCGCCGTGGAATTCTTTCAGTTTGTAATCGCTTTTGCACAAAACACATAAATTCTTGTTCATTTTTATACCCTCCAAATAATATTTTTATTACACCACATGAACGGGCATGGTAATATTTAGTATAAGTCATAAATAAGCAAAGGTCAAGCCTATTGGCCGAATATTTGCGACTTATTCAAGTTCGTTTGCCCCGGGAAGCCTCGGATCCACATAGACTGTGCGGTTATTTGTAAAAATCACCATTCCGGGTTTGGCCCCGCTGGGCTTCTTTACATAACGCACCTGAACGTAATCTACGGGAACATTCTGGGAATTTTTTGCTTTGCTGTGAAAAGCGGCGATGGATGCAGTTTCATAAATCATATCTTCTGTCAACGGCTTTCCTTCGGTAAATAAAATCACATGGGACCCCGGAATATCTTTGGTATGGAACCAGTAGTCCTTTGGGCCTGCCATCCTGAAAGTCAAGTGGTCGTTCTCAGTATTGTTTCTCCCTGCAATGACTCTTGAGCCTTCCCGGGTCCTGTATTCCATCAGGGTCAATTTTTTCTTTTTGCTTTCAAATGCATTTTTTCGTTTCCGGAGGTATCCATTAGCCACTAATTCACTTTTAATTTCGTCAAGGATATCCGGACTTTGGGCGGCTTCGATAAAGGCCATGACAGATTCAAGGTATTCTATGTCGCGGTCGGTTTCTTGAAGCTGCAGCGTCTTTTCCTTGATGGAAATTTTGGATTTTCCATATTTCTTGAAATAGATCTGGGCATTTTTAACAGCATTGAATCTTTTGTCCAAGGGGATCGTGACATCCCTATCGTTGTAGTAATTTCTCAGGGTCACCTTATCGGAACCAGGCTGAATGAGGTGCAGATTCGCTGTGATCAGTTCACCGTAAAGCCGCATGTCGTCGGAATTTTCAGCTTTCAATAATTCCTCGGACAGACGCTGCTTTTTTAAATATAGCTTTTCCAGACCGGTTTTGATGGCCCGCTCCAGATCATTGGATTTCTGTTTGACACGGTTCGAAGACTCTTTGTTTGTAAAAAAATATTCGATTGCGAGGCTTGGAGTACTGAACTCTTCCGATTGGAAACTGCCGGAAATGGAAGACAGTCTGAGGACGTGGAATTCAATTGGAACGCCCTTATCATTCAAATAGACTGAAGGAGTGATATCGTTTGTCATAAGCCGGTTTTGCATATTGGACAATTCTTTGAATAAAACTTCTCCATCTCTTGCATTCCCCGACATTTCCAGACGTTCTGCCATGTCACTGCATAGTATGGGAGACATGCCCTGAACAGAATTTAGTATATTCGATGCTAAAGAGCCTCCGGCTGAACAGATTTGATCGCAAAGCGCTTTGTCGACTTGCGCCAGGGGCGTTTTCCCCTGGTCCGGAGGATATTGATAAATCTTGCCCGGCAGTATCTGACGAACTCTATTGACATCCAGGGAGATTCTTTTGATAGAGTCGATGACTTTGCCGGACTCATCATCGATCAGGATGATATTGCTGTGTTTTCCCATAATTTCGGCCAAGAGTCTTTTTTTGACGGAAAAACCCATTTCACTTAAGGTTTCAATTTCAAATTCTATGATCCTCTCGGTATCTTTCTGACGAAGGCCGGTTATCCTGCCTCCCGAGAGGTGTTTTCTCAGCAGCATGCAAAACGCCATGGGCTGTTCGGGATTCTGAAGGGATTCGGTCATAAGGCAAACCCTGGCATGCGCAGGGTTGCAGGACATATAAAGCTTCACATTACCCTGATTCGTGTGAATGTTAAAGACAAGTTCGTCAGCATCAGGCTGATAAACTTTTTCTATTTTGCCGCCCTCCAGTTTGTCCCGCAATTCATTTACGATCGCGGTGGTTACGATGCCATCAAAAGCCATTTGTAAAACCTTTCCTTATAATGTATAATTGCAATGTTATCATATATTTTACAAGAATGGGAGAAAAAATAAGATGATAAAAAGCATGACCGGTTTTGGAAGAGGAGAGTATTCGGACGGGAAAAGAAACATCATCGCAGAAATACGAACCGTAAACCATCGTTACAGTGACATTACGGTGAAGATGCCTCGAAGGTATTCTTTCGCTGAAGAAAAGATCAAGAATGCCGTAAAAGAAACGATCCGCAGAGGCAAGGTCGAAGTATCGATCATAGTTGAAAATATAACCGAAAATGATATCAACGTCAAACTCAACACTATGGTTGCAAAACAATACTACGAGAACCTGATCGAGCTGAAGGAAACTTTTGGCCTGAGCGGCGATGTTGACCTTAGGTTGATCGCAAGTCTTCCGGACGTCATGAAAGCCATCCCGGATGTGGAGGATGAAGAAGAGCTTTTAGCTCATATCCTGATCCCGATCAGGGAGGCTTGCGGTAAGCTTGATGAAATGCGATGCATCGAAGGCAATAAATTGGCCGAAGATTTGATTATGAGAGCAGGACTGATCAGAAACAAGACTAATGAAATAGCCGCCGCAGTGCCGGATGCCGCAAAACTATATGCAGAAAAACTAAAGGACAGAATAATAGAATTGATCGGAAACAGCGTTTCGATCCCGGAAGACAGAATACTTATCGAAGCTGCGATTTTCGCTGACAAATCGAATATTACTGAGGAGCTGGTGCGGCTTGACAGCCATATGCTTCAGCTGGTAAAAATCATTGGTGAAAGCGCTCAGCCTGATGGTAAAAAGCTGGACTTTCTTGTGCAGGAAATGAACAGGGAAGCCAATACAATCGGATCCAAGGCAAACAATATGGATATTACCAGCTCAATGCTGGATATCAAATCAGAAATTGAAAAGATCAGGGAACAGGTCCAGAACATAGAATGATATAATAAATGGGAAATTACAGAAATCGAATGCATTCAAAAATCGGGCCATATCGAGGTTGATTAGTATTGTCTGGTATGCTATAATGACAAATTACACAAGCAACAAAGGAGATATTATGCGCAAAGGCCAGCTATTTATTATTTCCGGGCCCTCCGGAGCCGGCAAGGGAACCATTTGCCGAGAACTGCTCAAAGATTCCAATATCGTGTTTTCTGTATCCATGACCACTAGAAAACCCAGAGAAGGCGAAGTGGAAGGAGTCGATTATTACTTCGTTTCGAGGCAGGAGTTCGATAAGGCGCTGGAAGAGGATGCATTGTTGGAACACGCTATCAATTTTGAAAACTGCTACGGCACACCGAAAAAATTTGTCTTCGATGCCATCGAAGAAGGGAAGGATGTACTGCTTGACATAGACATCAAAGGCGCTGTCAATGTAAAGAAGACCTGCCCGAAGGGAATATTCATATTCATACTGCCTCCGTCAATGACGGAACTCAGAAAGAGAATAACCGGCAGGGGCGCGGAAAGCACAGAAGCCATCAATATGCGCATGGCCCAGGCTCTTAAGGAGGTTTCTTATATCGATAAATATGATTATTGCGTGATAAATGATCAGTTGAACGAGGCGGTAAATAGAGTCAAGGCGATCATGATCGCCGAACATTCAAGAGTATCAGCGGATATCTATAAACTGATCGAGGAATATAAGGAGGAGATTTAAATGTTATATCCATCAATCAATGAAATCAGGAAAAAAGCGGATTCCAGATATACCCTGGTGATCCTTGCAGCAAAACGTGCGCGGGACATTGTGAACGGCAAACCTAAACTGACGGAGGCTGATATAGACAAACCGGTTTCCATCGCGGCTCACGAAATCGCCGAAGATCTTATAACTTATAAAAGAGAAGGCTAGAAATCAAAAAACCGTTGCGTTTGCAGCGGTTTTATTATATAATACCAATCGGTCACGTTGGGGATCGAAAGTAAACCAACGGGAAAATTATTTTGAATTCGCACACCGGAGTCTTGGTTTGAAAATGCCCGAATCCGGTGGAGGAAAGAAAACCAAGGAGGAACAAAATGGCAGTAGTATCAATGAAACAATTATTAGAGGCCGGCGTACACTTTGGCCACCAGACAAGAAGATGGAATCCTAAAATGGCTCCTTATATCTTCACAGAAAGAAACGGGATCTATATCATTGACTTACAGAAGACCGTCAAGAAGATCGAAGAAGCTTACGACTTTATGAGACAGATCGGCGAAACCAGAAAACCTGTGCTGTTTGTTGGAACAAAGAAACAGGCGCAGTCTGCAATCGTTGATGAAGCAAGCAGATGTGGAATGTACCACGTCAGCGAACGTTGGCTGGGCGGGATGCTTACAAACTATAAGACCATCAGCGGAAGGATCGCAAGGCTGAATGAAATAAAAGCAATGGAGACTGACGGAACCTTTGAAAAGCTTTCAAAGAAGGAAGTCAGCAAGCTGCGTCTTGAATTGGAAAGGCTGGAAAAATTCCTGGGTGGAATCAAAGACATGAAAGGCATGCCTGGAGCATTGTTCGTTGTCGATCCGAAAAAGGAAAGGATCGCAGTGAAAGAAGCAAGGATCCTTGGTATTCCGATCATTGGAATCGTTGACACAAACTGTGATCCGGACGATGTTGATTATGTGATCCCTGCAAATGACGATGCCATCAGAGCCGTCAAGCTGATTGCAAGCTGCATGGCGGATGCCATCATAGAAGCCAATCAGGGCGAGAGCTATGATGAAGGTCCGGCAGAACAGGCAGAAGCAGCGGCTGAGGAAGCAACCGAGGAAGCTGAAGAAGCATAAATTGTTTTGGCCAGGGGATACAATATAACAATAATCGGAGGTAATATAAATGGCTGTTACAGCACAGATGGTAAAAGAACTGCGTGAAATGACCGGCGCAGGAATGATGGATTGCAAAAATGTCCTCATGGAAGCAGACGGAGATATGGAAAAAGCTGTTGAGCTGCTTCGTGAAAAAGGCTTGGCAAAGGCTGCAAAAAAAGCGGACCGTGTGGCATCAGAAGGGCTTGTAAGATTGGCGTTCAATGAAGACGGAACCAAGGCCGCCGTTATTGAAGTTAATTCAGAGACTGACTTTGTGGCAAAGAATGAAGAATTCATTACATTTGTCGAGACTCTGGCAGATAAAGCTCTTATGGCAGAGGACAATGACATTGAGAAGTTCATGGAGCTTCCTTATGATGATACGGATAACATCAAAATAGCTCTTCAGAGCAAAATCGCCAAGATCGGTGAGAACCTGAACCTTCGTCGCTACTTCAAGGCAGAGGCTCCGGGCTGCAAATATGCAGGTTACCTTCACAGCAACGGCAAAATCGCTGTGTTGGTGGGACTTGAAACTGAAGCATCCGTGGAAGAAATCGCGACAGTTGGAAGAGATCTCGCAATGCAGGTTGCATCAATGAATCCAAAATTTGTGGATGAGACCAGCGTTGATCCTGACTACATCGAAAACGAGAAGAAAATCATGACCCAGCTTGTTATCAACGAAGGAAAGAAAGGCGACATGGTTGCCAAGATCGTTGAAGGCAAGATCAAGAAGGAACTCAAGGAAGTTTGTCTTACTGAACAGAAATTCGTGAAGGACAGCGAACTGACAGTGAAACAATATGTAGATAAGGTTGCTGCAGAAATTGGCAAGCCGATCAGAGTTGCTTTCATGATCCGATATGAAGTTGGAGAAGGCATAGAGAAGAAAGAAGAGAATTTTGCCGAGGAAGTGGCAAAACAGATGGGCAAATAAATCCTGATCGCAATAAAGAGCTTCAACTCTGTTCACTCAGATGAGATGCTCTTTTTTTGTATTAATAAATTTTTTATGCATTTGATGACACAATTTAAATGAATAATGAATGGGGTGAATGTATGTTCAGAGAAATGAGAAGGATAGGCAATAAAATGGATCAGGATCAGGCCGTTTCGATACTAAAGGCCGGCACCAATGGCGTTTTGGGCGTGATTGGAGACTCAGGATATCCATATACCGTTCCAGTCAGCTATGTGTACGACGAGGGCAATATTTACTTTCACAGCGCAACGGAAGGACATAAGCTGGATGCAATACAGAATGAACCGAAGGTCTCCTTTTGCGTGACAGCTCAGGACAACATTATAGCTGAAGATTTCAACACCCTGTACAAGAGTGTCATCGTTTTTGGCAAAGCAGAGATCCTCGTGAATGAAGAATCAAAAAGGGACGCGCTGGAAAGCATCTTGAAGAAGTACTCTGCTGATTTCATTGAAAAAGGCAGAGAATATATCAAAGAGGAATGGGACAATTGCGTAGCTGTTCGAATATCCATTGAACACATGAGCGGAAAATTCGGAGATTGATTCAACTGACTCAATTGACGGCTTACAAAAAGCATAATTCACTGTTGGCGACGATGCTTTTGTGGTATAATAATCTCTGTTAAATCTGAGCAGGTAGTGTATACACATAACGGCAAGGAGTGGGTAATGGAACCTAAATACAAAAGAGTCATACTGAAGGTCAGCGGAGAAGCACTGGCGGGGGAGAGCAAGTCCGGATTAAGCGGCGAATTCCTTTGCCGAGTGGCGAGAGAGGTGAAATCCATCCATGAGTTGGGCGTCCAGGTCGCAATCGTGGTCGGTGGCGGGAATTTCTGGCGCGGAAGAACCTCGAAGAGTATGGATAGAGCTACAGCGGATTACATTGGCATGCTGGCAACGGTCATGAACGCTTTGGCCTTGCAGGACGCCATCGAAGCTGAAGGGCTGCCGGTGAGAGTGCATACAGCGATCGAAATGAAGGAAGTGGCAGAGCCTTACATCAGAAGGAAGGCCATCAAGCAGCTTCAAGACGGCGATATTGTAATTTTTGGAGCTGGAACAGGCAATCCTTTCTTTTCGACAGATACCACAGCTGCCCTGAGAGCGGCGGAGATCGAAGCAGACATGCTTCTGCTGGCGAAAAAAGTCGATGCAGTTTACAGCGCGGATCCTGAATTAGATCCAAATGCAAAAAAATTCGATGTCATCACTCACCAGGAAATCCTGGAAATGGGGCTGGGCGTTATGGATTCGACAGCTGCCAGCTTATGCAAGGACAATAATATCCCTGTTCATGTTTTTGGCATCGCCACTGAGGGCAATATGCTGAGGGCAGTCTGCGGAGAAAAGATCGGAACATTGATCACATAGATATCATCAATAATCTTCACACTATAAAAAAGGAGGAAATTCCAAATGAGCGTAGACGTATTGGCATTCACAAAAGAGAAAGTAGAAAAGAGTCTGTTGTTTTTGAAGGAAGAATTGAACAGTGTAAGAGCAGGACGTGCAAATCCGGCCCTTATAGATAAAATCCTGGTGGATTATTACGGCACTATGACACCGCTGAAAAACCTGTCCAACATTTCGGTTCCAGATCCGAGGACGCTTATGATAACACCTTTCGATCCCAAATCAATTCCTGCCATTGAAAGAGCCATCAATATAGCTAATTTGGGCATCAATCCAAGCAACGACGGGAAGAATATACGACTGGTGATTCCGCAGGTCACGGAGGAAAGACGTAAAGAACTGACGAAGCTGGTCAAAAAGATGGGCGAGGATGCAAAGGTGGCCGTTAGAAACCTAAGAAGGGATGCCAATGAGGATCTTAAAAAGCAGGAAAAAGCGGCAGAAATTACCGAAGATGATTTGAAGCATGACCTTGATGCGATCCAGAAGGAGACAGATAAAGGCATTAAAGATATCGACGATATTATAGCAGCTAAAGAGAAGGAAATCCTGGAGGTCTGATAAAGGCCTCTTTTTATCAAAACGATTGAAATGAGATGGCGGTATATTTAAATGATTGATAGTGAAAGGATCCCGATTCACGTTGCCATTGTGATGGATGGGAACGGACGGTGGGCAGCGCGGAAAAATCTGCCGCGAATGGCAGGTCATACCGCTGGCATGAAGGCCATGAAGGAGATCGTCAAGAAATCCTCTGCCTTGGGTGTTAGATATCTTACGGTTTATGCCTTTTCCACCGAAAACTGGAAGCGCAGCAGAGAAGAAGTGAGAGGGATCTTCAATCTGTTGGTTTATTTTGTGGACAATGAACTGAAGGAATTGCATCAGAACAATGTAAAAGTAACGATTCTGGGGGATTACAAAGCCCTCCCTTTTGATGCGATAGACCGTATAGAAAAGACTTTGGAGCTTACAAAAGACAATACGGGACTGCATTTCAGCATCGCTCTCAACTATGGATCCCGGCAGGAAATCGTCGACGCTGTGAAAAGGTTGGCAGAGAAGGTTTCAAATGGGGAGGAGTCCATTGAAGAGTTGGATGCGAACAGAATCTCAGAGGAATTGTATACCGGAAAATATGGTATTCCGGATCCGGATCTTGTGATCAGAACCAGCGGAGAAAAAAGGCTTTCCAATTTTCTGCTGTGGCAATCAGCCTATAGCGAGTTTGTTTTCACGGATACGTTATGGCCTGAGTTTACGCCATCAATTTTCGAGAACTGTATAGAAGAATATCAGTGCCGGGACAGGCGTTTCGGAGGAAGGCCCGCTGTAAACAAGGGCAGATAATGAAGGTTTCGACAGGAGGTCCTCAACATTGAAAACAAGAATATTATCCGGCTTGATACTGGCACCGCTGCTTATTATCGTATACATCGGCGGCTATGTGCTTCAGGCAGCCTGCCTGATCATCGGTATCATCGGGGTCAGGGAGTTTTACAGCGCGTTTAAAAGCGCAGGCATCAAACCGAGCTTTACGGTCGGTGCAATTTTGACCTTTGCTTTGTATGCGATCATCAATATCGGGTCTAACAGCCAGTGGATGATGATGTGGTTTTTTGCTGTCATCATGGCGAGTCTTTTATATTTATTTATTAATTTTCCCGCAAGGCGCCTTGAGGATGCGCTGGTAACGGCGGTAGGAGTGCTCTACATTCCTTTTTTCAGCATCCATGTGGCGCTGACGGAACGTACTCCATACGGCATTCTTGTATGGCTTATACTTCTTACAGCCTTCGGGACAGATATTTTTGCATATTTTTCAGGCTACTTATTTGGGAAACATAAATTGTGCCCGGAGATAAGTCCTAAAAAAACCATTGAAGGCTCTGTCGGAGGGACAATCGGGAGTGTTGCACTATGTACGGCATTTGCTTTGGTCTTTGCGCCGGAACTATTGATGCATTCAGTAATAATCGGAATTCTCGGGGGCATCATATCCCAGTTCGGCGATTTGACAGCATCCATATTCAAACGCAAGCTTGGCATAAAAGACTATGGAAATCTGATACCAGGCCACGGAGGGATACTTGACCGTTTTGACAGCATATTGTTCACAGCACCAATGGTTTATTACTATATAGTTTTTTTCATGATGTAAGAGGTAAGGAATGAAGCGTATCGCGATATTGGGGAGCACCGGGTCCATCGGAAGTCAGGCACTGGATATTGTCAGGGCCAATCCTGATTTATTTCAGATCACAGTGCTTTCCTGCGCCACGAGGATCGATGAACTGAAATCCCAAATCAAAGAATTCAGCCCTGAGCTTGTTGTGGTTGAAAAGGAAACTCAGGCGTTGCACATCGCAAAGGAATATCCGCATATCCAGGTCGCTTTTGGAGAAGAGGGCTTAATAGCCGCTGCTGTGAGCAAATGTGACTTGCTTCTCAACTCCCTGATGGGCATTCGTGGTCTGGTCCCGACGTATCATGCTATCGAGGCAGGACATAATATTGCCTTTGCCAATAAAGAGACCCTCGTAGCAGGAGGGGAACTGATCATGAAGAAAGTAAAAGAAAAAGGGGTTGATCTGCTGCCTGTGGACAGTGAGCATAGCGCCATTTTTCAATGCTTGATGGGTAATGATGGGAAGAAGATCAAACGTTTGATATTGACAGCTTCCGGAGGTCCATTCAGGGGCTATAGCATCGATATGCTGAAATCAGTAACTCCGTCACAGGCTCTTTGCCATCCCAAATGGAAAATGGGCAGCAAAATTACTGTGGATTCTGCCACAATGATGAATAAAGGCTTGGAAATAATCGAAGCAAAATGGCTTTTTGATGTGGATGAGCATGATATAGAGGTGGTGGTCCATCCACAAAGCATCGTGCACAGCATGGTGGAATTCAGTGACACATCAGTGATGGCGCAGATGGGCCGGCCCGATATGAGGGTTCCGTTGTCCTTGGCTTTTTCATATCCTGAGCGATTAGAAAATGATTTCCCTTCACTCAATCTTCTGGAGGAAGGAAGAAATCTGACTTTTGAAAAGCCGGATAATGTGACGTTCAGATGCATGGATCTGGCAAGAGAGGCCTGCCGAAAAGGCGGCAGCTATCCAGTGGTCATGAATGGCGTGAACGAAGTTCTGGTACAGCGATTCATAGATGGTAAAATCAAATTTCTCGACATACAGGAAGGTATTGAACAAGCTATGCACAGGCATGAACCGGTTTATAACTTAAGTATTGACGAGATCATGGAAATAGACAGGGAGGCAAGATCGATATGACGACATTTATATATTCGGTGATCGTTTTTGCCGTTCTGATTTTTGTCCACGAGCTCGGGCATTTCGTCACTGCAAAGGCGTTTGGGGTCAAGGTCAATGAGTTCGCCCTGGGCATGGGACCGGTATTGCTTAAAAAACAGGTGGGAGAAACTCAGTATTCATTGAGGCTTGTGCCTATCGGTGGATTTTGCGCCATGGAAGGGGAAGATGAAGACTCTGATGATGACAATGCGTTCAACAAAAAAGCCGCCTGGCAGAGAGGGATCATCCTTGCCGCCGGCTCTCTGATGAATGTGGCACTGACCATCGTCATACTTTCCGTGCTCTTGTTCTCTGCAGGCTATCCCACCAATGAGATCAGGGAAGTATCCCCTGAGAGCCCTGCAGCCGCTGCCGGCATTATACCGGGCGACGAGATACGGGCCATCAATGGAAGTGATATAAAAGAATGGGATGATATATATACGGTAATAGGTTCGCTTCAACCCGGCACTGACATTTCAGTCAGCATCGAAAGAAACGGGCAGCCGATGACTCTGCAGACAGAAACCGCTGAGTCCGAGGATGGAAGGACGATCATAGGAGTCTTGCCGGTAACGGAAAAGAAACCTCTGACCGCCATCGAAGACGGCTTCAGGTCTACCTGGATGATGACAGTGGCCATGGCCGACATCTTAAAGCAGCTATTTGCGGGAGACGTTGCCGCTTCTGATTTAACGGGCCCCGTCGGAATCGTCTATTTAGTGGGGGATTCGGCCAAAATGGGCGTCCAATATGTGGCGTATTTAGCAGCGCTTATCAGCCTCAATCTCGCGATGATCAATTTGCTTCCATTCCCGGCACTGGATGGTGGCCGATTGCTGTTCCTAGCCGTAAGAAAAATTACTGGTAAAGCGATTACTGATGACATTGAAGCAAATATTCACCGGGCGGGAATCATTCTTCTGCTGGCATTAATGGTTTACGTGACCTGGCATGATATATTGCGTTTTATTGTTCCAATAATAGGTGGGAAATGACGAAACAGGTTTTTTGCGGCAACGTAGCGATTGGCGGGGGAGCCGCCATCAGTATACAATCCATGACCAACAAGGACACGCGGGATGTTGAAGCATGCACAGAGCAAATCAAAAATCTGGTAGCTGCGGGCTGCGATATCGTGCGACTTTCTGTTCCGGATCAGGAATCGGCCGAGGCTTTTAGTAAAATCAAAAATAGAGTCAGAGAATTTTCTGAAATACCCATGGTGGCGGATATCCATTTTGATTACAGGCTTGCTATCGAATCGATCCGGGCAGGAGCAGATAAAATCAGGATCAATCCGGGCAATATCGGGGGTACTGAAAAAGTGGCTGCTGTTGTCAAAGCAGCGAAAGAAAGGAATATTCCGATTCGGGTGGGAGTAAACTCCGGGTCTCTGGAAAAAGAAATACTGAAAAAATATAACGGAGTCACCGCGGAAGGAATCGTCGAAAGCGCATTGAAGAACATAGTGCTTTTAGAGAATCTGGACTTCGGCGATATCATTGTGTCGGTAAAATCATCCGACGTGAAGATGAATTTCGATGCCTACAGGCTGTTGGCTCAAAAGACGGCATACCCGCTGCATGTGGGTGTGACGGAAGCCGGCACCATCGAAACCGGGCAAATAAAATCGGCAGCGGGGATCGGTGCGTTGCTGCTTTTGGGAATCGGGGATACCATAAGAGTTTCTTTGACAGGAGATCCGGTCAAAGAAGTGCTGTTTGCTCAAAAGCTGCTGCGATGCCTTGGACTCAGGAACAGCATTCAAGTAATATCATGCCCCACCTGCGCAAGAACCAAGGTCGATTTGGAAAAAATAGCCGATGAGATCGAATCGGCATTACGAGTGCACGACAATAGCAGCCAAAGGATTACTGTGGCGGTTATGGGGTGCGCTGTCAACGGACCGGGAGAAGCAAGAGAAGCCGACTATGGTGTTGCTTGCGGTCTGGGTAAAGGTGTCATTTTCCGAAAAGGTAAAATCATCAAAACTGTTGAAGAGAAGAATATCGTTAGTGAAATCATCGAATTAGTAATTAACCGGAAGGATCAAACATAGAATGCTCGACCTGATACGCAATACAATTTCTTGGGAAAAATTATATACTCATAACAAAGAGGAATGCCGGATCAGCATCACAAAGGCAACTGTCAATAAAAGCGGGGATACACTTAAACTCGCCATCAAGCTGAATTTCATCATACCTGAAAGTGACATCGACGATATCAAGAAAGCCATCAGCTGCAAAGTGGAGGGTCTGACCCGGATCGATTTTGTTTTTGAGTATGAAGATCTCATTTTGCCGCCTGAAGAAATCATAAGATTATACCTGCCCCATATGATCCGGGAGGTCAACGGGAAATATACTGCCATCACAAATACGATCATACCTGAAGAGTTCTTCTATGAGCCCTCAACGGGTGGCGCTCCCGGCACAACGACTATTTACGTTTTGGGCGATACGGCGGCAGAAAAACTCAACGAGCATCTTGCATCAAAATTCTCGGGCCTGCTTAACGAAAAATTTGGCATGAGAACCTCTGTGTGTTTTGAAAACCATAAGGAACGGTACGACGAGACCCTTGAAGCCAGAAGAGTTCAGGTTTTCCAGGAATTGAAAGCAACTGAGGAAAAACAGAGAGAAGCCTCAAAAAAAATCAAGCCTGTGAGCCCAAAAGCGAACTTCGCTTCTGAAAAGGGGATATTAGGTAAACCCATCAAAGAGGAAATCGTATCTATATCCAGTCTGAATGTGGAGATGGGAAAAGCAGCCGTCAAAGGCATCCTGTTCAAGAAGGACGTTCGAAGCATCAAAAGCGACAAAAGAATGGTGTCTCTGCTCATAACGGATAAAACCACCTCCTTATGCTGTAAACTTTTTTGTTCTGATGAAAAGTGGAAAGAGCTTGACGAAAAATTAGAAAACGGGAGTTCTATTAAGGTCCTGGGACAACCGGAATGGGATACTTTCGACAATACTCTCGTGCTGAAAACCCTCGCTATAGAAATCGGCGCTACTACCTTAAGGGAAGATACAGCTCCGGTGAAGCGTGTGGAGCTGCATTGCCATACTAAAATGAGTGAGAACGACGGACTGAATGATGTTTCAAATCTTTTGAAGACTGTGGCCGCCTGGGGCCAGGACGCAATCGCTATCACCGACCATGGTGTCGTTCATGCATTTCCTGAAGCATTCCATGCGCTGCATGACAAGGGGCATCCCGTGGATCTGAAGGTGATCTACGGCATGGAGGGGTATTTGTATGATGATACAGGCCGAGAAGGAAGCTTCGAAGTCAAAGGCAATGCGTATCACATCATCCTTCTTGCTAAAAACCAGAAAGGCCTTCGCAATTTATATGAGCTTGTATCGGAATCCCACTTGAACTATGTCTACAAAAAGAGACCGAGGATCCCGAAGTCTCTGCTTGCATCCAAAAGAGAGGGGATCATCATCGGTTCTGCGTGCGAAGCAGGTGAATTTTTTACAGCTTTGATCAACGGCAAAAGCGATAAGGAAGTAAAACAAATCGCGGATTTTTATGATTATCTGGAAATCATGCCGCTCGTTAATAATCAATTTTTGATTGATAAGGGGAAATTGGCTGATAAAGAGCAATTAAAGGAACTGAATAGAATAACTGTGAGAATCGGAAAGGAAATCGGAAAACCTGTTGTTGCAACGACGGATTCTCATTACACCGATCCTGAAGATGCCATTTATAGAAAGATCATACAGACCGGACAGGGGTATAAGGATGCCGAAGGCGGAAAAGGCCTGTATTTAAGAACGACCCAGGAGATGCTGGATGAATTCAGCTACCTTGGTGAGGAGATCGCCTATGAAGTGGTAGTCAGCAACACCAGACTGATAGCGGATACAGTGGAGGTGCTGCGACCGGTACCAGTCGGGAAATATCCGCCTAAAATCAAGGATGCAGATAAGATACTTAGAGATGCCTGCATGCAAAAGGCCCACTCCATCTATG
>CALBZG010000104.1 GCA_937889655.1 uncultured Clostridia bacterium
CCCATATTCCTCATCGACCATTTTCGTTAATCCATACGGCGAAATCGGATTTCCCTCTGTTCCTTCTTTCTTTGGGAGTGTGGGCTCATCCCCATACACCGAGGAACTGGAAGCATATACGAACTTTACAACACCATTTTGCCTTGCCGCCTCCATCATGTTCAGGGTTCCCATGATATTGATTTGTCCGTATTCCAAAGGCATCCTTATGCTTTTGGGTACGCTTCCCCAAGCGGCTTGATGAAGTACATATTTTACATCTTTGCACGCTTCAACACAGGTATCGAAATCTCTAATGTCTCCCTCAATAATGGAACAATTGGGATTATCGGAAAACATCTCAATATTATCTCTTTTTCCAGTCGAAAAATTGTCTAGGCATTTTACTTTATGTCCCATTCCCAATATGGCTTCGCAGAGGTTTGAGCCTATGAATCCTGCACCTCCAGTAATAAGGAACGCCTCACCCTCTTCAAACTTCAAGTTTTGATATCCCATTGTTAGAGTCTCCAATATATATAGCCAGCATTCTCAAAGGCATTTCTGTCTAAGATGCCTTTTACATCAACGAGAGTCTTCTTTTGGTCAGGGTTATCGTTAAAAAGTTTACTGAAGTCATCCATGGAGAGATTCATAAATTCCTCATGAGCAACGGCTATGACGATTGCATCAAGTTCTCCGATTTCATTCATTTCCATTAACTTGATTCCATATTCGTTCTTCGCTTCCTCCGGATTGGCCTTCGGATCTGTAATTACAGGGGAAATCCCATATTCGTTAAGCTCATTAACGATGTCAATTACTTTAGTATTTCTAGTGTCCGGGCAATTTTCCTTAAAGGTAAAACCTAAAATACCTACTTTTGCATTTCTGATTGGTACATCGGCTTTAATCAATTTCTTCACGAGATTTTCAGCTACATAATGGCCCATATAATCATTAATCCGTCTACCGGATAGAATTATTTGAGAATGGTATCCCAATTGCTCTGCTTTGTAAGTCAAATAGTATGGGTCAACTCCGATGCAATGGCCTCCAACCAAACCGGGCGCATACTTAAGGAAGTTCCATTTCGTTCCTGCGGCTTTAAGTACCGATTTGGTATCGATACCCATTTTGTTGAAAATAATCGAAAGTTCATTCATGAAAGCGATATTTATGTCTCTTTGTGAATTTTCAATTACTTTGGCAGCTTCAGCTACTTTGATACTTTCTGCTTTGTAAACACCTGCTTCAATGACAAGCTCATAAACCTTTGTTACTATATCAAGCGTTTCTTCGTCCATTCCCGAAACTACTTTTACTATATGTTCCAATCTGTGAAGCTTGTCACCGGGATTGATACGTTCAGGAGAATATCCGATTTTAAAATCTAAACCGCATTTCAGACCGGATGCTCCCTCCAGAATAGGGACACAGATCTCTTCGGTCACCCCCGGATAGACAGTAGATTCATAAACAACGACAGACCCCTTTGTTAAGTTCCTGCCCAAGGTTCTGCTGGCAGATTCAATCGGCTTCAGGTCTGGTGTGTGGTCAGCGTTTACAGGAGTCGGGACTGCAACAATGTGGAACTTCGCTTCCCGCAGTCTAGTTTCATCAGATGTAAAATCAATGGAGGTCAATTCTATTTTATGGTCTCCAACTTCCTTTGTTGGGTCTATTCCGTTTTTATATAGTTCAATTTTATCTCTGTTTTGGTCATAGCCAATCACTTCTGCTTTTCTGGCGAATGCGACAGCTATTGGTATGCCAACATATCCCAAGCCAATAAGCGATATTTTCTCCGTTTTATTCAATATCTCTTCAAATAGATTCGTAATCATTTTGTCACCCTGCAAATCAAATCTGTTATAATTAGTTTTGTAATTTTTAGCGATAGTAATTGCTATATTTTCCATATCCATATTGCGAACCATAGATTCTATTCATATTAACATCATTCAATATAATACCAAGAATCTTAGCATGTGCGAATTTTAAGCTGGATAAGGCGCGCTGAAATTCAGGGTGCTTCGTTTCTCCCTCTCTGACAACCAGCACTGTTCCGTCGACCAATTCAGAAATCGTTAATACGTCTGCCACAAGGTTAACCGGTGGCATATCAAGTAATACAAAATCATATTGCTCTGATGCCTCACTAATTAACTCCCGCATTGCAGCGCTGCCTAAAAGCTCCACTGGATTAGTTGGAGTCTCGCCTGCGCTGAGAACTTGAAGATTTGAGTATCCTGTTGTTTGAATCGCTTCGGCCGATGATAGCCCCCCCGCCAGTACTTCAGAAAATCCTGGGCCTTTTGAAAGAGAAAACAGTTTATATAATGCTGGTTTTCTGAGATCACTGTCAATTAATAAGACTTTTGAGTTCATTTGAGCCAAAGCAATTCCTAAATTGAAACAGTTCGTTGTTTTCCCCTCATTTGGTAATGCACTGGTTATTATTACCCTTCTGCAACCTTCTTTATTTAGCGATAAAGCCAAATTTGTGCTTAGGATCTTATATGCTTCCTTCACAGAAGAACTCGTATAGTCTTTAGCAATCCGTGCTTCAAAGTGGTCAGTATTTTTTATGAAGTGTTCCCTTACGGTAACCATACGAGAATTGACACTGTCAGATAAAGAAGGCGATTTAAAATTGTTGTTTTTATTATTCTTATGATTTTTATTCAATGTTGTCATAAGTTTTGCCCTCCTTCTTCCTTTTTTATTTTTGGTATAATTCCCAAAATCGGTAATTCGTAGTTCCTTAAGAAGTCATCTTCATCTTTTATACGGTTATCAAATAATTCCAAAATATTCACAATCAAGTATCCGAATCCCAAGCCTAATACAAAGCCAATAATCGTATTTATCAGGATGTTTGGTTTGCTTGCTTCAACGGGTATTACCGCTTCATCTACAACACTGACAGAATTTGCAGTCTTCATTTCTAAAATTTTCTTCGGAGCCAGGATTGCGGCAGTACTGGCCAACTCATAAGAGTCTCCCGGTGAATTTGACGTAACACTTATTTTTAAGATTTCTGTTTCGTCAACTACCTCTACTTCAATCATCTTTTCCAGTTGTTCTGCGTTGTAGCCAAGTTTGGTGGCATCGGAGATGGATTTCAAAAATGAAGTTGTCTTCAGGACATGAGCGTATGTACCTACGATTTGTTGTGCATAATATAGATAATTGAGAGATTCTCCAGCGGTTGGATTATCGATGTTTGGAGTTACGTACATAGAAACAGATGAAGTGTATTCCTTATCAATAATATATGTGCTGATAAGGAAAGTTCCAGCTGTACCGATCACTGTGCATAATATGATTATCCATAGCCTTTTTACGAGTATTCCTATGATGTGCTTCAGAGAATTGTCTTTCTTATAATTTACCTCCATAAATACCCTTGCTCCCTTCTGCAGTTGTTGGCTTTCCATATTAATAGTTTTTTCCATTATAATACGAAGGACTTCGATATGCAATTTATCAGTATGTACATTCTGATAGTTTTGATTTATTATGCAATTAGTAGTTGGTTTCGGAATGTTTAATTGCGTCTGCTAATTTGCCGGTTAAAGGAGTGATGAAATTATGAAAAACAGAATAGCCATTATTACTATACTCTGCGTTATTTTGTCTATGTCTATGCCAACTTATACAAAAGCTGCAGAAATAACTGACATATCTAATTATTGGGCAGGTACAACAATTCAAGTATGGGTCGACAAAGGATTTGCCTCGGGATACCCGGACGGTCAATTTCGTCCGAATAATAATATATCCAGGGCAGAATTTGTGACTTTGGTAAACAAAGCATATGGTTATACTGATAAACAAGCAGTGTCTTTCTCAGATGTCAGAATTGGCGATTGGTACTTAAATGCTATTGCGGTTGCCATAAAAGCGGGATATATCGCAGGATACCCGGACAATACAATGAAACCCAACAATCCAATCACCCGGGAGGAAGCTGCTGTGATCCTGACAAAAATAGAAGATCTTCAGTCTGATACCAAAGTTGCGGACATGTTCAAAGATGCATCGGCTTTAACGTGGAGTAAAGGTGCGGTAGGAGCAGTTGCTAAAGCAAAAATAATGTTTGGGTACGAGGATAGTACGTTTAAGCCTCAAAACTACATCAGCCGAGGTGAAGCTGTTGTTTCCTTAGACAGGTCTTCGGGAATTTCGGAAATCAACGTTAAAGACTATGGAGCAAAAGGAAATAGCATTACTGACGATACTGCAGCAATAAACAATGCTATTAAATACGCCAGCGATATAGGTGGTGCAACGATAAATATCCCGGATGGAACCTATTTAGTGAATCCTCTTACAAAAATCAGTATGAGGAGTAACGTTAAACTTCATCTTTCAAACAACGCTGTGCTCAAATCTATGGCTGTAAGCTCAGGTTCGTACAATATTATAAACATGTGGCAGGTTTCTAATGTAGAAATCAAAGGCGGAAAGATTGTAGGCGATAGATGGATACATAACGGCACAACCGGGGAATGGGGTTTTGGAATTTCAATGTTTGGCTGCAAGAATGTATATATCGCGGACATTTCCATCTCTAATTGTTGGGGTGACGGCATTTATATCGGAAGTGCAGTTAATTCGAACGTGCCGTCTGTAATGTACTGCGATAATGTTTTAATTGAAAGAGTCACGATAGACAAGAGCCGAAGAGATAATATCTCGGTAATCAGCGCTAAAAACCTGACAATAAAAAATTGCATCTTAACCAATGCAAATGGCAACAGGCCTGAAGCCGGTTTGAATTTTGAGCCAAACTATCCAAATGAGTATATGCAAAATGTTGTTATTGAAAACTTAATAACATCCGACAATGCAGGTTATGGTATCCAATTAGCTTATACTATGAGAAATTTGAAAACTCCTGTCGATATCACCATTATTAACCATATTGATACCGGCAGCTTAACTGCCATAGGACCATGGCCTCTTGGCACATTTGAACGCAACCATGTTGTGATCAAGTAGTTACAAAGCCCGTTGCAAAGTTTGGATAAATGCAAATTTTGCAACAGGTCCAATGGACTTTCATTCCGCAATCTCACGTTTCCTTTTTATCCATACATAACTGCCGGCCATTGCCAATAATATCTGTATCTGAATCAGGTTATATGTCACTGCGCCGTAATCATTCACTAGCAGTATTAATAATAGACCCGTAAAAAAATCTTTTAGCCCGGAAGGATCATTTTTAATTCTCCTCAATTGATAAATCAAATAAACAAAATATCCGTAGTACAATGAAAATCCGATGATCCCGAAATCAACCAGCAATTCAATATAATTATTATGCGCATAATCATAAATACCACTTTTCATAAAATATAATACTTTGTAATTGTCTAGTCCATGTCCAAATAAAGGCTTGTCTTTAAAAGCGGCGAGTCCAAATTCAATCATACGTTCTCGTCTTAACGTTGAAAGGTCTATTTTCCCGCGCCCGGTAATTGCATTCATTAAACCTTCAAAACGGTAACCTACTACATTGTAAATTGGTTTGAATTGAAATACTGCAAAATATACTCCAACTAATATTAACAGAAACAATAGAGTGAAAAGCACTAATTTCTTCTTCTGAGCTTTATAATATTTCAATATGATAATGATATATACAAAAAGTAAACTGACAATAATAAATTTTCGTCCTCCTGATAATAGCAAAAAATAAAACATTAAACACGCTATCGGGGCATAGATCCATTTTAATTTTTTGTTTCCGTAAAAGAAAAGCCAAACCAAACAAATTTCAGAAATCGTAATTATTAGCGCAAATGCATTAGCATTACCAAATATATCCTCCCTAAATCTTAAATCGTAACTTATTAATCCCATATTTAACAAAAATGCTGACAATATAATGCCAGAAAAGGCAAAATAATTAATGATAATGGGAAAATCTTCAGTGTCGTTCAAATAATATGTAATGACAAATGTAATAATGATAACAACGACCAATTGATACGAGGATTCTAAAACCACGCCAGAATCTTCGGAATATAAATAGGTCATTATGGAATATAAAATCAGCCCCAGATACCAATACGTATAAGATCTAATATTCAACCCGCCTAATTCAGAAATTATTTTGAGCAATGTAAATCCGATCATTAAATATAAAAATAATGAATTGAATTTTGATGACATAATCGGTGGCTGTGCTATATATGTTGAAAGTATATAGGTGAAAAGCAAAATATATCCGAGGATACTTCGATTCGCTTCACTATCATATTTCAAATATCCCTGTCCATTCAAACTAAACCCCTCCCGCGAATTATTTCATCAATATAAGTATCCCATATTTTGAATATTTTACGTGGTTCAAACTTTTCAATAATTTTCATGGCTTCAATACCGAATTCTTCGCTTTTTTTATCATTATTCAACAAAAAAATGATAGCCTCTGCCAAGGCCTCTGCATCGCCACATGGTACAATAATCCCATTTTTCATATCATCAATCAGCAACCTCGCTCCGCCGGGGCTGCAATCTGTGGAGATACAAGGTAGTCCAATAGACATAGCCTCTATTAATGCATTTGGTATCCCTTCCGAATCGGAAGATAGAATAAACAGTCGTGAATATCTGATCGACTCATACACATTATCAGTTACACCCGCAAAAATGACGTGTTCCGTTATCCCAAGTTCATCAGCTATATTTTTTATTTTATCTTTGTCTTCCCCATCCCCGTAAAAAACGAGTTTAATGTTTGGATAATCAGAAATAACGTCTTTAAAAGCTTTGAGTAATATATCCTGGCGTTTTGTAACAAGTTCAAAACGTCCGACAGAAACGATTTCATCTCTTCTTTCGCCTGTCCATCGATCAGGTAAATTTTTCACAATAACCGGATTGGGTATAATAGCAGCTTTTTCTCTAATAGTACTTTTGAAAAAATCCTTGGCCTTTTCGGTTTGAAATACGATGCCATCAGCGAATTGGTACATGAATGTATTGAATTTGTACATCTTTCCCCTGTTATCTGAGTAAGGGTTCCCTCTCTCTGATACAATAACCGGGACCTTAATGCCCACTGTTGCAATTAATGTCAAGAGATTGGGATAGTCGGCAAAAGATATCACAACATCAGGGTTCTTTTCGCGTATCATTGCCCTGATCGATAGGATTTGCAGAAATCTTCTGAGCCCTCGGATTTTATAATTTTTTTTGCATTTTATATGTATCAGACGATCATCGATGGTTTGTCTGATAACATTATTTTCATATGTAAACAAATATGTTTTATCGCCCTGCTGAGCAAAATGATTTGCAAGGGCCGCCAACATCTTGGGCGCCCCTCCATAACCCAATCCGGGAGTGACAAAAAGAATAGTTTTTTTCAAGTTGTCTCACTTCCTCCTGTTTGAAAATTTATTTAATTGATAATTTTTCTTTTAACATCTCTATGATACCATTATGTTTAACATTATATTCACCGTCCACTATAGCGATACAACCAATTTCATCCTGTTTTGCAACGTCTAGTGTATGCATTCCATCTGCATTCCATGTATTGTTTTTCTGAGATTCCTCAATAACGGTCCCCAGTTCTTGTTCTTCAAATTGCTCTTTTGACAATTCATTGATCTTAAATGCAATCACTTTCCGCCCATAGGTCTCAGTATTGTCCTGTGCAAATCTAATGATATCCTTCCCGTCAACGATCACTCTGCCTCCCGGCCTTGCAATTTTCAAATCGTCTTTTACAACAGGACTTTTTATATGTTCTGTCCATTCACCAAGCAGGTCTTCCGAATAGAATAAATGAAGGTTGCCATTTGTTAAATTATTTCCACCCTTCTCCGTAGCAAGGATCCACCACAAATTATTGTATCTGAATATGGAGGAGTCTACATAGGCACCTTGAAATAAGTCTTTAACCAGTTCCCATTTATATGGGAATTCTGAAGCTTTGTATAAACTCACGCAACCGCTTGCAGCTTTTTCAGGAAGCATATAATATTCATTATTCCATATAAATACATACGGATACGATAAGTGAAATTCTTCACTTAATACCACTTTTTCATACTTCCAATTTTTTAAGTCACGACTTGTTGCAAGGCCAATCACTCCTTTTGCCTGATTTACATCATATATCTCAAAGAATAAATACCACTCTCCATTACTTTTAATAATAAAAGGATCAGCCACAAAACGTGCATTCACATCATTAATATCCGACGCTTGCAGTATCGGATTCTGAATGTTTGAAGCAGGTTTCAAATTTTGTATGCTATCTCCTTCATAAATACCTATCGACCAAATTTGAGTAATATATTGGTAGTGATCGAATACGAGCAACGTTGATGTCAATAATAATATTACAATTGTAATTTTTAATAAAGTTTTTCTTGCCACACTATTCATTGTAAACCCGCCTTTCTAACTGTACAATCTGGTAATACTAGGTTTAACTATTCGGCTTGTTTTCTATGATCATGAAATTTTTGCTGTATTTTCAAGGGTAATAGAACGATGAAGTATTTATATTGTTTAGTTAGAAACAACAAAATGATATAAGCCGATGAGCAAACACTGAACTTGTATAATGCCGACAAGAGCAAATTGTCAATGGCAATAATATTCGACCCTTTCATGATCATGAGCAATGCGATCAAAATGCATATGTCAGGAATAAAAATTCTATAAAAGTTAGAAGCAGAATAGCCAAAACATATTTTTATTAAGAAGTAATAATCTATAATAAATCTAATGATCAATGCGATCGTCACATATAATGCGACTCTATTAATCTCACCGGAAAGAACTCCGGTGACAATACCAAACACCATTAGAACAGTAGAAATCATTCCGCTTTTAAACATTAATTTTGTATTGCCTAGACTTAGATAAATCGATCCGGCACTGGAAGAGGTTATTTGAAAAAAAATCGATATTGCTAGTATTTTAAAACAGCCAACCGATTCTGCCCATTGATTGCCGAAAATTATCAAAACTATTTCTTCACTTGCACTAAAGCAGAATGCTGTGATGAATGCCCCGACTAAGGATAGTATCTTTATTATTTTTATGTATTGTTCATAAATATATTTTTTATTGTTCTGATGCTCAGAAAGTATAGGATGCAGGACCGGATTAATAACATATGTTAAATAATTGAGGGGGTATAACATCAAGCTATACGCCTGATTATAAAACGCTAATTGAGCAGCACCCATAAATTTACCTACTAACAGGTTATCTAAATTGCGTGCAAAATAGTTTAAAATGTTATACGCAAATTGAAACCCTCCATAGGATTTGATCTTATTAATGCTGAACTTATCATATTTTATTGTAAGTTTTGGTCTGGTACTGCTATAATTCCAAATAAACGTAATCAGAGATGCCATGACCGACTGAAACACCAATGCATAATATTTAGCGCCATATATCGCTAAAACAACTGCGAATATCCCTGAAACAACATTTACGACTATCATCCGAATACCAACTGAAAAAAACTTCTTTTTCTTCATCAAGATTGCATTGGGCACAATATTCAATGTTGAAAAGAAAACGTCAATTGAAAGCGTGCAGCATATGGGGATATATACTTCATTGTGATAAAAATATGAAATCGGGACAGATAATAAACAAAACATAATAGATAGAAAAATTGATGCGCGTGCAGAAAACCCAAATATACTTGAGATGTCTTCCTTAGTCAGATCTCTGTTCTGAATTACAGCTGAACCCAGCCCCATATCAGATAAAACTCTAAAAAAAGTCGTAAAAACAAATACAACCGCTACTATTCCATAATAATCAGGTTTTAGCAGTCGTGCCAGAAATGCTGTAAAAATTAGGCTTGTAATAACCGTTGAATATTTTGCAGCTGCATATATGATTGCGGCTTTCTTAATTGAACTCGATTGCATCTGTGTTCCTCAAGCAAACCCTTTAAGAATTAGCTTCCCATCTATCAGTGAAATGAACAAGGGCATCATGTCCGACTTTGTAAAAACCTTTTAATGGATTCGATGTTCTCGATATCCATCGAATTGAATCCAGAAACAAACACTGCTTCATATATGCTTTTGCTATTTCCACATAATGCACATCAAGCACTCTATCCTTCTTGCATTCCTCCAGTTTATTTATGTCCTCCCGAAATGTATTAACAAAATGCATTCTATTATCTCTTAAATAATTCGCATCCTTTTTCATCGTATTTTCTTTATGCATATAAATGTTGACTAATATTTTTGGAACAACACAAATTTCTGTAACTTTTGAAACTCGATATATAAACTCTATGTCCTGATGTCTAATAAAAGATTCATCAAAACCATTGACTTCATCAACTACTTCTTTTTTTATTATAAGCGCGCTGCCCGCACAATGATCAACATTAAAAGAAAGTAATTCGACATTAAGATCTCCTTGTAAGTTCGGTATAGTATCAACTTTTTTATTCGCATAGACTCTTCTGAATCCGCATAGGCATGCCCCGCTCTGAGTTGCTTGCATCGCTTGGATTTGCGAAAACAATTTACTATTTTCAAACCAATCATCATCGTCCAAAAAGGCTAAATATTTTCCTGTTGCATTTTTAATCCCTGTATTTCTTGCTGCTGCGGCTCTCCTATTTCTTTTGTGTGCAATATACTTAACGGACCCATTATTTATATAACGCGCGAGAGTTTTTTCCATTTGAAGTTGTTCTGCTGTTCCCAGTCCATTGTCATCAATTACTATTATTTCAACATTTACTGCAATCTGTTCCAAACAGCTTTCAATTGCTCGTTCAATAAATTGCGGTCTCTTATATGTAGGTATTATAATGGTAACCTTGTTTAAATCATCCATCATCATTCCGATTCTTGCCTCAGTATTTTTCTTTTACTTATTCTTGACTTCTATATATTTCATAAATCATTTTCATGACTATATCTACAGTGTAGCTGGTCATGACTTTATTGGTATTCCATTCAGACATTGATTTTCTGACTTCTATGTCCTGTAAACCTTCCAAGGCTTTACAGATTCCGTCTATATCACCAACATTAATCAGAATCCCGCCTTTATCCTCGATTATGTCTGATATTGCACCGACAGGTGTAGCAATAATCGGCAATCCGCAAGCCATGGCTTCAAGAATGACGATAGGAAATCCTTCAGTATGAGACGGGAATAGCAGAAGATCGGAAGCCTTCATCTCTCCGATTACTTCTTCTTTCCTGAGTTCTCCAGTTAGTTGAAGGTTCCGAGGGCAGGAGATTGTTTTAAATTCGTCATCGATATATCCTACCAATCTAAAATTAATATGAGGCATTCGTTCAGCAACAGCGAAGATATCAGCACAACCCTTTGATTCTATTACATGTCCTACGTAAATAACCGTTCTGATCCGGGATGATATTTTTTTATCAGCAAAGTGATTTATCGTTTTCATATCGATGAAATTAGGTATAACAATGCTTTCTTTAGAGGATATTGTTTTAATTTTTTTTTGAGATGCCCGGTTCAAACACAAAATAACATCGCCCAGATTACAAAGCTCCTTTAAAATAAAAATTCGCAATTTGTTGTTAACAGCATAATCTGTATCATAATGAAAATGCATTACGAGTTTTTTTGCTCCAAATTTCGCTTTTCGCGCACATATCAAATCTCTGATCATGCCAAGTGTTGAATATGAAGTATTATAATGAACAATATCAAACTTATTGTCACCAAGTGAATTACTGATGTTGCTATAAATAGAAGCAGCTCTCTTAATCTCTTCTTTGAAATTGTTTTTACTCAAATTCCTTGCGCCAATCGTTGTTTTTGCAGTATTAACAAGAACAATTTGATTATTGCGAGCCGATTCTGATTCCAGGTATAGTTTTGTCCAAGTTGCCATCCCACCTGCGGGAGGTGGCAAAGGTGAAATCAATAAGATTTTTAAATTATCTTCAGGTACATTCGCGGCCACTATTTTCACCTCCGGAATTTTGTTTGATCAACCTTGCCGGATTACCTGCAATAATGCTGTTTTCCAAAAACTTGCCATGTACAACGCTTCCAGCTCCTACAACACAGTTGTCGCCTATTTCAGTACCCTTTAGAATAATACTATTGCATCCAATAAACACGTTTTCTCCTATCTTAATAGGTTTCGTAACAAGATTTAAAGAATCGTCATTTAACCTTTCTTTTGAATCAAGTGGGTGAAAATCATTATCAAATATTTTTGTATTTGCACCGATCAATGTGTAGTTTCCGATTTCAATACTATCCCTGGCATAAATTGTGGCTCCGGAAATTCCTACATGATTTCCTATTTTGATTTTTCCTTGATCTCTTGCGATTATGATGGTCCTTTGATATAAACCGAGTAAATTAGAAAAAAAACTGCTATTGATAAGGCAGTTGTCACCGATTATTATTTCAGCATTAGGAAACCTGAAAATAAATGGATATCCTATTAATTTCAAATTGCACCCATACTTAATCTTGTTAGCCTTAAACATTACTCTTGGCAGAATCGAGTTGAATTTTAACATGGCATCTGTCCTTGTCTAAACTGAGCTTTGATCATACTGTTTGATTATTTCTATATATTTCGAAGTCCCGCTGTTTCTAGTCAAATTGTTCATGACATATCTTCTTCCGTTCAGGCCCTTTTGGAAAGCTTCTTCTCGATTATTATAGAAA
This sequence comes from uncultured Clostridia bacterium, assembly GCA_937889655.1. Taxonomy (GTDB): domain Bacteria; phylum Bacillota; class Clostridia; order Peptostreptococcales; family Anaerovoracaceae; genus CALBZG01. Next base: position 12,673 of record CALBZG010000104.1, read on the forward strand.
TAAAGGATTGCTTCTTTCAGTTTTTCTTTATCACCTGCTTGCACACATACTCCGCTATCAGATTTATTTATGATTGTATTTAAAACTCCTCCTAGATCAAATGAAGCAAGTATTGGGCGTTCTGCGGACATGATGCTCCAAGTCTTGCATGGTACGGAATTTTCTCCGACGTTCGGCTTTGATATAATAAGTCCGACATCCCCAAGGCTGAAAACCAGCGAGATGTCTTCATAGGGTTGAAAAGGAATAATTTCTAGATTCTTTATACCTTTGTCGCTTATGGACCTTTCAACCTCGGCTTTGTAAGCGCCGTCTCCGATCAAAATAAATTCCAGATCTCTATAATTTTCAAGTTCTTTTGCGGCTTCCAAAAGCATATCCATATTTTGTGTATAACCAATATTCCCACAATGAGTGATATAAAATTTATTACTATCCAACCCATATTTTGAGAACAGCCTGTTTTTCTTTCGATCTATATTTTTTACAGCATTTTCATCGGCCCAATTATAGATAACCTCAATTTTTTCAGTGGGCACACCTTTAGATGCAATATTATTTTTAAAGTCTTCTGAGATCGTTATAATTCGATCAGCGTTTTCATAGGTGAAATCTTCGATTTTTCTACCTATTTTCCATATTAATGAATCGCGTTTTATTAACCCTGAATTTACAAGTGAATCCGGGAATATATCTTGTAACACATAAATCATGGGGACTTTTTTTAACTTTTTAAGCAGCGCACCCATAGCCCCTTGAGTTGGTGGAGTGCTTTCAACAAAAATCAAGTCAGCCGGTGCAAGGATTCCTTTGCAGAGGAAAGCAAAATTCATGAATAAATATCGAATTGCACGAAGTATCGTATTATCCCGCTCGCGAGGCAAATAAAAACGATGGATTCTCTGTTTGCCGTCGCTTTTGATTTCCAGCTTTTTCTTCATATATTCTTTTCTTATCTTACGGTCAACCCCGCGGCTTGGTAATGGCGCAAATATATCAACATCCAGTCCATAACCTGCCATATCATCAAACAAGTTAGTTTCCAGATATAGCCCCCCGGCAATTTCGGGTGTATAATACGCAATCATTACCAATACTCTCATTGTTTAGGCTCCTAGTATGTTACAGATTATATATATCCTCCTTATACCTATCTAAATTTTCTTTAGTCCAACAGATAGTCTCTTTCAATCCTTGGGCTAATGAATAGGAAGGAGACCATCCTGTTAGCGTTTTGATCTTCTGATTGCTGCCAAGCAATCGATTCACTTCGCTTTTTTCAGGCCTAATACGAATTTCATCACGGAGTATAGTTGCCTTAGGGTTGATCTGTCTGATCAATTCTTCGGCAAGTTGTCCTACGGAAATTTCCCTTTGCGAAGCGATGTTGATTTCTTCACCTATTGCCATGTCACACTTTGAAATAGCTACAAATCCTGATGCAGTGTCTTTCACATAATTAAAGTCTCTGGTTGGCATTAATGAGCCGAGTTTGATCTCAGTAATGCCTGATAGCAGTTGCGTGATGATTGTCGGTATCACAGCTCTCGCAGATTGCCTTGGCCCATAAGTGTTGAAAGGCCTGACGATTGTAACAGGCAGATCGAAACTTCTATAAAAACTTTCCGCCATCCTGTCTGCACCGATTTTCGACGCGGAGTATGGAGATTGACCCTGGAAGGGGTGTTTTTCATCAATCGGCACATATTGGGCAGTCCCGTAGACTTCCGATGTGGACGTTACTATGACTCGCTTTGTATTAAGATTTTTTGCTGCCTGTAATACATTGAGTGTTCCTTTTATGTTTGTATCTACATAAGAATCTGGGCTTTGGTAACTGAAAGGTATAGAAATCAGTGCGGCCAGATGGAAAACTACATCAATGTCTTCCATTGCTTGATGAACACCATGAGGATCTCTGATATCTCCCGGGAAGATCTCTATAAGCCGAAGTTTTTCCTTTGTAAATGTATCCAGCCAGCCCCAACTGTTAAAAGAATTATAATAAACAAAGGCTCTCACATCATACCCATCGTCCAATAATTTTTCCACCAGATGGCTTCCGATGAATCCATCTGCACCTGTCACCAGCGCTTTCATTTTTTTGCACCATAGTCCTTAATTATTTTTTTTATACTATTACATACATAGGAAACTTCTTCCACAGTTAATTTATAGTATAACGGCAATGTGATCTCATGATCACAAACATAGTCAGTCACAGGAAGAGATATTGATGGGTGTGCATACTGAGTAAAATGATGCACTGCCGGATAATGAACGCTGGTCTGAATTCCATAGTCTTCTTCCAGCCTCCTTCTGAATTCGTCACGCTCGATATTGCAGTTTTCATTCAATACGATTGGAAATATATAGTTCGACGAGCCATCTGCTTTATGTCGAAACGGTAATATGACTTCCTCGATCTCACCCAAAAGTTCCCGATATTTTGCTACGAGAATTCTTCTTTTCTCCAGATCGTCAGATAGTCTGCCAAGTTGAATCAGTCCTATCGAAGCTCTGATGTCATCGAGACGATAATTGTATCCAACTTGTCTGATATCGTACTTTGTAGCATGCCCGTGAGCCCTGTCATAGGAGGATGATGTCATACCGTGGGAGCGCAACAACCTTGCCTGGTCAGCGATGTCCTTATTGTCCGTTACCAGCATTCCTCCTTCAGCCGTTGTAATATTTTTATTTGAAAAGAAGGAAAAAGCTCCTACATCGCCCAAAGTCCCCAGGCTTTTCCCATGATATATCGCTCCTGTTGCGTGTGCAGCGTCTTCGATTACACTCAATTTGTTTTCACTTGCGATCTTCTTAATTTCATCCATGTTGCAGGCATATCCGCCATAATGCATGACCATCAAGGCCTTTGTACGTTCATTGATCTGCATTCTAACATGTTCAGGAGAAACGCTAAGATCTTCCCTGGATATTATATCAGCAAATACAGGTTTCGCTCCAGTGTACTGGATTGCATTCACAGTCGCTGCGAAGGTCAGAGAAGGTACGATTACCTCATCCGATGGGCCGATTCCAAGGCCAAGAACGGCCAAATGTAATGCTGCGGTCCCGCTGTTAACAGCTACCGCATATTTTGCACTTGTGACTTCCGCAAATCTTTTTTCAAATTCCAGGGTTTGGACGCCCGACGAAATCCATTTTGAGTCCAGAACTTTTATTACAGCCTGCTTTTCTTCTTCTTCAAAATGTAAATCAAACAGAGGCACTTTCCATTCCATTTCTTACCCCTTTCTCTTATACACGATAGTTTCAGACAAATAATACTTGTAATCCTCATTTGCCTTTTCGTAATCACTGGGCCTTCCTATATCCATCCAGTAGCCATTGTGCGGATGCACTTTCACCATTTCTCCATTTTTCAGCAACACATTCATCAAGGTATCAAATCCAAAATACGTATTGTCAGGAACATATTCAAAAACCTTTTTATTAAAGACATAGACTCCCATACTGACATCCCAACTATATTTCGGCTTTTCCAGAAATTCATTGACGATGAAATCTCGATCATATCGAATAACACCATAATCGATTTCCTCTTCTCTCTGAAATGTTGCTACAGTGAGAACAGCTCCACTCAATATATGCTCTTCGAAAATTGTTTTGAAGGATATATCCGTCAATACGTCTCCGTTCATAACAATGAAGTTTTCCGGCAAGTCTTTAATGAGCTTTATAGGAGCTACGGTTCCCAAGGGTGTATTCTCGTAAGAATAGTTGATCCTAACTCCATATGCAGTACCATCTCCAAAATATGATTCTATTAAATGCCCCATATGGTTCACGCATACATCCAACTCGTTAATGCCCTGCTTTTCAAGATTGTTGATTATCAGTTCCAAAATTGGTTTATCTACAACGGGTACCAATGGCTTAGGCAACGTGATTGTGTATGGTTTGAGCCTCGTACCTCTACCCCCGGCTAATATTATCGCCCTCATCTTTATCCCCCGCCTGTCTTATAGTTTTCCAAATTGTTAAGAAAATGATTTTAAGGTCAGTCTTGATTGACATATCTTTGATATACTGCAAATTATATTCTATTTTTTTTGGTATCAATTTTTCTATATAAAACCCATTCGGATCAGACGAATTCTCAAGCAAATCTCCTTCATTGATGTATTCGAGTGAGGCATAATCAGTTATCCCCGGTTTGATCCTTAAGATTTCCCTTTGCATTTCATCATAAGTCTCAACATAATTGGGAGTTTCTGGTCTTGGCCCCACAAAGCTCATGTCGCCTCTTAATACATTCCAGAACTGTGGGAGCTCATCGATCTTGTACTTTTTCATTATTTTACCGAAATTCGTCATTCTCGCATCATTCGTTGTTGTTATTTTTAATCCTTGGTCACCAATGTCAAAGCGCATTTTGCGAAATTTATATATTTCAAATTCTTTGCCGGATTTGCCAATTCTCGTCTGTTTATAAAGTATTGGCCCCGGAGAATCTACCTTGATTAATATTGCTATCAATATGAAAATCGGAATGAAGCAAATCAGTCCAATCGTAGAAAAAAGAATATCGAAGACCCTCTTCTTGAACAATGTTGATTCTTTCATCGTTAGAATATCATCAACCAAAGTACATTGCTCATTAATAATATTTTGTGAATCCCCTGGATTACCGGAAATATTGATTTTGTCCACAATCATATCTTGCATGAGAGAATCCTTTCTTTTCTTTTATTTAGTTATTCCCATAAATATAACGATTATACCATTAAGGGTATGTTTTTTTAATACAATGACAATTCTTTTTTATCATTTCTTGTTCATTAAGTTGTGATAGCTATTACTGCGGGCAAATCAAAATAATATTGCATTTATTCATAACATAGGCGATTGCTTGACAGAGTTACTTTGTGCTAATATATTTAATAAATATTAAATATATTAGCGTAAATATACTTGAGGTGCCTAATGCAACATAGCATTTTTTATGAGTTCTGTAGAAATTCCGGGTTCAAGGTTTTTACTTCTGAAAGTTCTGACTGGTATATGATCCAGCCAGGCATGCTTATGTCCATCCCCTATCATCACTTGATAAATCCCAGCCAGGAAGAGTTGGATCAATTGTTGAAGGAATCAGGAGCTTGGGCGCTGCGATTTCCTACAAGCATCGAAAACTTTGGTTTCTTAAGCAAACTGGAGATTTGCGATCACTTCGGTTATGATATAAACTTTCTAAAGCATGGTCCCCGTAACCGGGTTAAGGGTGGATTTGAAAATTGCGAGATAAGACAAGTAAGCATCGATGCTCTGAAGTCGGACGGCTTTAAATTAAACCTTCGAACATTGAAACGTCAAAATCGAAACGATCCCAAAGGAAATCAGAAATACTGGATGCGTATATGTGATGGATTATCTCAGACAAACGGTTCAAAAATTTTTGGAGCTTATTATAAAGACCATTTAGCTGCATACATCGTTATTTTAGAATTGCCGACTATAGCAGAAATGGTTATACAAAATTCTGATACTGAGTTTCTAATATATAATCCAAATAATTTATTGACCTATCATGTCGCATGGCATTATTTGACTGAAAGGGCTAATCCAGTGCCTATATGTTACGGATTAGGCTCTCTCGAAGACACTCCTAGTTTGGATCATTATAAAACGGGAATGGGATTTGAAATGCGGCCAATTAAACAGAGGCTTTACTTTAGAAAAGGATTGCGATTCTTTTTGCGGCCATCGCTGCTTCATCTGCTAGAATTCATTAATAGATATATCACCAGGAAAAAAAATTATAAAATTGATAAAAGCTGCGCCTTGCTGAAACGATATTTGGAGCAAGAATAATTAATTAACAGGAACTACGTCAACTACAACAAGCTCGGGGGGATTGAATATCCTGGGAATATGTGTATAATCCCTTGCCAACCCGCGACTCACGATTAGCGTAGTGGCGCCGAGTTGGTATTTCCCCCCTCCATATTTGGGAAATAGCCCTTGGTCCGGGGCTAACAGCCCATTGAGGATCAATGGGATTCTCCACTGCCCACCATGAGTATGCCCTGATAAGACCAAATCAAAATCGTACTTAAGATAATAGTCGATCTTCTCCGGGCGATGCACCAGTAGAATAGTGTAGTTTCCGGTAGTGCTTTCGCTAAAAGTATTTTCCAGTTGTTTTTTAAAATCCTTTTTTCCAATATCGAAGTCATCAACACCACAAAGGTTGATTTTCTGACCATTTACCCGCAGCGGTACGCTCTGCCCTTCCAGAAGAGTAATCCCATAAGAAGCAAGTATTTGCTTAATTACCTGCTTGTCTCCTCTTCGGTTTTCATGATTGCCGAAAACATAATAGCAATCGTATTTTTTGGCAACCGCCGCGACTAATTCGATCATATGATCAAGTGGCAAGTCGTCATCGGCAATATCACCACCAAAAAGAACGATGTCCGGTGCCGCAGAAGATAAGGCATCCAATAATTCTTTTTGCCCTTCCCCATATTCGCTGCAATGTAAGTCTGTAATGAGCGCCACACGAAAAGAAGCTTCAACCTTGTTGGTTTGAAGTTCATACTGCCTTAAAGTCAATTCATTATTAAACGCAAATTGCAATGCTACGATTAAGACAAACATTGCGGATAAAATTTTCCATTTAATCATTATTTAACTGATTTATTGGTAATTTCCATAAATCGCCAAGCATCAAATCGAATTTTTTCGGGTAAATAATTTGAAACCCGCTGCCACCGGTAACGGTCATTTCTCCAAAATATACTTTGCCGTTTGCTTCATATAAGTCTACTCTCACTTGAGAAAAACCCTCGCTTAATTTTTCTGCCAAACTCACCATCAAGTCAGCATTCAGCGGCGGAGGAATCGGTTCATCTGACACTCTGGCATGTGCAAATTTCCAGTCTTGCAAGACCCAGTCTTTATCATAAGTACAAACACAATGATTGGTAAATCTTCCTTTGTTTATCCAGCAATAATATACTTTCCCATCAAAGCACTGGAATTTATAATCCTCTAAATCTTGAGTGGCTATATTTTGCATGTATTGTTCTGCGATTATTTTAGGTTTAATTCCACAATAATGCAGTTCAAATCCATTTAAGAAACCAAATTCAACTCTAAGCCATCTATCAAATTTTTCTTTTGCTTCTTTTTTATTGAATTTGCTTTTATCCTTCACAATAATATTTGTACCGCAGCCATGGTTGGTCTTCAGCACAAATTGATCCGGTAATTTTTCGAAATCAATCTCATCAAAGGAATTCCATACGCCAAGTAAGGGAATCAAATATTCTTCCCCAATTCTTTCCTTCACAAAATCTCTCACTAGATATTTATCAGCCAATAACGTCTTGCGTGGATCGTTTTCGTATAATTTGGCCCACTGCATTTTTTCATTGAATGTGCGGAGATTGTTCCAGTCTAAATCCTCTCCGGTATTTTTTTTGTAAATTTTTGCCAGCTCCTCGGGATATTTACTTTTATCCAACTTCTTCAGGTGCTCAGCATGTTTATATAACTTTTCTTCTTGAATTCTGAGGTATCTGTCGCAGCTCTTAGGGAATTTTTTTTTCAAATATTTCTTTATCATGTTTTCTTAACCTCCAAGCATTGATACTTGCTGTTACCACGATGTTTATTTAATACCCATTATTTTACTTATACACTGTTTTTAAGATATTCAAGCTACATATTCTTATTTACACATAAACCTTCACTTGGAATATCTTTGAATTTGAATCCTGCTTTTAAGTATATGTCAGAATTATTTTAAAAATATAAGTTATTTTTGTTTCTACAGTTTTGATTAATCTATTACACGGTATAATATACGTAACAAAATTTTCCTATTATATCCTCATTTCACAATCGAAAATACTGAATTAATTTGGAGGTGATCATCATGAGCGACACATATCGATATCTTCTCGGAGAAAATGATATACCTAAATCATGGTATAATATTAATCCGGATATGCCTGTAGATATTGGCCCGGTTTTGGATCCACAAACAAAAAAACCGGCGACTTTCGAATATCTGGCCAATCTATTTCCAAAAAGATTTTTAGAGGAAAATATAAGCATGGATCGATGGGTTGATATTCCTGAGCCAGTTCGGGAAATTTATAAAATCTGGCGACCATCTCCTTTAGTCCGGGCGAGACGGCTCGAAAAAGCATTGGATACTCCCGCCCATATTTATTATAAATTCGAAGGTGTTTCCCCTGTTGGTTCCCACAAGCCTAATTCGGCAATCCCACAAGCTTTTTATGCGAAAGAGGAAGGCATTAAAAGTCTCGTTACTGAAACGGGTGCAGGACAATGGGGATCAGCTTTATCAATGGCCTGCAACTTTTTTGGCATTGATTGTACAGTGTTTATGGTTAGAGTTTCCTACGATCAAAAGCCATTCCGTCGGATCGTTATGCAGAGCTATGGCGCAAAAGTAATCCCAAGTCCATCTGACCAGACTGAATATGG
>CALBZG010000105.1 GCA_937889655.1 uncultured Clostridia bacterium
CATGGATCCAAATAATATTGCCATAGCCATATTATGCCGCACCTCCCTTCACAAGCTTTCTGCCTTCTTCTATTATTTGAACGATCAATCTGATGGAAACTACAAAGGCACATAAAGGTAATGCTGCGTTTACAAACACCAGTGGTATCCTTTGTCCCGCCGAAACAGCGTCTTTTGCAACAAGTTGCTGGCATACATCGGTTCCTGCTATAACTAAAACAACATTTAATGCGAGCCATATCAATAAAATCACTATTTCCAACAAATTTTTGGACTTTAATTTATTACGTTTGATAAGTGCCCCGCTGATCAGCTCGATTCGGATATGTTGTTTGTCTTTAAGCCCCAGACTGGCCCCCAGCCAGATCTGCCAAATAAATATATATCTCGTGACTTCCTCCGTCCAAGAAGGCGCGTCATTAAATATAAATCTCATTATGACCTGATAGAAAATGAGCGTTACTGTCACCGCCAAACTTATAACGAGAAGATACTCTTCAAACTTGTTGTAACCATGTCCGATTTTTTTAAGTGTATTCAAATACTTCCCCTCCCTAATGATGCGATTTTAATCGCAAGAACCCAGACAACGGGCCGGACCCGTCATCTGGGTTCGAGATACTATTAACCCAATTCGCCAACCCTAAAACAGGTAACTAGAATTTTTCGTTAGCGATATCGACATAGTCAAATAGTTCAGGAGTGACTTTCTGTTTGTACTCATCATACATCGGGGTTACCGCTTCTCTCATAGCCGCCAAAGCATCTTCAGCAACAACGTTCACTTCCATGCCGGCCGCTTCTAATGCTGCAATAGCATCGGCATCGCTGGCGCTTTCAAGTTCTCTTTGAGTAGTTATGCAACCCTGAGCGACTCCGTCTCTGATGATCTGCTGGTCTTCTGGACTTAGCCCATTGAACCAATCCGCATTTGCTACGATAGCATTTGTTGAATAAACATGGTTGGTGATGGACATGTATTTCTGGACTTCTGCGAATTTAGACGCCAGAACCAAAGCGGCACCATTTTCTTCCCCATCAACAGTTCCCTGCTGCAATGCGGTATACAACTCGGCAAAACTCATCGGAACCGGGCTTGCGCCAAGCAATTCGAACATTCTGATGAATACCGGAGATTCCATGGTTCTGAATTTTATTCCCTTATAGTCCTCTAATTTGGTTATTGGTCTTATGTTGTTTGTCATCTGTCTGAGGCCGTTATCGTTGAAGCCTAAGCCAATAAGGCCATCTTCTTCAATCGTAGCATTTAGCGCTGTACCTAATTCATTATCCAGCGCGTAATAGAATGCTTCTCTTGTATCCCAGATGAACGGCAGGTCCAGAATCATAAAATCATCGCTGTAACTAGTAAGGACAGAGGAAACAGCAATTGTCATCTGAAGCGTGCCCTGAGCAACTGCTTCTACTGAGTCTGCATCTCCGCCATACTGTCCATTAGGCAGAATGTTGACTGTAACACGGCCTTCAGTCTGCTCTTCAACATAGTCTTTGAAAGCAACTGCGCCCTGATGTACGGATCTGTCTTCCGGTTCAACATGGGAGATTGTAATTGTGTAAGCATCTCCCCCTTCGGCAGGCGCTTCACTTCCACCGCCACACCCGACAAAGCTTGTTGCTACCATTGTGCTGAGCAACAATACTGATAAGATTTTTTTCATAGAAACCTCCTTTTAAAAATACCACTTGATTAGCTAAATTTTTTGTTAATTTGATTTGTTGGTACGCAGTGTAACTAACAATCAATTAGCTGTCTGATTATAAACAATCAGCAATTAACATGCCAACATGATTGAGAAAAGAAAAATAATGCTAAGACTGCATTGTAGCCATTTCAAACCACTAATTCACTTTATACCTGTAATTAGGCGAAGTAAACCGAACCATTTTTGACATTATTACTTCAATAGCGGTTCATCAGACTGACCGTTTTTAATATCTTCTTTCAATTACATGATTTTTTCGATTTAGTTGTAGGCCTAAGCATTTATTGACAAGCAGTTGCGATTGGGTTAAGGTTTACAATATACTGTTAACAAATTACACTTCGTCAAATATCAAGAACCGGAGTAATATATGATTTATCTTCATTTCATTATAGCGGGATTATTTATGGTCATCGGATTCTGTATGCGTTTCGGACTGTGGAAAAGTTTAGTAGCAGACGCTTACAGGCATATTCCTAGATTTAAGAACCAGGAATTCGATGAGTTTGAAGTAAGACGGTTTGTGGGAGAAACTTCTGTTAAACTGGGGTTTATTATTCTTGCTATTGCGGTTGTGGGTGTTTTTGATAAAAAAGATTTCGATCTTGCAGTGATCTTCGGATGGATATGTTTTATTATATATGCGGTAGCGTCCGTGACCTTCATCGATAAAGTCGACATTTTCGACAAGCGTAGAAAAGCCAAGCAAAAAGCAAAAATGGAACAAGCTAAAGCTCTTTACGAGTCATCGCACGGTTTTAACCATGGGGCAGACCATAACACTAACCATGAAGCTAATCGCAAGGATGATCCGGCAGCGCCTGGAGACGATGAGATGAAGCGTTGAGCCGGCCATTATCCGAACACAATTATGCAGGTTATATATTAAGTTATATATGGGGGTATTCGATGGCGATATCAAAAACAAATGCCGTCCGTCTGCTGGATAGCAAAAAAATTCAATATGAAATTTACGAATATGATGCACCCGAAGGATTTCTTGATGGAGTTTCGGTAGCAAAGGCAACAGGGATGCCCGTTGATAAGGTATTCAAGACATTGGTGACTCAAGGGGCCAGCCATGAATATTATGTTTGCATCATACCCGTTGCCGCTGAACTGGATCTTAAAAAAGCCGCCAAACATTTTGGCGAGAAGAAGCTCGACATGATCCCTGCAAGAAACATTACCGCAGTGACCGGTTATATCAAAGGCGGCTGCTCGCCTTTGGGAATGAAAAAAGCCTTCAGGACCGCCATTCACCAAAGCGCTGCAGAACTGGGCAAGATCGTTGTCAGCGCAGGGAAAGTCGGATTGCAAATGGAGATTTCACCCCAAGACCTGCTTGCCGTTGCCAAAGCATCTTTAGCTGATCTTATTTAGGCGAACCCCTTCCATCATAAAAACAAAAGAGCCTCTATGCTGCAGCACTGCGGACGGGTTTGATTCCCTTCTCTTCAACGGTGTTGCTTTTTTGCTTGTAATCTTGTTTCATTTGTGATAATTTAATAAGGTTGTAGAAGAAAGGAACTAAATGAAAGAAAAGATAATCAATATAGCTGTAATTGCCCATGTTGATGCGGGCAAATCTACCCTGGTAGACGCTTTTTTAAGTCAGAGCGGTATTTTCAGGGCAAATGAAAATGTTGTGGAATGCATTATGGATAGCGATGATATCGAACGGGAACGGGGCATTACTATCTATTCCAAAAATTGTTCGGTTATGCATAAGGATGTCAAAATCAATATCGTGGACACTCCGGGACATGCGGACTTCTCTTCGGAAGTGGAGCGCATCATGAAGACCGTGGATACTGTTATCCTGCTGGTGGATTCTAGCGAAGGACCAATGCCACAGACTCGATTCGTTCTCAAGAAATCATTAGAGCAGGGATTGAATCCGATTCTCCTGATCAATAAAATCGATAAGAGGGATGCCAGGATCAAAGAAGTGGTTGACGAGGTCTACGAATTGTTCATGGATCTTGAAGCAAACGACAGACAACTCGATTTCCCAATACTATATGGCATAGCAAGGCAAGGGATCGTTGTATATGATCCCAATGATGTGGAAGGTCTGGAAATCGGTCTGGGCGAAAGTAAAATACGAAAAAATACCGCGGGCGGTGATAGAGGGCTTGACATAACACCTCTTTTCGAAACGATCGAAAAACATGTAGCCCCATATCCGGATTTCAATGACGAACATCTGCAGCTCCAGATTTCAAGCCTTGGTTATGATGACTATATTGGCAGGCTGGGCATCGGACGTATCTATAGAGGCAGGATCAGGTCTGGCCAAACGGTTTCCGTCACGAAGATAGATGGCAGCATTGTGCAGAAAAAAATCAATCAGGTGTTTATTTATAGAGGCTTGAAACGTGTTCCGGTGGATGAGGCAGAGTGCGGCGATATTGTGGTAGTGTCGGGAATATCCGATATTTCTATCGGCGAAACCATTTGTGATGAAGGCCATGCAGAACCGCTGGAGATGATCAAAATCGAAGAGCCCACCTTGTCCATGAACTTCATGGTCAATAAATCACCATTTGCCGGATTGTCCGGCAAATGGGTAACGTCAAGACATCTCAAGGAAAGACTGTCGAAAGAGTTGGAAGTCAATGTGGGCCTTATTGTCGAGCCCACTGATTCAACAGACTCTTTTAAAGTGTCAGGCCGGGGTGAATTGCATTTGTCCATTCTGATTGAAAATATGCGTCGCGAGGGATATGAGCTGGCTGTATCAAAACCTGAAGTCATCATGCAGCATGGCAAGAACGGCAAACGACTGGAGCCTATGGAGCAGGTTATTATTTCTGTTCCTGAAGAATATTCAGGAACTGTCATATCTAAACTGAACCTGAGGAAAGGTCTGATGAAACAGATGTCAGGGACAAACGGCTATGTTAAGATGGAATATACTGTGCCAACCAGGGGTCTCCTTGGATACAGATCTGAGTTCATAAATGACACCCACGGCGAAGGGACCATGGTCAGGCGGTTCGACAGTTTTGACGAGTTCAAAGGGGAGATCCCCCAGCGTATCAACGGCGTTGCCATATCTTTGGAAGCAGGCATCACCACGCCTTATGCATTGAATAATATCGGAGAACGTGTTCAAATGTTCGTTGCACCCGGCACAAGAGTTTATGAAGGCATGATCGTAGGAATGAATAGCCGGAACGAAGACATGGTGGTCAATCCATGTAAAGCAAAAAAAGTGACAAACATGCGGGCCGCCGGCAGCGACGATGCTGTCAAGCTGTCCCCACACAGGCAATTCTCCCTTGAAGATGCTCTCGAATTCATTAATGATGACGAACTGGTTGAAATCGTACCTGATGATATCAGGTTAAGAAAGAAGATCCTATCAGAACTGGATCGGCGAAGAAGCGGAAGATAGTAAAAAGTGCGTTGCAATGCAACGCACTTTTATTATTAAAACAATTCCCAGCCAAAAAATCCGTTCAATTGCCCCACAAGTATAAAGGCCATCATGAGGGGAGCGATATATCTAAAACATATCATTGAGAAATGCTTGGAGTTCCATAAGGATCCGTCCGCTGTGATCTCATCCTCCATCCACTTTGGCCCCAGTTTCCATCCTATAATCAGGGACATCACCATGGCTCCCAGCGGCATCATAATACCCTCTGCAAACAGGTCAAAGAAATCAAGCCATATGAAGCCAAGAGGCCTCGGCAACCCGTTTGTCCCAAGACCATCCCATGCTACGATGCACGCCAAGGCAAATATGATAATGGAACAAATGAATGAATACTCGATTCGTTTTGGGTATTCTCCTTTGGAAATCTTCTTGTCTATCAAAGTCGCTGTTGCAACCTCCAAAAGAGATATCGCTGAGGTGATGGCCGCAATAACAACAAAGAGATAGAACAGGAATCCGAACACTGGCCCTAAAACCCCTCCCATAGCGCCAAAAACTCCTTGCAGCGTCACGAATAAAAGCCCTGGGCCGCCGGTTGGTTCCATACCAAATGCGAATACCGCCGGCATTACGGCAAGTCCCGCTAAAAGAGCAACTGCCGTATCAAATATAGGAACGAGGATCGCATTACGCTCAATATTCTCTTGCTTGGACAGATACGCACCGTAGGTAATCATGCAGCCCATTCCTAAAGAGAGCGAAAAGAACATCTGGCCGCCCGCTCTTCCGAGCACTGTGATCCAGCCGGTTCCCTCAAAAACCTCAAAGTTCGGTTTCCACATAAATGCAATACCCTCGGCAGCTCCCGGAAGCGTTATACTTCTTACAACGACTACCAGCAAAAGGAAAAACAGCGCCGGCATGGCAACTTTCGAAAAGGCCTCGATGCCTTTTGAAACGCCACCGGCTACAATTATAAAAGTCAGGAAGCAGAATATCAAAGTGTAAATGATCGCCTCTTCTGGAGTATGTAAAAACTCCGAAAAGTAGGCACCGCTATCCACTGCTCCTATGCCCCAGGCGGCACCTAGTAAATCTCCGAGGTTTCCAATCATGTATTTTATAGCGTATCCGCCAAGAACAGTGTAGAATGCCATGATGAGAAAGGGGCAAATCGTTCCCATCCATCCCAGCCATTCATATTTTCGGCTAAGTTCATGATACGCCGCCAATACGCCCTTGCCTGTTCTCCGGCCTATGGTCAGTTCACCAAGCATGATAACGTAGCCAACACAGATCACCAGAACCAGATAAATTAAAAGAAACGGGAATCCCCCGCTAATACCCATCTTATATGGAAATCCCCAGATGTTTCCCAAGCCCACCGCAGAGCCCACTGCTGCCATCAAAAATCCAAAGTTTGTCCCGAATTGTCCTTTTTGATTCCCCATCAGGTTTTGCTCCTTTTTCATGTTTGGTAAATAAATATGATTTGTTCAATAAAATTATAAATTCAATATACTTTATCCACCAACAGGTGTCAACTCATGTCTGTTTGTAGCCGATTTGTTCTCAGATTATGGCTGAAGTGCCTGCTGTAATCCTTGCAAAAGCCTTTTTCCGAAGGTATAATATTTCTTGTTGAACAGGAGGTTCCAAAAATGGCTATCGATAAAGTCCGTGATTATCTTCAAGGCTTCGGCTTGGCTGATAGGATCTTAGAATTCCCAACATCCTCTGCAACTGTTGAGCTTGCAGCAAATGCAGCCGGAGTCATACCGGCCCGGATATGTAAAACCATCTCTTTTAAGACCGATAGCGGTTGTGTGCTGATCCAAACCGCCGGCGATACCAAAATAAGCAACAGCAAATACAAAGCTTATTTCAATACCAAAGCAAAGATGTTAAATGCCGAAGAAGTGCTGTTCTATACAGGGCATGAAATTGGGGGCGTATGCGCCTTCGCCGTAGAAAGAGAGGACGTCAAGATCTTCTGCGATAATTCCATGAAACGTTTTGAAACCATGTTCCCGGCATGCGGTTCTTCAAACAGTGCCATTGAACTGACACCTGATGAATTGTTTCGATACAGCAATTCCCTGGAATGGATCGATGTCTGTGATACACCGGAATAACTCAAAACCCGCCTTGCAGGCGGGTTTTTTGATCTTGATTTTTTGATTTTAACATTTTCTGACTTTGATTTTCCGGCTTTATTTTTCTTCAGCCATTTTCTTGTAAGTCAGATAGCGTTCTTTTGCACTTTCTTCCGTAGCTTCAAACAGCTTTTCGGCGACATCCGGGAATTCCTTAGTCAACGAAGAGTATCTCGTATGCCCCATGATGTAATCCCTGAAGCTGGCCGTAGGTTCCTTGGAGTCAAGGATGAACGGGTTCAGTCCCTTCTTCTTCAGTTGCGGATTGAATCTGTAAAGATTCCAATAACCCGAATCAACAGCGCGCTTGATATCATCCTGGGATTTACCCATACCTGCTTTTATACCATGGTTGATGCAAGGGCAGTATGCGATGATCAGCGAAGGCCCATCATAACTTTCCGCCTCGGTTATAGCTTTCATCAGCTGATTTTTATCCGCTCCCATGCCGACCTGAGCTACATAAACATATCCATAGGACATGGCTATCAAACCAAGATCCTTCTTCTTGATTCGCTTTCCTGATGCAGCAAATTTAGCGATGGCCGCCTGCGGTGTTGCTTTAGAAGCCTGTCCGCCGGTGTTTGAATATACTTCAGTATCAAACACCAAAATATTGATGTTCTCCCCGGATGCCAATACGTGATCCAACCCGCCATAACCGATATCGTAAGCCCAGCCGTCTCCGCCCAGTGCCCATACGGATGTTTTAACGAGATAATCCTTGGCATCCATGATCCGCTGGCACAAGGTTTTAACGGCCTGGTCACCAGTGTTCAAAGAGGTGATTTCTTTTAGTACTCTGTCGGCTCTCTCTATTGTCCCTTCTCCCTCGTTCCGGCCTTCGATCCAATCGTGTAAAGCTTCATGAAGTGCTTCAGGGATATCCAATTCGAGAAGAGCTCTCATTGTATGGTCGATGCGATCCCGCATCTGTTTAGTTGCAAGCAGCATCCCATAGCCGTATTCAGCATTATCCTCAAACAGCGAGTTGGCCCAGGCAGGACCTCTCCCGTCCTTATCAGCACAATATGGAATGGATGGTGCGGATGCTCCCCAAATCGATGAACATCCTGTTGCGTTTGCGATGAGCATCCTGTTGCCATACAGCTGAGTGATCAGTTTAATGTATGGCGTTTCGGCACAGCCTGCGCATGCTCCTGAAAACTCCAGATATGGATGTGCAAACTGGCTTCCTTTCACGGTGGTCTTCTTCACCAGATTGGATTTATTGGATACCTTGAGTGAATATGTCCAGTTATCCGCTTCTTTTACAACATCGTCATAAGGCTTCATCACTAGAGCCTTTTCCTTGGATGGGCAGATATCGGCACAATTGCCGCAGCCCATGCAATCATATGCGGAAAGCTGCATTCTGTATTTATAGTCTGCCAGTTCTTTGTCTTTGCATTTCACTGTAACGAAACCTTCCGGCGCATTGTCGGCTTCTTCTTCGTTCAGCAACACAGGCCTTATGGCAGCATGTGGGCAAACGAAGGAACACTGGTTGCATTGAATGCATTTTTCCGGATCCCATTCAGGCAAATGATTGGCAACGCCACGCTTTTCATAGGCGCTGGTGCCCAGAGGGAATGTTCCGTCTTCTCTCCCCTTGAATGCGCTGACTGGCAAATCGTCGCCCATCTGCTTGTTCATCGGAATCAGAACCTCTTCGATGAAGTCAGGATAAATGATACGTTCTTCCTTCGGATCCTCTGCTTCGCTCCATTCTTCCGGTATTTCAACCTGGAAGATCTTGGTTGCGCCAATATCAACGGCCTCGTAGTTCATTTCCAGAACCTTCTGGCCTTTCTTTTTGTAGCTCTTATCGATGCCTTCCTTGAGGTACTCGATAGCTTTATCCATAGGGATTACATCGGTAAGCTTGAAGAACGCAGACTGCATGATCATATTGATCCTGTTTCCGAGCCCGATCTCTTCAGCATACTTAAATGCATCAATGACATAGAAGTTGATTTTCTTCTTCGCCAGTTCCCTTTTTACTTTTGCAGATATATGATTGCCTACTTCTTCAGGGGACCAATAGCAGTTCAACAGGAAGGTCCCGCCTTTCTTTAGATCTTTAAGCATATCATATTGTCTGAGATAGGACTGGTTATGGCACGCCACGAAGTCAGCCTGATTGATCAGATAGCAGGACTGTATTGGAGACTCTCCAAAACGAAGGTGGGAAATCGTAACCCCGCCGGATTTTTTCGAATCATAAGCAAAATAGCCCTGTGCATACATTGGCGTCTTGTCGCCTATGATCTTGATGGCCGTCTTGTTGGCACCAACGGTCCCGTCAGAACCCAATCCCCAGAATTTACATTTGATCGTGCCTTTCGGCTCCCTTGCAATTCCTTCGTTATAAGGCAGGGAATGGCCTGTAACGTCGTCTTCAATTCCCACGGTGAATCTGTCTTTCGGTCTCTTGTGGTAAAGATTGTCATAAACGGCCTGAACCATGCCCGGGGTAACATCCTTGGAACCCAAGCCATAACGACCGCCATATACTTCAGGAGCATTCTTTTCACTGTAAAGCGCTGTCCTGACATCCTCATATAACGGTTCTCCCACAGAACCCGGTTCCTTAACTCTATCTAAAACAGCGATTCTTTCAACTGTTTTAGGAATAGCCGCCAGGAACAGCTCTTTAACAAACGGTCTGAAAAGCCTTACTTTGAGAAGGCCCACTCTATGCCCGTCAGCGATCATATTATTCATGGTTTCTTCGATGGTTTCACAGACGGATCCCATGGCAACGATAATATTTTCAGCTTCCGGGTCTCCTACATAATCAAAAGGCTGATATTTTCTGCCGGTGAGTTTTTCTATTTCCTTCATATAATTTATGACATCGTTTGGAACAGCATCATAGAATTTATTGGCTGCCTCTCTTGCCTGGAAGAATATATCCGGATTCTGCGCACTGCCGCGAGCCACAGGGTGGGACGGATTCAACGCTCTTGCTCTAAATTCATTGATTGCATCCCAGTCTACTATTTTACGCAGGTCATCATAACCCAGCACTTCGATTTTCTGAACTTCATGAGAAGTCCTGAAACCGTCAAAAAAGTGAACAAACGGTATCCTGCTTTTGATAGCAGCAAGATGCGCTACAGCTCCAAGATCCATTACTTCCTGCACTGAACACGAAGAGAGCATGGCCCAGCCTGTTTGTCTTGCAGCCATGACATCACTGTGATCGCCAAATATTGAAAGTGCATGGCCGGCAATGGCTCTCGCAGCTACATGGAATACTCCCGGCAGCAATTCGCCGGAAATTTTGTACATATTCGGGATCATTAATAGCAAGCCCTGGGAAGAAGTATATGTGGTTGTCAGTGCTCCTGCTGCCAAGGATCCATGGACCGCTCCAGCCGCACCGCCTTCCGACTGCATCTCCGCAACTCTGACAGTCTGGCCAAACAAATTCTTTCGACCATAAGCGGCCCATTCATCAATTTGTTCAGACATCGGCGAAGACGGAGTTATCGGGAAAATGGCGGCAACATCCGTAAAGGCATATGAAACATGTGCCGCTGCGGTGTTTCCATCCATCGTTTTCATTCTTCTTTGTGTCATTTTACTCTCCTTTTCAATAAGACTTTTTGAATTATTATAGTAAATCCAACAAAAAATCTACTACCCCTTATATTTTCAACATAAAAAATGTATAGAGACACTTTAAAGCATTGCAAGTCTGATGTCAAGAAAATTGATATGTATACATGATCAGGTGCCCCTGTTTTTAATTTAACAAGATGTTTTAAAAAAAATACAGCAGCATTATGCCCTAAATAGCAGTGAATTGCACGGAATATTTTGACTTTTTATTTCAAATTATAGCAATGTGTTTCGTTAATATAAAATGGGCAGATAAGAGTTATTTCTTTATCTGCCCTTGAATCTGTTGGAGCTGTTGGTTCGTTTGCATCTATTTCTGTCTTATTTCCTTCGGTTCAACTTTCTTGCTGACTGCGAAGAGCACCACGGCAATTACCGCAAACAGGCCTGCCGCTATCACGATTGCATTGAGCATCCCATAAAAATCCGATAAGAACCCGGAACCGTAATACTCCAGATACCATTCAGGGCCCCATTCTCCCCACCAATCGCCTTCAAACCACATCAGCCACGGATAAGCAATGAATCCCATGATCGCGAGGACACCGAAGTTGAAAGCCATTCTTTTAGTATCGCCAACTGCAAGCTTCGTTTTTGGATTGATCGGATATTGAACGGGATCTTTCTTTGCAAGACCGCCGTACATTCTCTTCCATATATAATATAGTACCGGTCCGGAGGTGATCCCTATCATTCCTCCAATGAAGTAGTCTGTTCCATTGATGAAAAATGCAATGAAAGCTATGACGCAAGGCACGATGCATATCAAGCAAAGGAATCCATACCCTCCCGGAATTTTAAATTTAAGATCCTCAGCAGGAATACGCTTCCTCAGGATCATCGCGGATATGAAAATCATAATATATGCAGAAACCAGGAGGAATACATCGATTACGACAACCGTTGTGAAGGCAAACTGGCAAAGTATGATATTGACTACGGCTACCGACAAAACCGCCACATAAGGCACTCCGTGTTTTGCGTCGCATCTTACCATGATCGGCGGTGCCAGATGGTCATCGGCCAAGGCGAAAAATCCCCTTGAACCGGATGCTATATACGTGTTATAAATCGAACATTGGGCAAGGACCGCCACGGCTGCGAAGAAAATCCCGAAGCCCTCTCCCCAGAAAGTCTGAACAACGGTGGCATATCCGACTGTATCTGCTTCGGTGCCCCACTCCTCCCACATGCCCAGCGAAGCAAGGCCGGCCATGGTCGGGAAGATGTAGACCGCCATAATCAATGGCACTGTGATAAGCGTGGCTTTTGGGATCACTTGAGGATTGGACACTTCCCCGGCTATTGTCGACATGGATTCGTATCCTGAGTACATCCACATGCCTATGGCGATGCCCATTCCGATGTAATAAACCCAGTCTCCGAAAGCGATGCCCGAAAGTCCCATGATTTCTCCGTCGGCTGTGAAAGGAACGAAAGGGTTTTGCTGCCAGTTGAGGAATCCGCAGATCGCCACCATGGAGAAGGCAACAATAACCAATATTGAAAGAACGCTGCTTACGATGCCGACATCTTTTACGCCCCGGATATTTATATAAGTAAAAACAAGTATCATGGCGATTTTAAAAGCCATCTCCGCGGTGCTGGACAAATCCCATGTCGCAGCCATATAACCTCCAGCTAGAATAACGTACAAAGTGTTGTCTATGTAGATGGATATCGTTCTCCACCATCCTGCCTGAAATCCCCAGTATTCCCCAAGAGCTTCCTGTACCCATTTGTAATATCCGCCTTCCTGAGGTCGCGCAGATCCGAGCTCCGCTGCAACCAGGCCGAGCGGAGTACTCCATACAAACGGAAGAACTATCAGCATGACGAGTGTAAGCCCGGGACCTGATTCAGGGATCATTTCCTCGATGCCGTAGGCACCGGCAGCACAAAGACAGAAAATCATAAACACTACTGTAGATATTTTTATATCATGCTTTTTCAATCCATGTTGATTCACATCCACAGCGATAGACTTTTTCTGTTCGTCCATGACACCTTTCCTCCTTCATGAATATTGCGAATTGTGGAACAATTTTATGAAATAATTATATGCCAATATTTAGGGCCTTACAATAAATTTCCAAAACAAAAAACAGAACAGCAAATCGGTTCTGTTTTTCTCGCAAAATTGTTTATGCACAGCTTTTTACAGTTCTCTGCGCCCTTCCATCGCTTTCAGCAATGTTACCTCGTCTATGTACTCAAGATCTCCTCCGATGGGGATGCCGTGGGCTATCCTGGTAACTTTGATGCCGCTGGGCTTGATCAGGCGGGAAATGTACATTGCGGTAGCCTCGCCTTCAATGTTTGGGTTAGTAGCCAAAATCACTTCTTCAACATCGTTGGTTTGAAGCCTGACGATCAACGATTTTAAATTGATGTCGTCGGGTCCAACTCCATCCATCGGGGATATCGATCCATGCAGTACGTGATACAAGCCTTTGAAATCCCGTATTCTTTCCATCGCGGCAACATCCTTAGGGCTCTCCACAACGCAGATGATCCCAGTATCCCTTGCCGGGTCCGAGCAGATGAAGCAGGGATCTGTGTCAGTGAGATTCCCGCAAATACTGCAGTATTTCATGGATCGCTTGGCTTCAATGATGGCAGACGACAAAGCCCCCGCCTCGCTATCGTCAAGAGAAAGGATGTGGAAGGCAAGCCTCTGAGCGCTTTTATTACCGATTCCCGGTAATTTGGAAAGCTCATTGATTAATTTTGTCAGTGATTTTGCATAATATTTCATTAGTTTTTATAAACCCGGGATACCAAAGCCACCGGTCAATTTTGCCATTTCCTGGGATGAAATTTCTTCCATCTGCCTCAATGCCTCGTTTGCTGCCGTAAGGATCAGGTCCTGGAGCATCTCCACATCATCCGGATCGACGACGTCAGGTTTGATTTCGACTTTTGTCAGTTGCTTAGCTCCATTTACTGTTATTGTTATAGCTCCTCCGCCAGCCGTCGCGCTGGTCTCCATTTGATCTATCTCACCCTGCAGTTCTTCCATCTTGCGCTGCATTGCCTGGACCTGTGCCATTTGCTTTTGCATTTGACCGCCTCCACCGCCGCCACTCCCCGGCTTCTTGCCGGCTCTCATTCCTTTACCCATATCATTCTCCTAATCTTCTTCGATTTCTATTTCCAAACCTTTGAATTTACTTTTTATCTCAAAAGCCGTTTTCTCCGGCGAAAGCTCTGCCTTTACCTCATCCGCTTGAGTGCAAACATTGCATTCCAGACCTCTTCGCGTCCCCGTAATATCTTCCATAATATTTTCTATTAGCTCTTTATTGTCTTCCATTCTGCTTTTCATGAGATCAGACGCCGCTTCTATCACGATCCACTTCTCGTTCAACTCTTTTAGATTTGTGCCATTCCTTAAGAGTTTGAAGGTCGCCCTCTCCTTTTCGAGCTGCTCCAGCGTTTTTGCCCATATCTCTTTATTTTCTCCCGATGCCGCCAGCGGCTGTTCTGTTTTTTTCATCTGGCCGGCCGACTCATTCGTTTCGACTGGTCTGGATCGTTTGGGCTCCTTTTCAGTTTTTGTTATCGGCGCTGCAGCTTTTCCCGGCGACATTTTAACAGCTACTGTGTTTTCATCCGAAAACGGGTCCTCCGAAAGCTTGACGACAGCAAGTTCAAGAAGGATTCTGGGTTGCGTCGAGTAGCGTGCGTCAAGCGCAGCTTTGGAATACTCCATGATCCCGCGATTGATGTCCTCCAACTTCATGGAATTGCTCTGTTTTTTGATTCTCTCAGCATTTTCCAGGGAAAGGTTCAATACATCTTCCGGATTCTTAACATACCTTGAAAGAAGCAGATTCCTATAGTGGGACACCATGTCCCGGATCAATTGCCGTACATCCTTGCCATCCATCAGCAAAGAATGTATCCTTATCAGCGCCGAGGAGGTATCTTTGCCGATCACAAAGTCCGTGATTTCGGTGAGGGCAGATTCTCCCGCCGCACCCAGGAGTTCAAGGACATCCTGCCGTTTCAGTTCGTTTTGCCCGCTGCTGATGCATTGGTCCAATATGGATAGACCGTCTCTTACAGAGCCATCGGAGTTAACGGCTATCAATCTGATCGCTGCCGGCTCGGCGTTTATGCCTCTGTCTGAACAAAGCTTCTCCATGCTTTGGCAAAGCACCGCTTCCGAAACTCTCTTAAAATCAAGCCTCATGCATCTGGATAGTATCGTTGCCGGCAATTTCTGGGGCTCGGTGGTAGCTAAGATGAATATCACATGGTCAGGCGGTTCCTCCAGTGTTTTCAGCAACGCATTGAATGCCTCCGTTGACAGCATATGGACTTCGTCAATGATGTACACCTTTTTGCGGCCCGCTGCCGGCGGATATTTCACGCTTTCTCTCAATTCTCTTATGTTATCTATTCCCCGATTGGATGCGGCGTCGATTTCGATAACATCCATGAAGCTGCCCTGGCTTATGCTAATGCAATTCTCACAAATCCCACAAGGTCTTTCACCCGATGACAAGCAGTTCACACCTTTGGCAAGAATTCTTGCCGTGGTCGTCTTGCCGGTGCCTCTTGTTCCGCAAAACAAATAAGCATGGCTGACCGTATCGTTGCCAAGCTGGTTTTTCAATATTTTAACGATATGCTCCTGCCCCAGGATCTCCTGAAAAATCTCAGGTCTGCAGGTTCTATACAATGCTTGATACATATATTGCCGGTTAACGGAGTGCTCCTTCACAATGATATCCATTAAGAAATTGCCCTTGGAAGGCGTCGCAGAGCGTCGGAGAAGGCTTTGCTGCGGCACATATGAGCACCCGCTTATTGCTGCTTCCTTCCGGACCTGACAAGATTCGCGGAGTCCTATTGCGCAGGACCCAAACCGTACCCGACGACGCCTTCAAAGGGCAATTCTTAAAAGGTAATTTGACAAATTTCATTATATATTTTTTAGCCCGCTGCGTCAAGGAAACTTGGTCTTAACGGTCAGAGAACCGACTTAATTGATTTCATTGACTATCAGTTCGCCTGCTTCCAGGGTGCCGGCAGGTTTCATGCCCGGACTCATGATATCCGGCGTCCTATAGCCTTTGGCAAGCACTGCTTTCACCGCAGATTCCACCGCATCGGCCTCTTTCAACAGTCCGAAGGTATACCTCAGCATCATAGCGGCTGACAGTATCGCAGCCATCGGATTCGCTTTATTCTGACCCGCGATATCCGGTGCGGATCCATGTACCGGCTCGTACATGCCGAAATTTCCGTTTGCAAGACTGGCAGATGGAAGCATGCCGATGGAGCCTGTTACCTGGCTGGCTTCGTCGGATAGTATGTCGCCAAAGATATTATTGGTGACGATGACATCGAACTGCTTTGGTTCCCTGACCATTTGCATGGCCGCATTATCGACATACATGTTAGTTAACTGGACCTCAGGATATTTCTGCGCAACATCGGCAACGACCCTTCTCCAAAGCCTTGAACTTTCCAGAACGTTCGCTTTGTCGATGCTGGTCACTTTTTTGCCGCGTTTCATAGCCATTTCAAAAGCGACGACAGCTATTCTTCTCACTTCCTCCTCGGAATATTGTTCAACGTCGAAGGCTGCAACACCCATTTCTGTGTTCCTGACGCCTTTTTCACCGAAATAGATCCCTCCGGTAAGCTCTCTGACTACCACCAGATCGAGGCCTCCCTTGACAAGCTCAGGCTTCAGCGGACACGCACCGGCAAGTTCCTCAAAAAGGAGAGCCGGTCTCAGGTTGGCAAATAGCCCCAGCTCTTTACGAAGTCCCAACAAAGCCATTTCAGGCCTTTTATCCCCCGGCAGGCAATCCCAATTCCAGCCTCCGACAGCGCCAAGGAGCACCGCATCGCTGTTCCGGCATGTCTCAAGAGTACTTTCCGGCAAGCATTCCCCGAAAGCGTCAATGGCAGAGCCGCCAGCCAGCGCCTTGCTGTATTGGAGGTTGTGTCCATATTTTTCTGCAATTTTTTCCAGAACCTTCAGTGCCTGCTCGATTACCTCAGGTCCGATCCCATCGCCGGGGATCACCGCAATATTCAAATCCATAAAGATCTCCTTTTCAACTGATCAATTTTGTTTGATTGAGTTCAGCAAGCCGCCTTTTGCTATGATCTCCTTGATGAAGTCAGGAAACGGCTGCGCCTGATAGACTTCACCTTTCGTGATATTCGTGATCTCTCCGGTATCGAAGTTGATAGCAACTTCATCTCCGGTCTCGATCCTTTCGCTGGCCTCTTCACTTTCGAGGATGGCAAGTCCTATATTGATCGAGTTCCTGTAGAATATGCGTGCAAAGGTCTTCGCTATCACGCAGGATACCCCGGATTCCTTGATGACCATCGGTGCATGCTCTCTTGATGAGCCGCAGCCAAAATTGTACCCTGCTACTATGATATCCCCCTCTTTTACTTTGCCGATGAATTCCGGGTCTATATCTTCCATGCAATGAGCGGCCAGCTCTTTTTTGTCCGCTATGTTTAAATATCTGGCCGGTATGATCACATCCGTATCCACATTATCGCCGTATTTATGCACTTTTCCTTTTGCATGTTTCATTTTTATGCCCTCCCTCGCTATATCGAAATCTTGCCTGCAACAGCGGAAGCGGCCGCAATAGCCGGCCCCGCCAGATATACCTCTGAGTCGACATGGCCCATCCTGCCTACGAAATTCCTGTTGGTCGTTGCCACGCATCTCTCGCCCGCTGCCAGTATGCCCATATGCCCTCCAAGACAAGGACCGCATGTTGGGGTGGATACCACGCAGCCTGCGTCTATAAATGTTTCCAGATAGCCCCTTTTAATACATTCTTTATAGACTTCCTGAGTCGCCGGGATGATGATAGCCCTTACATCCTTATGGATTTTTTTCCCTCTCAAGATCTCCGCTGCGATAGCCATATCCGATAATCTGCCGTTGGTGCAGGACCCGATCACCACCTGATGGATCGGAACGTCGCCCACTTCGTCGATGGTCCGGGTGTTTTCAGGAAGATGAGGAAAGGCTACCGTCGGTTTGATGGTGTTTAAATCGATATCAATGGTCTGACAATAGATCGCATCTTCGTCCGGCGAATAGATTTTATAAGGCCGGTCGACCCTGCCCTTCATATAATTTTCTGTTTCCGCATCGACAATGAAAATACCGTTCTTCGCTCCTGCTTCGATAGCCATGTTCGCTATGCAAAGCCTGTCGTCCATAGCTAAGTTTTTGACACCGTCCCCCATAAATTCCATAGATTTGTAAAGCGCGCCGTCAACGCCGATCATGCCGATAATGTGGAGGATCACGTCCTTGCCGCCCACATTTTTCTGGAGCTCACCGGTCAGATTGAATCGAATGGCCTCGGGTACCTTAAACCACGCTTTGCCGGTGGCCATTCCCGCAGCCATGTCCGTGCTTCCTACACCGGTAGAAAACGCTCCTAACGCACCGTAAGTACATGTGTGGGAATCAGCGCCGATGATGCATTCTCCTGCGGCGACGAGACCTTTTTCCGGCAGCAGCGCATGTTCGATCCCCATGCTTCCCACGTCATAGAAGTTATCGATATCGAAACGCCTCGCGAAGCTGCGGCATTGCACGCATTGCTCTGCAGCTTTGATATCCTTATTTGGAGTGAAATGATCCATTACGAGAGAAATTTTGCTTTTGTCAAATACTTCCTCAAATCCTGTATTTTCAAATTCACGTATCGCCACCGGTGATGTGATGTCGTTGCCCAGCACCATATCCAGATCCGCTCTGATAAGCTGACCCGCTTTTACTTCATCAAGTCCGGCATGCGCCGCCAATATTTTTTGAGTCATTGTCATGCCCATAAATAAATCCTCCTGAAAACTATTCCGTAATAAAATGGCTTATTTGATTTTGTCTGTTGAGGGCTGTCACCAGTGCATTGATCGAAGCAAAAACGATATCGTCGTGAACTCCCACTCCCCAATAAATCCAGCCGTTGCCATCCGCAATGGCAACATACGCCGCAGCTCTTGAGTCCGAATCGCTTTCCAGCGCATGCTCAGAATAAGTCACAAATTTGTAGTCGAACGTATACGGGCTCTGCTTGAGTGCATTGCTCACCGCATCAAGACGGCCGTTGCCCGTCGCCGTAAGGTGGAACTCCTCTCCAGCTATGCTGACGTCGATATCAACGCTCATTCCGTTGTCGCTCTTGTAGTTGGCGAGCTTTTTAAAGGTAGCGTCGGTAATGTCAATCGGATCAAATAAGTTGACATACTCCTCCATAAATACTTTATATATTTCGTCAGGCTTGAGCTCCTTATGGTCTTTGTCAGAAATGCCTTTGATCAGGTATCCCACCTCAGATCGCATTTTGGCCGGTAAGGAATAGCCATAGTTCTGCTCCAGGATGTAAGCCACTCCGCCTTTTCCCGACTGGCTGTTGATGCGGATCACATCCGCCTCGTATTCCCTTCCCACATCCCGCGGGTCTATAGGGAGATACGGCACGGTCCATTTCCTGAGTTTATTTTCTTCGCGCCATTTCATGCCCTTGGCAATGGCATCCTGGTGCGAACCGGAGAACGCTGCAAAGACAAGTTTCCCGGCATACGGCTGACGCAGATGAACGGCTATGTCAGTATACTTCTCAAAAGCCTTGACTATTTTAGGCATATTCGAAAAGTCCAATTCGGGATCGACTCCATGGGAAAACAGATTCATGGCAAGGGTCACCAAATCGACATTTCCGGTACGCTCTCCGTTACCAAACAGTGTTCCCTCTATTCTATCAGCCCCTGCTAATATCCCCAGTTCGGAATCCGCCACGGCTGTACCCCGATCGTTGTGTGGATGAAGGGAAACGATAACGTTTTCACGATTATGCAGGTTTTTGCACATGTACTCGATTTGCGATGCATATATGTGCGGCATCGACATGGACACCGTAGCCGGCAGATTGATGATCACCTTGTTTTCCGGAGCCGGTTTCCAAACATCGATCACAGCATTGCATATATCGACAGAAAATTCCATTTCGGTTCCGGTGAAGCTTTCCGGCGAATATTCAAACTGGAATTGGGTCTCCGGCATATTTGCCGCATATTTTTTTAACAATTCAGCGCCGCTGATGGCAATGGAGATGATTTCCTCCTTGCTCATCTGAAAAACCTGCTCTCTTTGTGCAAGAGAAGTGGAATTGTACAGATGGACAATAGCTTTTTTTACACCCTTTAATGCGCGGAATGTTTCTTCGATTATATGCTCCCTGGATTGCGTCAGTACCTGGATCGTCACATCGTCTGGTATGAGTTTCTCTTTGATCAGCGTACGTAAAAATTCATATTCCGTTTCCGATGCCGCCGGAAATCCGACTTCGATCTCCTTGAAGCCGATGTCGACCAGCAATTTGAAATATCCCAGCTTTTCCTCGAGGCTCATAGGAACCACAAGCGCTTGGTTGCCATCCCTGAGATCGACGCTGCACCATATAGGCGCCTTTTCAATGTGATCTTTTGTCACCCAGTCAAAGGTTTGCAGAGGCGGCATAAAATATCCGATTTTATACTTTTCATAATTTCGCATTTCTTCTAATCCTTTCTTAACAGTTTTCTCAGCTTCATTTTGATTTCAGTGCTGTTGTACCCCTTTTGATTTTGAGATATAAAAAAAGCCTCGTCTCCACAAATCAAGAGACGAAGGCTCGAAAGCTTCCGCGGTACCACTCTTGTTAATATCACCCTCCGCCTGCTAAGCTCGGGGGAATACTCTCTCGTTTGGTTCTGCTCGGGGGTGAGACATTGCTGATTCCATATGGCGCTTGCAGCACAGGGCGCCACTCTCTGAATGGAGTTTTCACAACTTATTCCCTTCATCGCATCTTTATTCAAAATATTATTGTTATTTTAAACAAATTGCTGCTCTTTGTCAAGAGCATTTTTATGTAAAAATCACTATTTGACCGCTTTATAGATTTCATCGCTGGCCGGGGGCGCTATTTCAATTTTTTCATCCTCCACCAACATACATATGCCGTCATGGCGATTTCGAATGATCCCGATATTGGTGAACTGGATCTGGTTTTCAGCCATTGCCTTCTCCATCTCCTCTTTTTTTGAAGGCGCGACCATAATCATCATTGAGCCCGAAGAGATGAGCCTCAGATAGTCGATGTCATATTCGTCGCAGATCTTACGGGTAACATCTTCGACCGGAATTTTATCCACCCAGACTTCCGCGCCGGTTTTAGCCACCTGGCACATTTCCCATACAGCACCCAAAATACCGCCTTCGGTGACGTCATGCATGCCATTTGTGCCTACGCGCCCTGCAAGTACACCTTCTTTCACAACACTGACTCGGCTGATCAGGCTTTTAGCATGATCCAATTCCTCTTCAGAGAGAAACTCTCTCAGCTCCTCCGCTTTGTCCCATGCAATGATCCCTGTACCTTCCAGTCCTGCGGTTTTTGTTATATAGATCAGATCTCCCGGTCTCATGTTTTCTGCATTTTGGGAAGCCCATTTCATCCCTCTGCCTATAGCAGTAGATACGATGACAGGTTTGTTCACAGCCGCTGTTATTTCTGTGTGTCCGCCGATGATTTCCACACCCAGCTCCTCGGAAACTTCCCCGGCCTGGCGCATCATTTCATTGATTTCGGCTTCAGTGGTTCCTTCCGGAAGCAGTACCGCCAGCATAATACCAAGAGGTTCTACTCCATTGGATGCCACGTCATTGCAGGAAACGTGCATAGCCAGCCTCCCGATGTCATTGATGGCTGCCGTGATCGGATCTGTTGAAAGTATGCACTCATAGCTGCCAAAATCCACCACAGCACAGTCTTCGCCGATGCCCGGCCTTGTGAGTACCTCCGGTCTTTTTAATTTGATGTTTTCAAATACGATCTCTTCAAGCAGTTTGCTGTCCAGTTTCCCTGTTTTCAGCATGAAATGCCTCCTTTGATTACAATGTTTCCATTTCAGTCAAGTCTATAAATTCTTTCTCCGTGATGATTTGTATGCCGAGTTCCTTTGCATCTTTATTCTTGGACGAATTCGATGTGCTGTCATTGTTTATGAGGTAGTCCGTCCTGGCCGAAACCGACCCTGCAACTTTACCGCCTCTGGTTTCAATATATTCCTTGAGTTGGCTTCTGTTTTCAAAATGCTCC
>CALBZG010000106.1 GCA_937889655.1 uncultured Clostridia bacterium
GACTATCCGGTATGGAATAGATAAATCAGTTCTTGCGGGTATACAGTTTTAAACATTAAGGGCCACTATATTAATAGTGGCCCTATTGCATCTATACTTATGTCTGATTATTTTTTACTGTATGCCAGCAGCATTTCTCGAAGGATCTTGCAAGCTGCGGCTGTGGAGGCGCCTGAAGAGTCATACACCGGAGAAAGTTCATTGATGTCCATTCCCACGATATCAAGACGCATGACTTTATATGCGGCATTCAAAAGCTCCATAAAATTGGCGCCGCCGGCTTCCGGGGTCCCGGTGCCAGGGAAAATCGAAGGATCAAGGACATCCAGATCCAGCGTGAAATAAACAGGTCGATCTTTTAGAGCTGCGATCGTTTCTTCCAGTCCTTCAAAGTTAAATTTGTTCAAATTCGTATGCTCTTTGGCCCAGTTAAATTCTGAACGTTCGCCGCTTCTAATACCGAACTGAGAAATCCGGCCATCTCCCAAAAGATCCCATACCCTTCTCATGACCGTTGCATGCGAGAGTTTTTCCCCCAGGTATTCATCTCTCAAATCTGTATGGGCATCAAACTGGATCACGTGAAGATCCGGGTATTTTTCGAATGCCTCCTCAACTGCTCCGAGGGTCACCAAATGTTCTCCGCCAATCATGCAGGGGAGCTTCCTGCTGTCCAATATTCTTTTTGTTGCACTCTTGATCATGGCAAGCGCTTTTATTGTATTGCCAAAAGGCAATTCCAGATCACCCCCGTCAAAAACTTTAACATCACCGATGTCCCGATCCAGATAAGGACTATATGTTTCAAGACCAAAGGATTCTGCCCGCATGGTTCTGGATGCGAATCTGGTTCCCGGCCGATAGGATGTTGTAGAATCAAAGGGAGCGCCAAAGATCACAATATCCGCGTCTTCAAACGAAGAGTCGCAACCTAAAAATGTCTCGACATTTTTATTCCACATTTTCCAGCATCTCCTCAACATAGTTCGGCAGCGCAAAAGCTCCAAGATGAAGCTGTGTATTGTAGTACTTAGTTTTCATGCCCAGCGCATTCCACTTCGCGGAATCAAAATCTTCGAGTGGATGATACTTTTTCGAAGCAAAGCCAAACAGCCAATGGCCGGACGGATATGTCGGGATGTGGGCCTGATATACTTTGCAAACTGGGAAAATTTCATAAATGCTTTTATGGGCTCTTTGCATGGAGAAAGAATAACTTTCATAGAAAGGACATTCGTGCTGATTGACCAGGATGCCGTCCTCCTTCAAAGCATTGAAACAATTTCCGTAGAACTCCTTGGTGAACAAGCCTTCTCCAGGACCGAAAGGATCCGTGGAGTCCACGATGATCAGATCATACTTATTGCTGCAGGTGCGAATATATTTCAGCGCATCCTGGCAATTAATATGCACACGAGAGTCGTTGAAGCCGCAAGAGGTTATAGGCAAATACTGTTTACTGACTTCGATGACCATCTCGTCGATTTCCACCATATCGATATTTTCAACAGTTTGATATCTGGTAAGCTCTCTGGCTACGCCGCCATCACCGGCTCCTATGACTAATACTTCCTTTGCGCTGGGATGAACGGCCATTGGGACGTGGACGATCATTTCGTGATAGATGAATTCATCTTTCTCTGTCAGCATCATCAATCCGTCTATTGTCAGGAATCTGCCAAATTCTTCAGAATCAAATACATCGATCTGCTGATACTCGCTTTTACAGCTGAACAGCTGTTGCCTTACCTTAATCGAAAAGTT
Organism: uncultured Clostridia bacterium; assembly: GCA_937889655.1. Taxonomy (GTDB): domain Bacteria; phylum Bacillota; class Clostridia; order Peptostreptococcales; family Anaerovoracaceae; genus CALBZG01. The sequence goes on from CALBZG010000106.1 coordinate 1,765, forward strand.
GACTTTTTCAGTGTGCTTTTCCGTGTACCATAATTCCAGTTCCATATTACCCTCCTGTCTGCCGTTAAGTGAAGGCAGTATAACTATTTAGAAGTCATGACGTTCAGATGTTCGATCTTAATATCTTCCGGGCCAGTCATGAATAAGCCCTTCTCTTTTCCATAACGGATATATTCCAGTATTTCCTGAGTGATGATCTCACCCGGCGCCAGGATAGGGATCCCGGGCGGGTAGCACATGACAAATTCGCTGCAAACATGCCCGGCGCTTTCCATGATGGGCAGGGATTTTTTGTTCCCGTAAAAAGCCGCCTTCGGTGTTGCCACGACCTGCGGGTTGATATACTCGTTTTCAAGCATCCCCTTGGTGCTCTTCTTGAAGCGGCGACGGATCTCCGCCAGGGCGCTTACCAGCCGTTCGATATCCCGTTCGCGATCGCCAACGGAAATATACGCCAGGATGTTACCTATATCACCGAATTCGATTTGAATATTATATTCGTCCCGAAGCAAATCGTACACTTCAATTCCGGCAAGACCGACATGCAGAGTATTGACTGACAGCTTGGTTACATCAAAATCGTAAACGGAATCCCCATTTCTCAGTTCCTGGCTGTAGGCGTAATAATCACCTATTTTATTGATCTCTTCCCTTGCATAATTTGCAAGATTTTTTACTTTGTTGAAAATTTCCTTTCCGTTCAGTGCCAGATTTCTTCTGGAAATATCCAGACTGGAAAGCAGAAGATAGCTTCCGCTGGTGGTCTGAGTCAGATTGATGATCTGCCTTACGTAATCAGCATTTACTTTACCCCCAACCAGCAAAAATGAACTTTGGGTCAGACTACCGCCGGATTTATGCATACTGACGGCAGCCATGTCGGCGCCGGCAGCCATGCCGGATATCGGCAGTTCATCATCAAAATAGAAATGGGTCCCGTGAGCCTCATCCGCCAGCACCAGCATGCCATGTTCGTGGGCCAAATCAGTGATGCCTTTGATATTCGAGCAAATCCCGTAATACGTCGGGTTATTGACTAGTATCGCTTTGGCGTCGGGATTTTCCCGGATCACCTTTTCGAGTTCCGTCAGTGACATCCCCAATGAAATGCCCAGTCTCTTGTTGACGTCCGGGTTGACATAAACCGGAACAGCTCCGCTTAAGATCAGAGCGTTGATGGCGCTCCTATGAACGTTGCGGGGCATGATGATTTTCTCGCCTTCTTTGCAAGAGGAAAGAACCATGCTCTGCACTGCGGAAGTGGTCCCGCCAACCATGAAAAAAGCATGGGCTGCGCCAAAGCAGTCGGCGGCCAATTCTTCCGCCTCTTTTATGACAGATACCGGGTGGCAGAGATTGTCCAGCAGCTTCATGGAATTGACATCCACCGACATGCATTTTTCGCCGAGAAATGCAGTAAGCAGCGGGTCCGCCTTTCCTCGTTTATGTCCGGGCACGTCAAAAGGAACGATCCGCTCGCTCTTTAATTTGTTCAGCGCCTCATATATAGGCATTTTTGTTTGATCCAGCTTCATTTATTTCCTCAATTAAATATTTTGACCATTATTTCGCTGATGCAGAAATTTTACTATGCATCTACCAAGAAAACAATGCTAAAGTTCAAAATTGCCTGCTGCCTCCGGCTGATACATGACTTTTTTTATTTTAAGCCTGGCCACACCAGTAGGAATACTCCAATTTATTTCGTCTCCTTCCCGATACCCGAGTATAGCGGTACCGACCGGAGCTATTATTGAGATTCGATTCTCGAGGAAATCAGCGTATTCAGGATAAACCAGTCTATAGGTCGTTTCCTCTCCTGAATCCATATCTTCCAGCACAAACTGCGAATTCATCGTGATAATATCCGATGGGATATCCTCTGCCTTGGCAATTACGGCACGATTCAGTTCCTGCTCAAGATCCCTCAATTCGAGAGGGTCAACAGTCTTGCCGAATTCACGTTCTTCGGCAATAAGCTTTCTCAATCGTTCATAATCTTTCGCCGTTACAATAATATCGCGTTCCATGGTTACCCTGTCCTCCCTTTTCATTATAAATAAATGAAAGCCCTTATGGACTTTCTACATCTCAGTATAATGGATATTTCTATTTATGTAAACCATTGGATGTCTTTTGTGCATAGAACGCAAAGACGTATGAATCTGTGATGTAATCACAGATATGAATCCGACAAAGTGCTATATTTGCATCATTGAAGCAGCTAGAAGATAAAACAAAATATAAAGAGCAGAGGTGCAGATGCTATGATCGGTAACTTAATCAACATTTTTCAAAATCGGGGTAATGATCCGGTAATCAAGGAAGACAGTTTATTGATGGTGAATAAAAAAAGATGCCCGCAAAACCATGCTTGCCCGGCCGTCAGGGTTTGCCCCGTGGGTGCATTATCTCAGAAAGGTCACGCTGCGCCGGCAGTGAATATGGATAAGTGCATCAAATGCGGCAAGTGCGTCAAATACTGCCCGATGAGAGCACTGACCCTGGAGGCAAAATAAAAAGCAAAATGCTCTCTGCCTGACCATAAGGAAATGTAAAACAAGAAAGTGCTATGAATGATCGATATCGATCAGTCATAGCACTTTTTGGGAATAACGTGTTTCGCATCGGATGAAGCCAACAAATCAAGGCCTTCGCTGAATTTTCTTCCATAATTGGGGTATACTCTCCAGTAAATCATCTGTATACTATTAAAAAGCTATTATCGAATATCTGATAAAACAACAAGGGGGGTTCTATGAAATATTTGCCCAATGCCATTACCATTTTACGCTTGTTTCTGATCCCGGTTTTTATATGGCTGTTCTTTTCAGAGATGGAACACAATTATGTCTGGGCTTTGGTCGTCTATCTTTTTGCAGGGGGCACCGATCTGCTGGACGGTTATCTGGCAAGGAAATACGATGTTGTCTCCGTAGTGGGGATCGTCCTGGATCCACTGGCTGACAAACTCATGCTTTTGACAGCCCTGGCCTGCCTGATGCTTGCGGGGATACTTCCTGTCTGGGCGTTGACGATCATGCTCATCATTGAAGGTTTTCAGATAATATCCGGAATCATCCTATATTTTCACCCAAGGCAGGACGTGATCCCGGCCAACAAATTCGGAAAAGCGGCAACCGTACTGTTTTCGCTGTCAGTGTCTCTTATGATGCTGGCTCCGGATTTTACCGCTACGCATATCCTTTTGATCCTTGCAATTCTCAGCAAGGCAATATCTTTCGTTTCCTATGGGATCCATTTCTTCAAGAGACAAAATAGGACAGAGGCCTAAGCCCATGGATAAAACAAAGCGAAAGCCCAACCACTTGATCAATGAAAAGAGCCCGTACCTTCTTCAGCACGCCTATAATCCAGTGGACTGGCATCCCTGGGGAGAAGAGGCGTTCATCAAAGCACGGGATGAAGACAAACCTGTTTTTTTGAGTATCGGCTATTCGACCTGTCACTGGTGCCATGTCATGGAAAAGGAAAGCTTCGAGGACGATGAAGTGGCAGAGGCCTTGAACAGGGATTTTATCGCTATCAAAGTAGACCGCGAAGAAAGACCGGATATCGATCATATCTATATGACAGCCTGCCAGGTATTGACCGGCAGAGGCGGCTGGCCACTCAGCATCTTGATGACACCGGATAAAAAGCCCTTCTTTGCAGGCACTTATTTCCCGAAACATAACCGGATGGGTGTGCAGGGCCTGATGCCTCTTCTGGAATTCATGGTAAAAGCATGGCGAGGCAACAGGGATGCCCTGTTGCGTTCAGGTGGCAAGATCATAGAAGCTTTAGAAAAGTTTGAAAGCGTCCAAATGAAGGAATTGAAACCGGATATACTTCACAAAGCTTTTTCCGGGTTTGCCTCGGACTTTGACAGCATTTACGGGGGATTCGGCAACGCTCCCAAATTCCCTTCACCGCAAAACATATTCTTCCTGCTGCGCTACTTTCATCATACAAAAGACAACAAAGCATTGGAAATGGTGGAAAAGACTCTGGAATCCATGCACCATGGAGGCATGTATGACCACATCGGATTCGGATTCAGCCGCTATTCCACCGACAGAAAGTGGCTCGCTCCGCATTTTGAGAAAATGCTGTATGATAATGCATTGTTGGCAATTGCTTATCTGGAAACGTATCTGTCTACGAAAAAGCCATATTACGCGGAAATTGCTCAGCAGATATTCAGTTATGTTCTCAGAGATATGACTTCAGAGGAAGGGGCCTTCTATTCGGCAGAGGATGCCGACTCGGAAGGAATAGAGGGGAAATACTATGTCTGGACTGTTCCGGAAGTGCTCCAAGTCCTTGGTGATGCAGAAGGTAAGAGGTTTTGCACTCTTTTTGATATAACCGATAAAGGTAATTTCGAAGGGAAGAATATACCCAATTTGCTGAAAGCTTTAGAACTGCTAGCATCTCTTGACTCAGCCGGCTTAGAAAAAGTCAAGCAAAGCCGGGAAAAGCTTTTGAGTGAAAGGGAGAAGAGGGTACGGCCCGGTAAGGATGACAAAATCCTGACTTCCTGGAATGGATTGATGATCGCAGCTATGGCCATCGGCGGAAGGATCATCAATGATCCCGCGTATACTATGATTGCTGAAAAAGCGGCTGCTTTCATTTTTTCCAAGCTTATCCGGGAAGACGGAAGGCTTTTGGCCAGATACCGGCAGGGAGAGTCCGCCTATCCGGGTTATCTGGATGATTATGCGTTTCTGATATGGGGCCTGATCGAGTTGTACGAAACAACTTATAAACCGCAATATTTACAAAAGGCATTGGATCTGAACGGTGACCTCATCAAATATGTCTGGGATCAGGAGAACGGGGGTTTCTTTATGTACGGCTCTGATGGCGAGCAGCTGATCACCAGACCTAAGGCTATATATGACGGGGCGACGCCTTCCGGGAATTCCGTGGCAGCATTGAATATGCTGCGTCTTGCACGGCTTTCAGGCAAGCATGAACTGGAAGAGATGTCTTACAGCCTGATCAATGCTTTCGGTGGCAGCGTTCATAGTTATCCCCAAGGCCACGCCCATTTGTTGACTGCTCTTCTGTTTATGGAAGACGGAGGCAAAGAGGTGATCCTTGTTGAGACAGAGGATGATAAAGAAGGGGCGCTAAAAATGATTAAGATCCTGAACAGTGATTTTCGACCGTTTGTTACTTCGCTGCTTTATGATAGCGCCAATAAAGAAATCCTCAAAGTTGTACCTTTAATCAACAGTTATGCTCCTGTTGAAAGCAAGACTACTGCCTATATTTGCCGAAAATTTGCCTGCCAGTCTCCTGTGACGGTTCCGGACCTTTTCAGACAGATGCTTGAGGATCAGAACTGATGGACAAACGCTCCGAATAATAACCCAAATGCCTTGGATTTGCTGACCCATGTGAATTCAGGGCATTTTTATTTTTTGCGTTGACGAAAAGGGGAGCAGGGTGTAATATAAGTCATATAAACATATGCGAATATGAAAATATAAAGGAGAAAATCATGAACCAGTTGACAGGTATATTTAAACTGTTATCAGATGAAACCCGGCTGAGGATGCTGATGCTGCTTTACCAGGAAGATCTGTGCGTTTGCGAAATCAGTGGGATATTAGACGTGCCTCAACCTCGGATATCGCAGAATCTATCAAAATTAAGGGATATGAATATCGTGGCCGACGAAAGAAAAGAAAAATATGTCTATTACTCTCTAAAAAAGGAAAACAAGATCCTGATAGAACTCTTGAAAAAAATGATGGATGATATCGATTCTTTTCCGAAACTTCTTGCTGATAGGGAAGGCCTTTGTAAAAAAGACATCTATTTAAGCCAATGCGGGAATAAATGCCAATAAAATTTAGGGAGATGATAGGATGTTGATTTTGGATTTTTTAAACAGACAGATCCTGAAGATGCAATGGCTATATGATCTTGTTCAGAAATTGATCGAGGATGTTTTTGGTTTGCAGCTCACTGATAAATTAGGAGGCAGCCTGCATTTCTTTATCTACGATGTAATAAAGATATTCATACTGTTGTCCGTCCTGATCTTTTCGATTTCTTATATTCAGAGCTTCTTCCCGCCGGAAAGAACAAAGAAAATTCTTGGCCGGTATAAGGGCGCATTTGCCAATACACTGGCAGCATTGCTGGGCACCGTAACGCCCTTCTGTTCTTGTTCGTCGATACCTTTATTCATCGGATTTACAAATGCGGGCCTTCCGTTGGGCGTAACCTTTTCCTTTCTCATATCTTCTCCTCTGGTGGATCTGGCATCGATGCTGCTGTTGGCAAGCATTTTCAACATGAAGATCGCCGTGGCCTATGTGCTGATGGGGCTGATCCTTGCAGTCACGGGAGGGACGGCAATAAGCAAGCTGAAAATGGAAAAATATGTTGAGCCTTTTGTGTTCAACAACCCGATCATGGAATTGGAGCCGGAAGAATTGACGCGCAAGGACAGAGTTGAATTCGCCAAGGGCCAGGTCAATGATATCGTAAAAAAAGTTTGGATGTATATCCTGATCGGTGTTGGCATTGGGGCATTGATCCACAATTGGATTCCCGAAGAACTGATTTCGGCCGTTCTGGGACAGGACAAATGGTACTCGGTGATCGTTGCGACGTTGATAGGGATACCGATGTATGCGGATATCTTCGGCACTCTGCCCATCGCAGAAGCTCTTGTGTACAAAGGCGTAGGCATCGGAACGGTCCTATCCTTCATGATGGGTGTGACTGCTCTTTCTCTGCCATCCATGATCATGCTGAAGCGCGTGGTGAAAACGAGGCTGCTGACGATATTCTTTGGTGTCGTAGCGATCGGGATCATCGCCATCGGTTATATATTCAATACTATTGGATACATGTTCCTATAAAATGTTATAGATAAATAAATTATGGGTAGACAAATAAATAAACATAATAATCGATATAGACAATGAAAGAGGTGAACCATTATGACACAGAAATGTTGTTCTACGACAGACAATGCCAGCAGTACCTGTTCTGAAACATCAGACCTGAAGCTGCTGGTGCAATATCTGTATCTGGATCTGCAAACATGCGACCGCTGTATTGGAACGGATGAAGTTCTGGAAGAAGTCATCGAAATTATAACTCCCGCCTTAAATTTGGCCGGTTTTGATGTGGAGTATGATAAAGTCGAGATGTCAACAGAAGAAATTGCAAGGGAATATCGTTTTCTCTCTTCACCGACGATTCGCGTGAATGGGGAGGATATTTGCCAGGCCATAGCAGAAAACAGCTGTGGCTGCTGCAGCGACATCAGCGGAACGGGTGTGGACTGCAGAGTGTTTGTGTATAAAGGGGATGCATATGAGGTGCCACCGAAAGAAATGCTGGCAGCGGCGATTCTGGAGAAGGCCTTTAACCGCATAGTCTCCGGGTGCGGATGCGGTGAATATGAACTTCCTGAGAACCTGAAAACATTCTATGAAGGCAAGAAAATACAACAGTGCACATGCGGGTGCAGCTGCAATCAACAATAAGATAAGGAGAGAGGGTCATGAAGGAAAAATCAATATCGGTAAAGATACTGGGAAGCGGTTGCGCTAAATGCAACAAGCTTGAGGAAGCGACAAAAGAAGCGTTGGAGCAGCTTGGCATGGATCAAAGGGTGGAGCACATCACTGATTTTGGTCAAATTGCAGCATATGGTGTTATGAGCACACCGGCCCTTGTGGTTGATGAGAAAGTTGTGTCGTTTGGAAAAGTCTTAAAGAAAGAAGAAATCATGAAAATATTGCAAAAGAACAGGTAAACGCCATGAAAAGAGAAAAGCTATCATTTTTAGACAGGTATCTAACACTCTGGATCTTCATCGCCATGACTATTGGCGTTGCAGGAGGATACAAGTTTCCGGATATGGCAGTTTCATTAAGCTCACTCAGTACCGGTACCATATCATGGCCAATAGCTGTTGGACTGATTGTTATGATGTATCCGCCTTTAGCGAAGGTTAAATATGAAGAAATCGGAAAGGTATTTGAAAACAAGAAAGTATTCGGTTTTTCGCTTATCCAGAACTGGATCGTCGGACCGATACTGATGTTCGTGCTGGCGGTCATTTTTCTGGGGGATAAACCGGGTTTTGCCATCGGGCTCATTATTATCGGCATGGCAAGATGCATCGCTATGGTCGTGGTCTGGAACACTCTGGCAAAAGGCGACAGCGAGTACGCAGCGGCCTTGGTCGCCATGAATTCCATATTTCAGATATTGCTGTATTCGGTGTATATCTATTTGTTCGCAACGTTGCTTCCTCAATGGCTGGGGCTCTCTTGGGGAGGGCAAGTCATTAATATATCCATGCAGGAGGTTGCTCAGAGCGTACTGATTTATTTAGGGATCCCTTTTGCTGCAGGATTCATCACCAGGTTTGGTCTAATAAAATTAAAGACAAAAGAATGGTATGAAACTTCATTTATCCCGAAAATTTCACCGCTGGCGCTGATTGCTTTGCTCTATACAATTATAATTATGTTCATAACGAAAGGCGAACAAATCATAAAAAATCCGGCCGATGTTATTAGTATTGCCATACCGATGCTTATCTATTTCGCAGTCATGTTCTTCGCAAGCTTTTACATTGCTTATAAACAGGGATTCAAGTACGATCAAACAGTAACCCTGTCTTTCACAGCGGCAAGCAACAATTTTGAACTGGCCATTGCCGTTGCTGTAGCGGTGTTTGGAATCAGTTCGGATGTTGCCTTTACAGCGGTTATCGGACCTTTGGTTGAGGTTCCTGTAATGATCGGTCTGGTGGATTCCGCACTCAGCTTCAAGCAAAAATATTATGATGATAAAGGTTCCCCGAAAGCCCGCTTAAAAAAAGGAGACCAGCTATGAAAAGTCAAGTGTGAAATAGCAGGAAATATCTTTTTAGCTA
>CALBZG010000107.1 GCA_937889655.1 uncultured Clostridia bacterium
TCCACTCGTGACTGGAGTTCAGACGTGTGCTCTTCCGATCTGCTTTCATTATAGAAGCGGGCCATTTCCACAGGATTTGCAACATCCTGTACCCCTTCAAAGTTAACGCCCTTCACCACCCTGCCATCGCATATATCCAGGCATGGAATAATTCTCTTCGTGATCATTTTTTCTCCCTATTCAACTATTCGCCGTTCGTTTATTACCCGTACGAGTTTTCAGCATTTCTCTTTATTGGGCAAGCTGTAAAGCCTTCTTCAAATCAAGAGTTCCTGTATAAAGGGCTTTGCCAAGGATAGCGCCATGTGTACCAATATTTTTCAACGCTGTTATTTCTTCTTCAAAGCTTATTCCCCCGGAAGCAACGATATCAAGACCTTCTATTTCTGAAAGCTTTTCGTAGGCCTGCAAATTGGTACCCTGCATACCACCGTCTTTGGAAATATCTGTGTAGATGATGGTTTTAACGCCGATATCCCGAAGCTTGCTGCAAAAGTCCATTCCATTGATATCAGTGATCTCTTTCCACCCGTTTATGGCAATCAATTCATCTTTCACATCTACACCCACGGCGATCTGGTCTTTATATTTTTCAATCATAGCCTTTAAAAACGCAAAATCCTTCACAGCAATAGTGCCCAGTATCACCCTGCCTACACCCAATTCCAGATATTGCCGGATCCGCTCTTCATCTCTGATGCCGCCTCCGACTTCCACGAACATCTCGACTTCTCCGGTAATGGCCTTTATGGTCTCAAAATTAACAAGCTTCCCATCCTTGGCTCCGTCAAGATCCACAAGGTGCAGGTTCTTAGCGCCGGCAGCCTTAAATCCTCTGGCAACTTCCACAGGGTCATCGCTATAAACCGTCATCTGATCGTAATCTCCCTGAAAAAGCCTTACGGCTTTGCCGTCTTTCAAATCTATCGCAGGAAAAATCTCCATCTCTGTCTCCTTATTTTGCTTCAAGCTCTCCGAATGCCCTCAGAATATTCAACCCGGTTTTTCCGCTCTTTTCCGGATGGAACTGCGTTCCATAAATGTTTTTATTCCTGACGACGCCTGTTATTTCTATATCGTAAATTGACGATGCTAAAATATACTCCTGGCATCCACGGGCGTAATAGCTGTGTACATAATAAACATGCTCTCCGTCTTCAATATACTTGAAAAGCGGGTCATCTCTTTTAATGTTCAGCCTGTTCCATCCGATATGCGGAACCTTCAATTTGTAACGCGCTCCATTATCCATATGCCATGGAAGATCCTCTTCGATGGATGCCACTTCGCCTTTAATAAATCCAAGCCCGCTATGTTGACCGTATTCGAAGCTCTTTTCGAAGAGAAGCTGCATGCCCAGACATATCCCGAGCATATATTTGCCCTTGGCCACCTCTTCTTCAATGGTTGAAACCAGACCTGAATCTTTAAGTTTCTTAATGGCATCTTCAAAAGCGCCCACCCCGGGCAAAATGATTTTATCCGCCTTTTTCAGATCATCTGCTTTGTTTGTAACAACAGCTTCAAGGCCGATATATTTCAGGGAGGAACTCAAGGAATAGAGATTTCCCACTCCGTAATCAATAATCGCTATCATTTATCATATCCCCTATAATATTCCCTTTGTGGAAGGGATTTCATCCGCATAATCCTCATCGATGCAAACAGCTTCAGCCATGGCGCGGCCGAAGGATTTGAACACCGCCTCAATAATATGATGTGTATTTTCACCTGCCAGCATTTTAAAATGAATGTTGAGCTCCAAGCTTCTGGCGAAAGCCAGCATAAACTCCTTGACCAGTTCAGTATCGAAGCTTCCGACCTTCTGTGCTGTAATCTCAACGTCGAAATTCAGATAGGTCCTGCCGCTGATATCCACGGAACACAGCATCAGAGTTTCGTCCATAGGGATGACGGAATACCCATATCTCTTAATTCCTCTTTTATCTCCCAAGGCTTCCTTGAAAGCCGTCCCCAGAGCGATGGCCACATCCTCAACGGTATGATGGTCGTCTACCCATGTGTCGCCTTTGCATACCGCGGATAAATCGAAACGGCCATGCTTTGCAAAGAGATCCAGCATATGGTTCAAAAACCCGCAGCCTGTATCATTGGCGTATTTGCCTCTGCCATCCAGATTCAGATTCAATTCAATGTCTGTTTCAGCAGTTATTCTTGCCACCTTGCCTCTTCTCATTTTTCCCCCTCCAGTATTTTCTCTGTAACCGCCAGAAGCGTATCCATATCTGACGGCAATCCAATGGTTATCCTAACATAGTCCTCGATCGGTTTTTTATTGAAGTGCCTTACAAGAATGTTTTTCTTCCTAAGTAACGCATAATAGGCTTCCCCGCTGATTTTGGGATTTTTAGCAAAGACGAAATTGGCCGATGAAGGAAGGATATCAAATCCCAACTTTTCCATGGCCTTCACAAAACTGTCGCGGGTTTTTTGGATCTCACCGGTGCATTTCTTGAAGTGTTCCACGTCTTTCATAGCCGCGGTTCCTGCTAGTATGGACAAGCGGCTCAAGTTATAAGGATTGAAGCTAAATTTGATCTTGTTAATATCCTTGATCATCTCAGGGCTGCCCATTGCAAAGCCTATCCTTGCTCCTGCTAGAGCCCTTGATTTGGAAAAGGTCTGTATGATCAATAAATTGTCATATACGCTGATAAGGGGCGCGCAGCTCCGACCCCCGAAGTCGATATAGGCTTCGTCGATGATTACCGGATTATCTTTGTTCGTTTTCAGGATTTCTTCGATTTCTTCAGGTTCAAGAGCGATCCCTGTTGGTGCATTGGGATTGGCGATGATGATCGTCCCATCCAAGTTCTTATAATCTTCAATCTTGATATGCAAATTCTCGTCAAGAGGCACTGCATTCCCCTTTGCACCGAATACATTGGCATAGACCGGATAAAATCCATAGCTGATTTCCGGGTAGTATATTCTTCGCCCACTATTCTGAAAAGCCATAAAACAGAACGCAAGGATCTCATCCGACCCGTTCCCGACGATTATCTGTTCTGCATCCAACCCATAATATTCCGCGATGGATTCTGTCAGGGATGTGGCTAGGGGATCCGGATACAATCTTAAATCTGATATCTGTTCTGAGGTCAGGGCGTCCAGAACTGCAGGGCTGGGCGGGTAAGGGCATTCGTTTGTGTTCAACTTGATCAAACTCTTGATTTGGGGCTGTTCTCCCGGCGTATACGGAGTCAAGTCCCTGTATTTATCACTTAAAAATCTGCTCATTTCAATTCCTTTTAATCTTCAAATCGTATACTGATGCTTCTCCCATGGGCGTGGAGTCCTTCACTTTCAGCGAAGTCCACGATTTTTTGCTGCACTTCTCCAAGGGCTTCATTTGTATAATAAATGAAGCTTGATTTCTTAACAAAGTCGTCCACTGACAACGGGCTGGAAAACCTGGCAGTCCCTCCTGTCGGAAGAACATGGTTAGGGCCTGCAAAATAATCACCCAATGCTTCCGGTACATTTTTGCCCAGAAAAACAGATCCGGCGTTTGTTATGCTGTTCAGGAGAGCGAAAGGATCGTCTACGCATAGTTCGAGATGCTCCGGAGCGAAGTAATTGCTTATCCACACTGCTTCTTCCATATTGGGAGTCACGATGACCGCGCCATTATGATCGATGCTCGCGCGGGCGATGTCCCTGCGAGGCAAGCTTTCTATTTGTTTCTCAATTTCTAATGATACCGCTTCCGCAAGCTGCCGGCTGTCCGTTACAAGTATCGAAGCCGCAAGCTCATCGTGTTCTGCCTGACCGATCATATCTGCAGCAACGTAAGCCGGGTCGCACGTGCCATCTGCCAGGATCAGGATCTCGCTGGGGCCGGCTACCATATCTATGCTCACTCTGCCAAACACCTTCTGTTTGCAGGTAGCTACGTAAATGTTTCCCGGGCCGGTGATCTTGTCGACTTTTGGAATGCTTTCGGTTCCGTATGCCAGTGCTGCTATAGCCTGGGCGCCTCCGATCCTGAATATGCTGGTGACACCTGCTACTTTGGCTGCTGCCAGGATCACGGCCGGAATTTTGCCATCCTTTCCAGGAGGAGTGACCATGATGATCTCCTTCACTCCTGCGATCTTTGCGGGGATCGCATTCATTAATACACTGCTGGGATAAGCTGCTGTTCCTCCGGGCACATAAATGCCCACTCGTTCAAGCGGGATCACTCTCTGGCCCATCAGGACGCCCTTTTGTTCGTTGATAATGAAATTTTCCCGCTTCTGTCTTGTGTGGAATCGGGTTATGTTATCGGCGGCTTCCTCCATAGTTTCAATGAGTGCCGGGGCAACGGAGGCATACGCTTCCTCGATCTCAGACAGATCGACTTTCAATTCAGCGGGCCTCGTTCCATCAAATTTTTCGCTGTATTCCAGAAGAGCTTCATCACCTTTTTCATTCACCCTGGCAATAATCGAATCGACTATGCGCTCGACTTCCGGATCCCTGACATTGAAGTCTTCTCTTTTCAACACCTGTTTCAAATCAATTTCATCGCTGTTGTAAATCCTGATCATTTTATTTCACCACTGCCTCCAATCTGGATAGCATCTCTTTAATTTTTTCGTTCTGAAACTTGAAGCTTGATTTATTAGCAATAAACCGGGCGCTGATCTGCTTGAATTCGTCCAGTACCTTTAAATTGTTTTCTCTCAGCGTATTACCGGATTCAACAATGTCGACGATCACATCTGAAAGGCCAAGGATCGGGGCAAGCTCGATGCTTCCATTCAATTTTATGATCTCGATATCCCTGTTCATTTCTGTATAATAATTTTTTGCGACATTTACATATTTTGTTGCTACTCTCAAAGTCCTGTCTGTATCCTCGACATAATCATTCATTGCCGCTACGGCCATTCGGCATTTGCCGATATTCAGATCCAGGAGCTCGTACACATCCGGAGTTGTTTCAAGGAGGATGTCTTTGCCTACGATACCTACATCCGCTGCATGATGTTCAACATAGATCGCGACATCGCTGGGCTTGACAAGAAGATACCGGACACCTTTTTCGGGGCATTCGCAAATCAGTTTTCTATTGTTCTCATAATAGTTGCTGCAATCATACCCCACGGATTCCAGCATTTTGTAGACCTTATCGCCAAGACGGCCTTTGGGTAAAGCTATATTCAACATTTAATTAGCCGCCTCCTTTTTCGTTTTTTTCTTTTTGATCTCTTGAGGCATGAATTCTTCCAGGACTCCGTCGGCATATCGGTAGGTTCTTTTATGCCTTAATCCTTTCGGTGTATTTTTTGCCGCATAAACACTCAAGCCATCTTTTTGCAATTCTTCAATTTGTTCCATAAGCCCCGGAAGGTCGGCTTTGGCATCGTATAATACCAGCACATCCACATCAAATTCCGGTTTCTCCGTTTTGATTCTGTTGATTTCATTCAAATACAGTGCGAATCCTACGGCCCCAGCGTCCTTTCCGAACATCTCCATGGCAATATCGTACTGCCCTCCTGCGAGAACCGGACGTGCAAGTTCTTTGACATACCCTCTGAATACGATGCCGTTGTAATAATCGATATCGTTCACCATGGAAAAATCGATCTGCACATTTCTCCCGCAGCCCACCGCTTTCAGGGCTTTATACATCACATCCAGTTCCTTTATGGCATGATCCATAGTCTCATTGATCGCAAGTTTTGATGCCTCCTTCAATGTGCGCCCGACATCTCCATACAGCGTTGGAATCTTGCAAAGCAGTTCGGTGGTCTCCCTGCTTAAGCCTGCCGCGTCTGCGGTCTTTGCAATTCCGCTGGTATTTTTCGCCCTGATCATTCTGAGGATTTTGTATTTGGTCTGCTCAGGAACTCCCAGGCTTTTTAGAAGTTCTACGACGAAGCTCATATGCGATATTTCGAGAATATAGTCGGGGCTAATGGTCTTGAGGCTCTTCACGGCCAGGGCCAAGACTTCTGCAACGCCGTAGAGATCCACGTCCCCTATGAATTCCAGACCCATCTGATTGATTTCTTTATAAGTATGGCTCTCCTTGCTTTCTCTATAAACGTTTTCTATATAATATAGCTTTTCGCTCTTTTGCCGGTTTGCCCTGGTGTTTTTTATGATGCTTAAGGTCACATCAGGCTTCAATGCCAGAAGCCTTCCATCAAGATCTGTAAAGCTGATCACCTTATCACTGCTCAGGAATTTCTTGTTTTCAATATAAAGGCTGTATTCTTCAAAGCGGCTCATTTTATATTTTTTATAACCAAATTGTTCGTATAAACCCCGCAGTTCCAATGTCGCTCTTTCATCAGGTTTCAAGTCAGCCCGCCTGAATTTCATGGTCATTACCCTCCCCAATTCGCTTTCTCGCTGTATAAGTTTCTCACGCTAAAGTGCTAATGTAGTACATTATAGCATATGCCCATACAATGTCCAGCATAAACGTTAATTTCAGAAAAGTCTTTTTATAAAAGGCCCCTCCGGAATATGATTTCACAGAGCGGCCTTATCGATCATAGCTATTTTATTTTAGTTCAACCTTGTGAAATATCTTTTTGCCCTTCTGGATCAGAAGTTTTCCGTCTTTGAACATCCCGTCAGTAACCATCATTTTGGTGTCTGAAACCTTATCTCCGTCTACGGTAAGTCCCCCCTGTTCGATGGTCCGGAATCCCTCGCTTTTGCTCTTAACGAGTCCCAGTTTTTGTATCAGATCCACAATGCCCATGCCTTCACCGGCAAACTCCGAGGCATCGATTTCCGTTCCAGGAATGTTGCTGTCATCTCCACCACCGCCAAAAGCGGCGCGGGCCCCTTCCTGAGCCTTGAAGGCCTCATCTTCCCCATGGACCAGTTTCGTTACTTCAAAGGCCAGGATCTCCTTGGCCCGATTGATTTCCTGATCCTTGAGCGCACTGAGCTCTGCTATCTCA
>CALBZG010000108.1 GCA_937889655.1 uncultured Clostridia bacterium
AAGGCAGGAATATCAACGTTTGCGCTTTGAGGGACTATTGCACAGAAGAGGTGGCTGAATTCACTATGGCCTTGATGCTGGCCTTGGCTAAAAAACTGAAGTCTCATCAGCATTTTATCGAGGAGGAGCGGATCTGGCAGTTTAAAAGAGTCGGACCGGTTTCAAGACTTCGTGGTAGGACCTGGGCAATTATTGGTTTTGGTCGTATCGGCCAGGCTGTGGCGAAAAGGGCACAGGCCTTCGGCATCGAAGTGGTTGCTGTGGATCCTTTCTTGCCGCCATCCATTGCGGAGGGACTTGGCGTCAGGCTCGTTGACAGGGATTATGTGCTGAAGAACGCCGATATGATTTCGAATCATATGAGCGTATCTAACGATGGCGCCCCTTATTATGACTGGGATTTTTTCAATGGACTTGAGAAGAAGCCGATCTTCATCAATGTTGGCCGAGGGGTTTCCGTTGATGAAATCGCTCTGCTCCAGGCACTGGAGAATGGGCTCGTCAGCGCTGCAGGACTGGATGTGCTGGCGGACGACGGCATCACTATAGCGTCCAATCCTCTGGTAGGCAGGGACAATGTGATCCTTACCCCGCATGCCGCTTTCTATTCGGACGAATCCTTGAAGGCGCTCCAGGATATTTCCTGCCGGAATCTGATCTACTGTTTGCAGGGGGATCTGGATAAAATCAATTATATCGTAAATAAATAAGACACGATCCAGTAAAAACTATTGGCGATAAGCGGAGGCTTCCTGCACGATTTCATCGACACAGGCCTCGATATCCATGGCTGAGCAATCGATGACCTTGTCGCAGTATTTGATGTACAAAGGGACTCTTTCCTCATAGACGTCCCGGAGGGTTTTCCCTTTCTTTATGACGATCCCACGGGTGGTGATATTGGTCAATCTTCTTTCTATTTCCTCATAAGGGACATGAAGGTAGAAGATCGGCCCCATCTGGTGAAGAGCGTTCATGGCTTCATCGGAATAGACAACGCTGCCTCCCGTGGCGATAACGCAGTCCTGCAGGCTCAAGGCTGAGACGATTTGCGCTTCGATTTGCAGGAACCTGTCGATCCCCTCGTTATCTATGATTTCCTGGAGCAGCCTGCCTTCCTGCTGCTGGATGATGATATCCGTATCCACATAGCCCATGCCCAGCGCCTTGGCCAGTAAAACCCCGAGGGTGCTTTTCCCCGCGCCGGACATCCCGATCAGTATAATATTCATCGCTGTTCCCCCATTATTAAAGATTCTAATAGTGATCCATATTTAGATCCAAACCGTTAGAAATAATACTCAATTATATCAGACCTTTGTAATTGATAGAATAAAATGTATAATAGTCCTTGTAGAATATTTCTGATCGATGCAATTGCACAACCCAAAATGGGGGAGAGCAACAGAGTGGATACGAAAAACGCCCTTTATAAAATCGTATATTTTTCAGGAACCGGCGGGACAGCGCTGGCTGCGGCCTGCTTCGAGGACATTCTGAAGAATGAGGGCTGCAGGGTGAGCTCCTACAGGATCGGCCGGGATACGGATCGGGATTTATCCGAAGGCCATGATTTTCTTCTGCTCTTGTTCCCGGTCCATGCCTTCAACGCTCCGGAACCCGTGTATCGTTGGATCGAAAAACAACCGGCTGTCAGGGGTAAAAAAGCAGCCGTTATCTCGGTCTCCGGAGGCGGCGAGATGTTCCCAAATAAGGCAAGCCGTTTAAGCAGTATAAGAATGCTGGAGAAAAAAGGCTACCGGGTGGTTTATGAGAGCATGCTGGTCATGCCCCCCAATTGTATGACACCGGTCAAGCCAATCGTGGCAAAAATGCTGTTGGATGTTTTGCCGGAAAAAGTCCGCGACATTGTGAAGGAACTGCTGGAAGGCAAGATCGTCAGAAGCAGGCTTTCAACGGCCGACCGGATCGCTTCCCGTCTGGGTGAGATGGAGAAGCCATCAGCTAAAATTTGGGGCCGGTGCATCCAATCCACGGATGCCTGTACTTCCTGCGGCTGGTGCAGTGCTAATTGCCCCGCAGGTAATATCAAAATGTCAAATGGCAAGCCGCGATTCGGCAGGAAATGCAGCATGTGTCTAGGATGCATTTATGGATGCCCTGAACAAGCCCTGATCCCCGGCATCGGAAAGTTTATGGTGCTGAAGGAGGGCTATGATATCAATAAGATGCAGCTTCCAGCACCTTCAGGGAGACTAGAAAAATCGAAAACCGCTGTTTTGAAAACTATCAAAAAAGAAGCAAAGGGGATTTGGTGGCTGGGACTCCGAAAGTATCTTTCCGGACGCTGATCCCGACTTGATGCCACCATTATTCCACGTATATATACACGTATATATAGATGAAGGGGAGATATGAACTACGTTTACATGGTCATGTGTTCAGACGGCTCTTTATATACTGGATGGACAACGGACACAGAAAGACGTGTCGCCGTGCACAATTCAGAAAAAGGTGCCAAGTATACCCGGGGGAAGCGCCCGGTCAAATTGGTTTATAGCGAACGATTTGACACAAAAAGCGAGGCGCTGAAAAGAGAGTGGGCCATCAAGCAACTGTCCCATGATGAAAAAATGAAATTGATCGAAGGTTTGATGACGGATGAGAATTAATTTCTATATCGATGATAACCGGTTTATCGCCGGCACCACCATGCGGGACGAGAGGGACCCCGAGGAGGGCAATATGGCCCTTCACACTTGCAGAAATCGTTCTGATGTGCTGGAGAACAGGAAAACGCTGGCACGGACCTTAGAATGCTCTCCGGATGATTTTGTTTGTGCCAACCAGACCCATGGCTCCAATTTCCAACGTGTTGGATCTGCTGAAAAGGGAAGGGGCGCTTTCGAAGCAGAAAGCTCCATCGCGGATACAGACGCTCTTTATACCTTTGAGCCCGGCCTCTTGCTATGCTGCTTTACGGCAGATTGTGTACCGCTGATTTTTTATGAGGAAGACTCCGGGGCCACGGGAGTGATCCATAGCGGGTGGGCTGGGACGGTACAGGAGATCACGCTGAAGGTTTTTCGCCATCTCATCGAGAGGGAAGATTGCGATCCGAAATCCTTCCATGTGATGATCGGTCCGGCCGTCAGCCAGAAAAACTTCGAGGTAGATGAGGATGTTTATGCAAAATTCCACAGCCTTGGGTATGCTGAGGAGTTCATTTACTACAATGAAAAAACCCGCAAATATCATATCGATAATCAGCTCACTGTGAAGAGACAATGCGAAATCGCAGGGATCCCGCCGGAACACGTCACCATCGACAGGACCTGCACCTTAGATAGTCCCCAGGGCTTCTCCTACCGCCGGGACAAGAGCACTGGCAGGCATATGAGCTTCATTATAAAAAAGTATTGAAATCAGGGGGATAAATAAATGGCCCGGGCAGAAACGAATTTTTCGGGGAAAAGAGTGGTGGCGGCATGCTTCATCATCATGTTCGTCATACAGGGCGGCATGCAGACCTTCGCAGTCTTTATGCCGTCGATAGTTGAGGATACGGGATTCTCTCTTGTTCAAATATCCATGATATCGTCCTTTGCAACGCTTTTCGGTTTCCTCGCCAATATGAGCTTTGGCCGGGTTTTAAAAAAATGCGGGCTGAAGGGGACGATCCTGATCGGCATTGCAGCGTATTCCGTGCATTTCTATCTGTTCGCCATCGCCCATACCCTCTTGGTTTTTTATATCGGCGCCAGCATGGGCGGCTTCGTCATCGGGTATTCCACAGCAGCGGCCTGCTCCGTAGCCATCACTAACTGGTATGTCAAAAAGCGGGCGACCATGATCAGCGTCGCGTTCTCCGGATCCATGTTCGGCGGAGCCATAATCATGTATTTGCTGGGGATCCTAATTGAGTTGTTTGGATGGCGCAATACATATATAATACAGGGGACTGTACTGGGGGTCATCGCGATCATTGCCACGGTGTTCATGCTTATAGAATCCCCGGCGCGAAAAGGGCAGAAACCTTTTGACTTTGAAGAACCGGCAAGGGAACCCGCAGATTCCGGGAGCTCCGGGAATTGCGGGAAAATCCTGCCTGAAACCATAACGCCACCTGCGGAGGGAGGGCTCCTTTTATCGGAAGCCAGAAGGACACCGGCTTTCATACTGATCCTGCTGGGGCTGCTTTTAGTGGGTGTGACCACCAATATAGAAAATTATCTTCCGGCATTCTGGAGAAGCCAGGGGCTCAGCGTATCGGAATCCTCCACCATGATGGCGCTATATGCAGGCATCGCCGGTCTTGCATCCCTGATTCTGGGCCGGATATCTGACCGATTGGGGGCAAAGGCTTATGTGCTGGCCAATTTTGCGTTTTTTATCGCCGGCTCCATCGCAGTATTTTACGTTGGGATCATCGGGACCGCGCCGATGCTGGCGGCTCTTGTCGTTTTCGCATTGGGCGGAAAGAAGAACTCCAACCTGATGCCGCCGATGGTCACCGTCGAATGCTTCGGCCGCCGGGACTATAAGCAGATCATCGGATATTTCCAGTCGATGCTTCAACTGGGCATTGCGATATCAAATCCCATCATCAGCAAGCTTCAGGCGATCAATGACGATTACAAGCTGCCTTTCTACTGGATGGCCGCATTGGGGGTAGCAGCTTTGATACTGATCCAGGCCGGTCTTC
>CALBZG010000109.1 GCA_937889655.1 uncultured Clostridia bacterium
CCGGAACGGACAGGAAGTCTATGCCGTGGGAAAGATCAGCGATATTTTCAACGGCAGCGGCGTCACCAGAGCAGTTCATACAGAAAGCAATCAGGACGGCGTGGACAAGACCCTTATTGCGATGAAAGAAGTCTTTAACGGTTTGATTTTTACGAATTTAGTGGATTTTGATTCCAAGTTCGGCCATCGGCGGAATGCGGAGGGCTATGCGGGCGCCCTGGAGGAATTCGACGCGCGCATGCCGGAGCTCCTGGCGGCGATGCAGCCCGGGGATCTTCTGATGATCTGCGCCGACCACGGCAACGATCCCAACCACACGGGCTGGGACCACACCCGGGAAGCCGTGCCGCTTCTGATCCGGGGCGAAGGTGTGGTCGCCGGCAAAGATCTGGGCACGCGAGACACCTTTGCCGACATCGCCGCCACGATCCTGGACTATCTGGGCATCCCTGAAAGGACGCCCATCGGCACAAGCTTTTTAAAGGAGATCCAACAGTGATGAACATGGTGGAACTGATCCAAAAGAAAAAGGAAGGGCAGGCGCTCACGAAGGAAGAACTGACGTTCTTTATTCGGGGCGTTTCCGACGACAGCATCCCTGACTATCAGACCTCGGCCCTGCTCATGGCCATCTGTTTTCAAGGATTGAACAAGGAAGAGACCTTCGCGCTCACCGACGCCATGCTGGCCTCCGGCGACGTGATCGATCTGTCGGCTCTGCCCGGCGTCAAGGTAGACAAGCACAGCACCGGCGGCGTGGGAGACAAGACCTCGCTGATCGTGGCCCCTCTGGCCGCCGCCTGCGGCGTCACCGTAGCCAAGATGTCCGGCCGCGGCCTGGGCTTTTCCGGCGGTACCATCGACAAGCTGGAATCCATTCCGGGCTTTCGGGTCCAACTCAGCGAAGAAGACTTCATCGCGGCGGTCAGGACCTCGGGCATGGCCATCATCGGCCAGACCGCCGACGTGGCACCCGCAGACAAAAAGCTCTACGCCCTCCGGGACGTCACCGCCACCGTGGACAACGTCTCCCTCATTTCAGCCAGCATCATGAGCAAGAAGCTGGCCTCGGGCAGCCAGGCCATCGTGCTGGACGTTAAGTGTGGCAGCGGCGCATTTATGAAGACCGAAGAGGCCGCCCGGGAACTGGGCGCGCTGATGGTGGAGATCGGCAAGAACGCTGGCAAGACCACCGTCGCCCTGATCACCGACATGGATCAGCCTCTAGGACGAGCCGTAGGCAACAGCCTGGAAGTGATCGAAGCCTGCGAGACGTTGCAGGGCAGGGGGCCGGAGGATATCCGGGAACTCTGTCTCACCCTGGCCGGTCACATGATCTGTGCCGGCGGCAAAGCGTCAGATCCCGCAGAGGGCCGCAAAATGGCCGAAGAAGCCCTTCAAAGCGGTGCAGCCTTCGAGACCCTCAAGCGATTCGTTCAGGCCCAGGGAGGGGATGTTTCCGTCCTGTCGGACCACAGCCTGTTCCGGCAGGCCCGTCATTCGGCGCCCTGTGTCGCCAAGACAACCGGCTATGTAGCGGCGATCGAGGCCGACCGCATCGGCATGGCCTCTCAGCATCTGGGGGCCGGGCGCAAAACCAAAGAAGATGAGATCGACCTTTCTGCCGGTCTGATCCTTCATAAGAAAACAGGGGACCCCGTCAAGAAGGGCGATATCCTGGCAGTGGTTTACGCCGACGATCCGGAGAAGCTCCAGCTCGGTCTCCGGGAGGCCGAAGGCGCCTTTGTGATCAGCGAAAGCAGACCGGGACCCAGACCCTTGATCCACGCCGTATTATCTTAGGAGCGGCCATAATTTGCCTTGAGCTTTTATAGCCCCTGTGCTATACTACCAACTGTGCAAAAAAATCCGGCAGACCGGAAGGCAAGGACGTTCGAATGAAACATCTATTTCTGGTGAATCCTGCAGCGGGCAGCGGAAGGGCCGAAAAGGACCTGGCACCCAGGATCCGGCAAGCCTGTATCGACGCGGAAGCAGACTTCGAGATCCATCTGACCGAATCGGCAGATGAGATCGTCGAATATACCATGCGGCAGGCCGAGAGCGGAGCGCACATTCGGTTTTATGCCTGCGGCGGAGACGGGACCCTCAACAACGTGCTGAACGGCATCGTGGGGCACCCCAACGCCGAGCTGGCCTTTGTGCCCTGCGGCACGGGCAACGATTTTTCCAGGAACTTCGAAAACGAAGCCTGTTTCAGCGACATCCCAAAGCAGCTGGAAGGACAGGCCGTCGCCATCGACGCCATCCGCACCGGCGACACCTACGCCGTCAACATGGTCAACATCGGTGTGGACTGCGACGTGGTGGCCGAGGTGGAGCACCTGAAGAAGCACCCGCTGCTGAAAGGCAGCCTGGCCTACGGCGCCGGTGTGGTAAAAGTCCTTTCCAGGGGCAAGACCTACCGGATGCTTCTGGAACTGGATGACGGCACGGTGATCGACGAAGAGCTCTTCCTTGCCGGGATCGCCAACGGCAGCTATTGCGGCGGCGGTTTTCGCAGCGCGCCCCATGCCTCCGTATCCGATGGGAAGATCGACGTGTGCGTGGTGCGGCCTGTCAAAGGACTCAAGATCGTCAAAATGCTGGCCGGCTACCGGAAGGGGACCCACCTTGACGACCCCCGGTTTGCACCGTATATTATATACAAGAAGTGCAAACAGCTTTCCATCGAAGCCTACGAGCCCATGAACGTGTCTGTGGACGGAGAGATCACCTCTTTCGAACGCATGACCTTCGAGATCGTGCCCGGTGCCGTGAACTTCTCGGTTCCCAAGGGCGCCAGGGAGATCAACGGGAAGTAATTCCACACACTCGCAGGCAAGCTGCGAGGTGCTCCGCCGAAGTGGTCGAACTAAGGTACGTTATGCCCACTTCCTAAAAACTATATATCCTCACGGAGAAGTAACTCTGCGCCATACCTGCGACCCTGATCGTGAAGATCACGATCGGCTCCCAGGACGTGCTCGAGACTCCACACACTCGCAGACAAGCTGCGAGGTGCTCCGCCGAAGTGGCCGAACTAAGGTACGTTATGCCCACTTCCTGAAAACTATATATCCTTATGGAGAAGTAACTCTGCGCCGCACCTGCGACCCTGATCGTGAAGATCACGATCGGCTCCCAGGGCGTGCTCGAGACTCCACACACTCGCAGGCAAGCTGCGAGGTGCTCCGACGAAGTGGTCTAAAGCAAGGTACGTTATGACCACTTCCTGAAAACTATATATCCTTATGGAGAAGTAACTCTGCGCCGCACCTGCGACCCTGATCGTGAAGATCACGATCGGCTCCCAGGGCGTGCTCGAGACTCCACACACTCGCAGGCAAGCTGCGAGGTGCTCCGACGAAGTGGTCTAAAGCAAGGTACGTTATGACCACTTCCTGAAAACTATATATCCTTATGGAGAAGTATCGAAGTGGTCATAACGGGGCTGACTCGAAATCAGTTTGTCGGAAACGGCACGTGGGTTCGAATCCCACCTTCTCCGCCAAAGTAAAAGACACCCAATCGGGTGTCTTTTACTTTGGAAATGTAGGGAATGAGAACCCACGTGCTCTAAAGAGGGTTCGGCGGAGCGGCGCGCAATGAAGTTGCGCGACCGTGGAGTCTCGAGCAAGGCCGCACGCCAGCTGCGCTTGCGCAGGTAGGCGCGCAGCCGAAGCGTAGAGCATCCCACCTTCTCCGCCAATACAAAAGACACCCAGCTGGGTGTCTTTTGCATGAACAATCAAACTCAGCGAAGCATAGAAGCCACATAAATTCCACACAACCTCCTTGTATGATTTTTTCAGCAATAAGGCGCATATAAAGGAGGGATTTTATTTTGAAGTCAGAAATCAAAAAACAGCGGCTGCAGATCGGGGGAATGACTTGCATCAGCTGTCAGAACAGGATCGAAAGGGCGTTAGGGGCGACTGCGGGCGTTCAGGCCGTGAAAGTCGATTATAGAACAGGGACCGGTGACGTTGCATACGACAGCAGTGTTCTTTCTCTCAAGGAGATCACGAGCGCCGTGGAAGCCCTGGGCTACCATGTGCTGCCCGAAGGCGGGCAGACGAGCGTGGATACCGGCCGGGTGTTCGGGTTTTTAGCGGTGATCGCGGCTTTGTATTTGTTTTTGCAGCGCTTCGGGATCCTGAATTTTCTTGCGCCCGGCAAACTTGCGGACACGGGAATGGGCTACGGCATGCTCTTTGTGATCGGGCTGCTCACTTCGGTCCATTGCATCGCCATGTGCGGCGGCATCAATCTTTCCCAGTGCCTTCCCCGCAGCGGCGCGCCGGAAGGGAATGAGAGCCGCTGTTCCGCGCTTCGGCCGTCGCTGCTTTATAATCTGGGCCGGGTGATCTCCTACACGGCGGCAGGCTTCGTTCTGGGCCTTGTGGGCTTTCTGTTCGGCGGAGGCGCCAGCGCGGGACTGCCGGTCCTGCTCCAGGGCATCCTGAAGTTGATCGCCGGAGCACTGATGGTGGTCATCGGCGTCAATATGCTGGGCATTTTCCCTGCTCTTCGAAAATTTCAGCCGGGAATCCCCCATATCTTTGCAAAAAACACGCGCGGAGCAAAAAATGAAAACTCGAGTCCGTTGACGGTGGGCCTTCTGAATGGCTTGATGCCTTGCGGGCCGTTGCAGTCCATGCAGATCGTGGCATTGGCCTCGGGGAACCCTTTCTCAGGCGCATTGTCGATGTTTCTGTTCAGTCTGGGTACCGTTCCTTTGATGCTGGGGCTTGGATCCATCGTTTCAGCCCTGGGTAAAAAATTTGCCGCAAAGGTGATGAGCGCCGGCGCTGTGCTGGTGGTGGTCCTTGGGTTGGCAATGATATCTCAGGGCGCCAGCCTGTCTAATTTACTGCCTGCGGCGCCATGGCAGGGCCCAGGCGAAAAGGCCGGCGGGAATAGTGCGTCCGCCGGAGTCGAGGTTCAGCTCGTGGATGGGGTGCAGGTGGTCCGAAGCACGCTCACGTCCCGGACATACCCGGACATTACCGTGCAGGAAGGGATCCCGGTGAAATGGATCATCGACGCGCCGGAGGGCAGCGTCAACGGCTGCAACGACGTGATGATCATCAACGATTACGGGATCGAATACGGGTTTGAGACCGGCGAAAACGTGATCGAATTTACGCCCGATCAGGCAGGGATCGTTCGATACAGCTGCTGGATGGGTATGATCCAGGCTACGATCACGGTAACGGAAGCAGAAGCCCCTCAGGCTGACGGCACTTCTGACTGAGGGGCCACCATGGAGCAGTGGATCTCCAGGCCGTTTTCCGACATGTAATCCGCTCCCCAGTTGTACATGGCCGTCAGGATCGGTCTGATGCTCTTGCCCAGGTCGGACAGTTCATATTCGACCTTCGGCGGAACAACGGGATAGACGGTGCGGATCACCAGGCCGTCTTCCTCCAGCTCCCGAAGCTGCTGAGTCAGCATCTTGGGCGTGGCCTGGGTGATGAGTTTGCGCAGTTCTCCGAAGCGGAGCGTCACATCCATCAGATGCCAAAGGATCAGGGACTTATATTTCCCGCCGATCATGTCCAGGGTGGCGTCGACGGGGCAGGCGCAGGGGCCGTGGTCACATTTCATAAGAAACTCCTTAGTATCGTTTTGTATACTATAGCACAAAATAGTGCATACTTGCATAATTCTCAATGCATGCGATAATGGTAGCATCAAAGGATAACACTGTCAACCATCCATAAGGCCGTTGACATCAGATAGCGAGGTGGTCCATCAATGGATAGTAAAATGCTTAATGTAAAAGGAATGACCTGCGCGGCCTGCGCCCAGCGTATTGAAAAAATCGTGGGAAAGCTTCCGGGCGTTCAGCAGGCTTCGGTCAATCTGGCCAGCGAAAAGCTTTATGTGGAATATGATGCTTCCATGGTGCAGCTTTCCGCTATCCAGAACGCTGTGGCCAAAATCGGTTACGAAATCGTGCAGGGCAACAAGCCGGAAGCGGTCGACACAGACCGGGCGCGCAAGCAGAAGGAGATCAGGACGCTGTGGACGAAGTTTATCGTCTCCGCAGTGTTTTCTGTACCGCTTTTGTATATCGCCATGGTTCCCATGCTGGCGATGTACGGGTTCAGCCTGCCTTATCCGCCGGCGCTGGATCCGATGAACTATCCGCTGGTCTATGCTCTGTTGCAAATCGCCTTGGTCCTTCCGGTGATCGGCGTAGGGTACAGGTTTTACACCGTCGGGTTCAAAGCCCTCTGGCAGCGAAGCCCGAACATGGATTCCCTGATCGCCATCGGCACCACAGCCGCCGTGATATTCAGCGCATACAATACGTGGAAGATCGCGCAGGGACAGTTCGGCGCGGTGGAGTCGCTCTACTTTGAAACAGCCGGCGTTATCATTACGCTGATCCTTCTTGGAAAATCTCTGGAAGCCGTATCGAAAGGCCGAACGTCGGAGGCCATCAAAAAATTGATGGGCCTTGCGCCCAAAACGGCTATCGTACTCCAAAATGGCGCGGAGAGGGAGATCCCCATCGACGAGGTGGAGATCGGAGACGTCATCGTAGTGAAGCCCGGCGGAAAGATCCCTGTGGACGGCACAGTCCTCGAGGGCCATACCGCCATCGACGAATCCATGCTCAGCGGCGAGAGCATGCCGGTGGATAAAAAAGCCGGCGACACGGTCTACGCCGCTTCCCTCAACACGACGGGAAGCATCCGGTTCAGAGCCGAGAAGATCGGCAGCGATACGGCCCTGGCTCAAATCATTAAGCTGGTGGAGGATGCGCAAGGTTCCAAGGCGCCCATCGCCCAGATGGCGGATATCGTTTCCGGGTACTTTGTTCCGGTGGTTTGTGTCATCGCGCTGCTGGCGGGGATCGCCTGGTACTTCGGCACCGGAGGTGACCTGGAGTTTGCGCTGACGATATTTATATCGGTCCTCGTGATCGCCTGCCCCTGCGCCCTGGGCCTGGCGACGCCGACGGCCATCATGGTCGGGACAGGCAAGGGCGCCGAAAACGGGATCTTGATCAAAAGCGGCGAAGCCCTGGAGACTGCCCATAAAATCAATACCATCGTCTTTGACAAGACCGGTACCATCACAGAAGGAAAACCGGCCGTGACCGACGTGCTGACAGTCGGAAGCGAAAGCGCGGAAACACTTTTGCGGCTTGCGGCTTCTGCCGAAAAAGGCTCGGAGCATCCTCTCGGCCAGGCCATCGTGGCCGGCGCAGAAGCACGGGGCCTGGAGCTTCCGGAGGCGGAACATTTCGACTCATTGACCGGCCGCGGCATCGAGGCTGTCATAGAAAGCCGGATCGTTCTGGCCGGAAACCGTAAATTGATGGATGAGCGAAATGTCTCGCTGTCGGAAATGGAAAGCGATTCAGACCGGCTGGCCAGGGAAGGCAAGACGCCCATGTATGTGGCGATAGATGGCAGACTGGCAGGCATCGTGGCTGTGGCCGACGTGGTCAAAGCCTCCAGCAGGGCTGCAATCGAACGGCTCCACGAGATGGGCCTGGAAGTGGCCATGATCACCGGCGACAACCGGATCACGGCAGCGGCCATCGCCGGCCAGGTGGGGATCGACAGGGTACTGGCCGAGGTCCTGCCCCAGGACAAGTCCGGCGAGGTCAAAAAGCTGCAGACCGAAGGCCGCGTCGTGGCCATGGTCGGCGACGGGATCAACGACGCGCCGGCATTGGTCCAGGCCGATATCGGCATCGCCATCGGCTCCGGCACGGATGTAGCCATGGAGAGCGCGGACATCGTGCTGATGCGCAGCGACCTGATGGATGTTCCCACGGCGATCGACCTCAGCAAGAAAACCATCCGCAATATCAAGCAGAATCTGTTTTGGGCCTTCGGCTACAATGTGGTCGGCATACCGGTGGCGGCAGGTGTACTGCACTTGTTTGGCGGGCCGTTGCTGAATCCGATGCTTGCGGCCGCCGCCATGAGCCTCAGCTCGGTATCCGTGCTGACCAACGCGCTGCGCCTGAAAAGATTTCAACCTGTATCAAAAGAAAGGAAAAGTGTATCATTATGATAAAAAGCAGAAAAAAAATTGCAGCAGTTGTCGCGGCCCTGACGCTTGCGGCTGCGCTCTCCGGGTGCTCCGGATCCCTGGGCGGCCTGGATGTGGTCGGGCAGCAGTCCATCGCTTCCTTTGATGAGGTGCTGAAGGCTGTGCCGGAAAGCATCGCCGCTGATGAAACCAATGCCGGATGGTCCCTGGCGGCGCTGGATGGATCGGCACGCTTTATCTGGAGCGGCGACTACAGCAAATCATCGCTGCACGACGTGATGCTGGAAGTGGATGCCGCGCCTTTCCTGGCCGCCGGTCTGGATCCCGCCAAACTGCCGGAGCACTATGCATACTTCAACGATGATTCGGCGGATATGAAAGAAGGCGCAACCTTGATGGTGGGCAAGAAGCTGGGCGCGGAAGGTATTGCAAGCGATCCTGGCAAGGCGCTGGCAGCCTATGAGCTGATAGTTGACCAGTATCGTGATTTCGTCAACTATCATACCAGTCTCGATCATTACGGTGTGATGCTGGGGGACGGCAACATGTTCGAATGGGCCAAAGACATGAAAATCAATGGCTATGACGGCAGCAACCAGGACAAAGACATCGTATTCGTCCTGAACCCGGAGCCGCTCATCGCCGCGGGAGTCGATCCCCAAGACGTCGAGGGTTGGGTCTATGCCCAGGTTTCCGTGGAGGAAAATGGAAAGACCATCGAAGTATGGAAGCTTCTGAAGCCCTTCGACATCGTGAAATAAAAGATCAGACTGGGAATCCGAATCTGGCAGTACAGATTATAATGAAAGGAGTAAATAGAATGACAACTGTTTTGAATGTAGAAGGTATGTCCTGTGAGCACTGTGTCAAGGCGGTCACTGCGGCAGTAAGCGCGCTCGGAGGGATCCAAAGCGTAACGGTGGATCTGAAGGCCGGAACAGTGTCCGTGGAGCATGATCCGGCGCAAAGCCCCGTTGAAAAAATCATCGCCGAGATCGAAGATCAAGGCTACGACGTTGTTGTATAGCAAGAACATACTGATCGTGGATGACGAGCCGAAGATCCTTGAGGCGACTGCCGCATATCTGGCGAGCAAGGGATATATCGTACACACGGCGGAGAATGGACGCAAGGCGCTGGAAGTATTCGAAAAGTGCAGCATCGCACTCGTGGTGCTGGATCTGATGCTTCCGGACGTTTCGGGGGAGGAAGTCTGCGCGCGCATACGCAGGACTTCCAGAACCCCCGTGATCATGCTCACGGCAAAAGTACAGGAAGAAGATCTGTTGAACGGACTGCGCATCGGCGCTGACGTCTATATCGCAAAGCCTTTCAGTCTCAAAGAGCTCCATGCAAGGATCGATGCGGTCCTGCGCCGGTCTTCGGAAGATCTGACGCCGCTGGTGGCAAAAAGTTCATGGCGAAACGGAGACCTTGTCATCGATTTTGAAAAGAATGCTGTGGTCAGCAAAGGTGTTCCCGTTTCCTTGACCCAAAGCGAGCGGAAGATCCTGGCTGCACTGGTCAAATACCCGGGCCGGGTGTTCAGCCGCGAAGAGCTGATCACAGTTGCATTTGAAGACACCTTTGACGGGTATGACCGCGTGATCGATACCCACATCAAAAACCTGCGTCGCAAGATCGGAGAAGATCCCAGGGCGCCGGTTTATATTCTGACCGTACATGGTCTGGGTTACAAATTTGGAGGAGAGTAGGATGCGCCACAGCTTGCGCGCACAGCTGACGAAAACCATCGCGCTGATCGTTCTCATAACGATCGCTTCGATCAGTTTTTTTTCCAATTGGCTGATCCGGGCTGAATTTGAGAAATATGCTCAACAGCAACAGGAGGTCCGTTCCGGCGACATTGCCGCCAATCTGGCCAGCCAATATAACGCAGCCACCGGGGGCTGGGACGCGGGTTATGTCCACGGGGTGGGGATGTCGGCACTTTATGAGGGCTATGTGGTTCGTCTTTATGGTGGGGATGGGGTCTTGGTCTGGGACGCAGAAAACCATGATATGACCCTGTGCATGGAAATCATGGAAGAGATCGCCGCGCGCATGGAGACAACGCGCCCGAATTTGGACGGCGATTTTATATCCGCGGAATATAATCTGGCACAGGACGGACAGCAGGTGGGGACCGTGGCGATCACCTATTACGGGCCCTATTTTTTAAGTGAAAGCGATGTTCAGTTTTTGGATTCGCTGAACCTTGTGCTGATGATCGTGGGCAGCCTGTCGCTGCTCAGCGCGCTGGCCGCCGGAAGATATCAAGCAAAGCGCATCGCCCGGCCGGTTGCGGAAGCCGCGCAAGCCGCAAAGCTGGTCTCGGAAGGGCGGTATGATACAAACCTGAATGAGCGTCCGGGGACAACAGAGCTGGAGGAACTGTACACTGCCGTGAATCATATGGCAGATTCCCTTGCGCGGCAGGAGTGCCTGCGCAAGCAGATGACCTCAGACATCGCTCATGAGCTGCGGACGCCGCTCACGGCGATCTCCTCGTATTTGGAAGCGATGATGGACGGAGTTTGGGATGCCACACCGAAACGGCTGAAAAGCTGTCACGAAGAAATCGGCAGGATCACCGGGCTTGTGGCTGACATGGAAAGCCTGGCGAAGGCAGAGAGCGGCAATCTGGAGCTGAAGAAAGAGCCGGTGGATCTGCTGGAGCTTGCCCATACCGCAGGAGCTCCTTTTGAAGTCGAGTGCGCTAAAAAAAACATGGTCCTTGAGATCGGCGGAGAATCTTCGGTCGTAGACGCCGATCGAGGCAGGATCAGCCAGGTGATCGTCAATCTTTTGTCCAATGCCGTCAAATACACCCCTGAAAACGGTTATGTCCGTGTCACGGTGACCGATACGCCACAGAGCGGGCGATTGACCGTAAAGGACAACGGGACCGGGATCTCAGCCGAGGAGCTGCCGCTGATTTTTGAACGGTTTTACCGGACGGATCGATCCCGAAACCGCAAAACAGGCGGATCCGGGATCGGGCTCACGATCGCCAGGTCCATCGTGGATGCCCACGGCGGAAGCATTGAAGTCGAAAGCGAGCCGGATCACGGAAGCCGCTTTACCGTTACTTTGCCAAAATATACGTGTAACTGAGGGTGGGGGGGCACATTGATTTTTGACATCAAAGAATTTTTGGAAGCAGTCTCCAATGTCCTGGATGTGATCGAGACGGACATTTTTGGCGTGCCGACGAACCATTCAAAGAGACTGGCTTGCATTACGAGCAAACTTGCCCGTGTCATGGGCCTGTCGGATGAGTTTCAATATGACCTCGCCGCGCTTTCGATCATGCACGATAATGGCGCAAGTCTTAAAATACTGCACGATGGCCTATCTGGAAGTTCAAAAGCGAAGAGAGACATTATTGAAAGCAACAGGGACCACTGCCGTATCGGTGAAAAAAACATTAGCAGCTTTCCATTTCTGACTTCACATGAAAATGTGATTCTTTACCATCATGAATAATTTGATGGAAGCGGTTTTTTTGGCCTGCGAGGAAGCGAAATACCACTGATGTCCGGGCTGATCCGCCTGGCGGATACGTTGGATTTGAAATTCGATCTGCCAAACGCTGTTCATCACAGCGCGCAACAAGAAGAAATCAAAGAATTCCTGAAAAGTCATGGGGGCGCAGATTTTTCCTGCGAGCTGGCCGAAACCGCCCTGAGGGTCTTCTCTGAAGACAGCGTTTGGGCCGATTTGACGGATGACAGGCTTGATACCGTGCTTCGGGAAGAGCTCCCCTCATATAAGCGCGAATTTGGATACCAGGAGATCCATGGCATTACTAAAATATTTTCACACATCATCGACGCCAAATCCCGATTTACCATGCAGCATTCTTCAGGACTGGCGGAATTGATGGGCAGGATGGCCCAATATTACGGCATCGGCGGCGACGAATACTGGAAACTGTTGATCGCCTCCGATCTGCACGATCTTGGCAAGCTTGGCATCAGCAATGCCATTTTGGATAAACCGGGAGATTTGTCGAAAGAAGAGTATGACCAAGTCAAGAAGCACCCCGTTACGGCTAAGGAAGCTCTTGCAAAGCTGCAAGGATTTGAAGATATTTCAGAATGGATTTACAACCATCATGAAAAGTTGAACGGGGAAGGATATCCCAGGGGTTTGACTGCCCACGACATTGATTTCCCCTCACGTCTGATCACCTGTTTGGACATTTACCAGGCACTGAAGGAGCCCCGGCCATACCGAAGGGCGATGACTCATAACGAAACGATATGTATCATGAGACAGATGGCTGCCGACGGTCTGATCGATGCGGGCATCACGGAGGACGTAGCATTGGTGCTGGCCGGCAAAGAACCCGGCCGAAAGGAGTCGTGAAATGCGCATCGAACATATCGAAACACCGGCCCTGATCCTGGACCTGGACGTGATGGAACGGAACATGGATGCCATGGATAAATTTCTGGTGGGCAGCGGCGCCCGGCTCCGGCCGCATTATAAATCAAACAAGTGCACAGCCATTGCTCACATGCAAATGGCCCGGGGAGCAAAGGGCATCTGCTGTGCCAAGCTTTCCGAAGCGGAAGATCTGGTACTGGCCGGGATCCCGGATGTCCTGATCGCCAATCAGATCACAGCGCCTTCCAAAATCGCCCGGCTGGCCTATCTGGCCGGCTGCTGCCGGTTGACTGTCTGTGTGGACGATCCTGCCAATGTGGTCCTCCTGCAGAGCGCTGCGGCAGCTCAGAACACCGTGATCCATTGTCTGGTGGAATATGATATCGGCATGGATCGCTGCGGCGTGAATACCCGGGAGGAATTTGCTGCGTTGGCCCGGCAGATCCGCTCATGTCCCAATCTTCGGTTTGACGGCATCCAGGCCTACGCCGGCAATCTGGCTCACCAGGAGGATCCCGAAATCAGAAAGCAGGAGTCGGATAAGGTCGAGGAAAAGCTGTCAGATCTGATCGACTATTTGGAAGAGCAGGGCATCCATGCCGAAGAGGTAAGCGGCGTCAGCACCGGTACTGTGGAATTTCACCTCAAAGATACGGTATACACGGAGATCCAGGCCGGCAGCTATCTGTTTATGGATGCGGCGTACCAAGCCGTTGGCGTCGGATTTGAGCATAGTCTTTTCGTCCTTGCCTCGGTAATTAGTCGGGCAGGGGGCGGCGTCATCACCGATGCAGGCCTCAAGTCCGTGAGCGTGGACCAGCGCCCGCCCCGATTTGTCGGATACGAAGGTCACGATGTGGACATGAGCGAAGAACATTGCGCCATCTATGGCAAGGACTTGCCTCAAAAAGTTGGTGACCGCTTGCTGCTGGTCCCCAGCCATTGCTGCACCACAGTGAATCTCCATGATCACATCTATTTTGTACGCAAGGGACAGGTGGTGGACCGGGTGCCGGTCACCGGACGGGGTCACAGCAAGTAATGGAACCAATTGCGACAATGGAACGTCAAAGGATACAGAACACAGTTATTCCAAGGAGGTTTCACATGAAAAATAAATTGCTCGCAGGACTCGTCTGCGCGGCCTTGCTGCTGGCGGCGTTCCCGCTGACAGCCGCTGCGCAGTCGGATTTCAAAGGCAACTACGCCGATGTAGCCGGCAAATGGTATGCCGCAGCCGTGTCAGAATACGGCTATCCCGAGGTGTTTTCCGACGGTCAGGGCTCTTTCCATGCCGACCGGAAGATTACGCGCATGGAATTTGTCCGGCTGCTGCACCGAGCGCTCAACATTCAGATCAACTACTTTGCGGCGCCTGATGTGGCAGATTCCTTTGACGACATGCAAAACAGCGACGTGTGGTCTAATGAACTGGTCGATCTGGTGACGGCGGGGATCATCGAAAGCGGGGGCAGCTTCCGGCCCAATGAGCCACTTCTTCGGGAAGAGATGATCCACTGGACCATCAAGGCCCTGGATCATAAAACCGGCGGCGCCTACCCCGTGATCCTGATGATGCCTGCGCCTTTTGCCGACGATGCGGATATCGCCGAAGCCTATCACGGCAATATCGTCACCGCAGTGTTGTTAAAGCTGGTCAACGGCCGCGGCGACAATAGGCTGTTTCCCAAAGACGGCGCCACCCGGGCCGAAGCGGTGACGGTGGTGTACCGTCTCATGACTCTCCAGGCCGGCTACGGCGCCGAGGTGGGCGTTCACGCCTCCGCGTTGCGGTCGGAGGATGGATCCATCCAGATGTCCCTGACGATCCGCAACCAGACCGATGAGTCGATCCTGATCAGCCACACCAGCGGACAGCAGTATGATTTTAAGCTTTTCGATGCCAAGGGCAACAATGTCTATACCTGGTCCGCGGACAAAATGTTCATCGCAGCCCTTACCGAGACAGGCATCGGCGCAGGCGAGGACAGAGTCTTTTCCGATACCATCGACGGCGAGACCAATGAACTGATTTCGACGGCAGTGTCCATGAAAGCGTACATTGTGGGGATGTCGGAAGATTTTTCCATTGAATCTGAAGGATATGAGGGTATAATTAAATAAAGACAGGTTCTATGCAGAAGTGGGCAGCGGTACCGTTGCCCACTTTTTTGTAGCTTGCGGAAGTGTTGCGGGATAGGTATAAAATGCCAAATCAATTCCTTACAAATTATACCGAAACAACTTTTCTTGAAAAAATTAAAGATAATCTACGTCACTGCAAATCCTTTCATTTTTCGGTCAGCTTCATTAAGAAAGCTGGCCTGGTTTTATTGTACAAAGATATAGAGGCGGCAATTGAGCGCGGCTGTCAGGGGCGCATCATCACGTCCACTTATCAGAATTTTACCGATATCGAGTCACTCAAAAGCTTCTTCTTGATGGCGGAAAAGTATACGAATTTTGAATGCCATTTAGACTACGAGTGTTTTCACGATGCACATTATTCAACCCTTGGGTATCATACCAAAGGGTATCTTTTTGAATTCGATGATTGTTGCGAATTGATCGTAGGCTCCTCCAATATCACAAGATACGCTTTGTTGAAGAACATTGAATGGGATGTTGTGGTACGTGATGACCTTGGATCGGAGACTTATTATCAGGCGATGTCCGAATTTGAGGACAAATGGAATCAGACGCATGACTTGAATGCAGATATCATAAACCTATATTCTAATAAGCTTAATTTTGCCATTGAGCGTTGGGATATGGATTATGATTTCTCTGTAAGTAGAATTAAGCCTAATTTTATGCAAAGGCGCGCCCTGAAAGAACTAAATCGTTATCGCGCTGTTGGAACGAGCCGAACTTTAGTGGTTGCTGCTGCAGGAAGCGGAAAAACCTATCTTGCTGCGTTCGATGCGCTGAACTTCAATCCCAAACGATTGCTTTACATAGTGCACGAAGGCTCAATTTTGAGAAAGTCTTTGGAGACGTTCCAGGATGTATTTGGCAGCACGGTTAGCTATGGCATATTCAACGGAGAAAGCAAGGAATTCGACGCGGATTTTGTGTTTGCCACGAACCTAACGATGCACAAATCCCTTGGTCTATTTTCGAAGGATGAATTTGATTATATCATCATCGATGAGTGCCATCATGCGGCAGCCACAACATACAAGACAATAATTTCATATTTTGAGCCCGAGTTTCTCCTGGGACTTACAGCAACGCCGGAACGCATGGACAATCAAGATGTGTTCAGCCTTTTCGATAAGAATGTTCCTTATGAGCTACGCCTTCGAGATGCCATCATCAATGATCTGATTGTTCCATTTCGTTATTATGGCATTCGAGATCAATTGGTCGATTACGGTCTGAATAAAAACGAAGAGCGCCGCATGATTGCTCAGATTGCCAGTGAATCTCACTGTGACTTTATTGAAAAGGAAATAGATGCGCATCGACCACCCGGAAAACTGAAGGCGTTGGCCTTTTGTCGAAATGTTACCCATGCGCGTATGATGTGCGAAGCGATGAGCGAACGCTTCAGAACGGCTTATTTAGCGGGTGCGAATAATATTGGGGAGCGGATTCGTGCGTACAATGACCTGCAAAGTGATAAAGCAGAGCTTGAAATACTGTTTACTGTAGATATATTAAACGAGGGCGTTGATATTCCTGGCGTAAATATGGTTCTTTTCTTGAGGCCTACGGAGTCCTCAACCGTATTTATCCAACAACTAGGTCGAGGGCTTCGAAAGTATGATAGCAAGCCGTATGTTACAGTGCTCGATTTTATCGGAAATAGCTACAAGCGCAGTGTGCAAATTGCGTTTGCCCTCAGTAGCAGCCTGTCCAATAATTTCGTGATGGAAAAGCGGTTGATGTCGTCACTTGTGACAGATAATTTCAGTGCATTGGGGCTTGAACAATATGGGGTTGTCATCGACATTGATGATCTGAGTAAGGAAGAAATCCTAAAACATATTGATAGCGAAAACTTTAATAGGCTGTCTTATTTGGAACAGGATTATTATAACTTTAAAAAATATATTGGTGCCGAATTTTATGTGAAGCATATGGATTATTTAAACAATGATTGTGCTCCAGATTTGATTCGTTTTATGAATATTAAAATTAACGGAAGAAAAACCTGTTCTTATTACAATTTCCTTCGTGGTATTGATGAGAAGGACTTGCCAATATTCACAGATGCACAAATAAAGCTAATAAACTACATATCAGGGCTTTTACCTCTTGTGAGACCTCATGAATATTGGATACTAAAACTACTTCTTCATGGCGCCAACGACAAGGAGTCGATTCATGATGCGTTGACACAAAATATACCAGGATATCAACGCGAAGAAATGAGCCATGCATTGACATATATGGAGTGTATTACACGTAATAAGAATGAGTTGTGTCTTGATGCTGAATTGGACGAACAGCTTGAAGAATACCTCGATGACCTTTTAAGTTATGGGCTTACGCGATATAGTATTGACTATGGAGATGCGACGAGCTTTAAGCTTTGGCAAAGCTATCGCATGGACCAGGTGCAATTGAAATTATGCAAAAATCCCGGGTACAACATGAAGGGTACATATATTTATGACAATACTGTTTACATATTTGCTTCAATTAAGAAGGACGCAACATTAGAGGAGCACCTGCTGTACAATGACAAATTTCTTCAACCTGATCTATTCCAATGGGAATGCGAAGCGGGCCTTAGTCCCGATAAACAAGCTGAGCTAATTAGCAGCAGTAAAGCACATCTTTTTGTTCGTAAAGTCAGTATGGAAAATGGCATTACACTACCATTTACGTATGTGGGAGCTGGAGTCTTAACGAACCCCAGAAATACGAGTAATCCCAAAGGGACACTCTTGTTTGACATTAAAATGGATGAAGTGTTGCCGGATTATCTGCAATACGATTTTAAATGGAAATCTGATTTGAATGAGACATACGAAGGGTAAGCTATGACACAAGTCGTCGCGGCCCTGATCTGGGACCAAAACAAATTCATGATCTGCCAACGCCCGGCCCACAAGGCCCGGGCGTTGTTGTGGGAGTTTGTCGGCGGCAAGGTGGAGCCGGGCGAGACCAAAGAGGAAGCCCTTGTCCGCGAGTGCCGGGAAGAATTGGGCGTCACCGTGGCGGTGGGGGACGTATTTCTGGAGGTCGATCATGTGTATCCGGATATTTCCGTGCATTTGACGCTGTTTTGTGCTACCATAATAAAAGGAGCTCCGCAGTTGCTGGAGCACCGGGATGTGCGGTGGATCGCCTCGGAAGAGATCCCGCAATACAGTTTTTGTCCCGCGGATCAGGAGATCTTGCAGCATTTGATCAGGAGGTAACGATATGAATCCCGTCAAACGAGCATTTGAAGCATCCGATGACTACGCGAAGCAGTCCACCTGGCTGGATTTTGCTCTCATCAAAATTTGCCTTTGCGCCCTGGGCGTGATGATCGGCGTCAGTATCCCAAGGGAGACCCGCAAGCCGGCTTTCGGCGTCGCAGCTGCCGCCTACGGTGTCACTTTTGCGGCGATCATGTCCAAATTCCTTCCCATACTGAAAGACCACATGGAAAGGGAATAGCGGATCATCCCAATTGAAATGAACGTACCCAGCGGGTATTTAGAAAAATTTCTAAATACCCGTTGACTTTTTTAATCGACAGTGGCAATATCTATTTAGATATATTTCTAAATGCAGCGAGGTGGTGCAAATGGGGTTTCCGGAAACGTTCAAGGCTTTGTCCGATCCTGTCCGAAGAGAGATCCTGACGATGCTCAAAAGCGGGCGGATGTCTGCCGGAGAGATCGGACAGCAATTTTCCATGACCGGAGCCACGATCTCCTACCATCTGTCGCAATTGAAGAAAGCGGATCTGATCTTTGAGACTAAATACAAGAACTTTATCTACTACGAAATCAATGTTTCGGTATTCGAGGAAGTCATGCTGTGGCTTTCGCAATTCGGAGGAGAGAACCGTGGATAAGAAAACGAATAGTACGCTGATCATCACAACACTGGTATGTCTGCTGCCGGTGATCCTGGCCCTGGCGCTTTACGACAAGCTGCCGGCGCAGATCGCCGTTCATTTTGACCAAACCGGGGCGCCGGACAATTACCTGCCAAAGGCGCTGGCGGTCTTCGGCCTGCCGGTCTTTCTTGCGGCCCTCAACCTGTTTACGCATTTTATGCTGGATCACGACCCACGACGGGAAAACGCGTCTGCAACGATGAAATTGGTGGCGAAATGGTCGGTGCCCCTGATTTCGGTTATCGTGATGCCGGTGACACTGTTTATGGCCATGGGCGCAGAAATACCCATCACGATGCTGGTAACGGGGCTTGTCGGGATGCTGTTCGTGATCTGCGGCAATTATCTTCCCAAATGCAAACGCAATTATACCGTGGGCATCAAACTTCCCTGGACGCTGGACAGCGATGACAACTGGAACAAAACCCATCGATTTGCCGGTCCTGTTTGGGTGATCGGTGGGATCCTCTTCATTGCAACGGCCTTTTTCGATACGTTGTACGCGGGATTGGTGATCATGGTTGTCATGGTCGCGCTCCCGGCCGTTTATTCCTATTGCACATACAGAAATCAACGAGATCTTCCCAATCATGATTGATGTGACAACAGGCTTACAGCTTATCAATGTTTCCGATAGCATATAACGGCAGATCGATCAAACCGTCTCCCTTATGAAAGTCTGCCATGGATGTCCGCACAGACAAAGCCGGGTCAAATTTTTCCCGAAATGTCTTTAAGCTTTTCGCCTGTAAGTTGATCTCCGCTTTTACTTCAATCGGGATCACTTCAGCGCCGGTGTCGATCAGAAAGTCGATTTCGGCGCTGTTCCTGTCGTTTGTCCAATAGTAGGCAGTGACGTTATCAAGAGTCTTTATTTGTTGTAGCACATATTGCTCCGTCAATGCGCCTTTGAATTCCCGAAATAATGCATTTCCGTCCAGCAGGACATCTTGCCGGAGCCTCACCATGCAGGAAAGCAACCCTATATCCAGTAGGAAGAGTTTAAATGCTTTTAGGTCTTCATAGGCTTTCAAGGGCAAACTGGGCGATCCGGTGCGATTGACTCGGTGCACCAATCCGCAATCTTCCAGCCACAGAAGGGCTGTTTCATAATCTTTTGCCCGCGAGCCCTCTTTGATCAGGCCATAAATAAACTTTTTGTTTTCTTTCGCGAGCTGAGAAGGGACGCTGTTCCAAAGCATTCGAACTCTGGGAACGATTTCGTGAGGGACATGCTTGGAGAAGTCCTGCTCATAAGCGTTTAGTATTCTCTCCTGTATCTTCCTGGCTTCGTTAAAATCTATGCTCTCCGAAAAACGGCTGACCACTTCGGGCATGCCGCCTACATAGTAGTATTGCTTTAAAAGATCGATGTAGTCGTTCTTAAAGGTTCTTATCATACTGTAATTACCGTCAGCGATAAGTTTGGCGAACTGTCCTTTGCCCATAGCCAGAATAAATTCCGAAAATGTAAGCGGGTAAAGATCCATGAACTCTACCTTGCCTACCGGAAAAGAGGTTCCATGGTGCAGGGCGATACCCAGAAGACTGCCTGCACAAAGGATGGAATACTGAGGGGCAGCTTCGTTGAAATATTTCAATGAAGTCAGCGCTTTGGGAACTTCCTGGATCTCGTCAAAGATAAGGACTGTTTCGGATGGATCGATTTTATGCCCTGCATAGATCTCCAAACCGGTAATGATCCGCTCGATGTTGAAGTCCGCATGAAACAATTCCGTCATTTGCACATTATTGTCAAAGCTGATATACACAGATTCTTTGTACGCTTTTGACGCAAATTCTTTCATGAGCCAGGTCTTCCCGACTTGGCGGGCTCCGCGAATGATCAACGGTTTCTTATCGTTGCTATTTTTCCATTTATGGAGCAATTCGATCGCAGTACGATACATGAGGGCCACCTCCAAGCATTTTATGATCATAGTATAGGATGGAATAACAGATATTGCAACGACATTTTGAATAATATATACATAAAATACGACGACATTCAGTATGGTTGACTGGCAATGCCAATATTTATGATATACTATATTTATGCGTTTGCATTGGGATCGCCGCAAGAGGCTGGCGAGCGAAAAGGAGTGGCATTTTGCGGGAGATCGACATTCTGGCGGCGGAAGCGG
>CALBZG010000110.1 GCA_937889655.1 uncultured Clostridia bacterium
ATACCCCGGTATATCACCAATTCTATCCAACTTCCATATTTCTTTCAGGTATTCTGTAAACAGGAAACATTTTATGATCCATATCTTGTTTTCAAGTTCGTTTCTATTAGCCTGCGAGTATGCCAGCCATTTGCTTTTCATATTTAGAAATCCGGGTCTCTTTGAAACACATCTGAAGAATTCGATCTCATTTTTATCTTTAGTAGCTGATTCCAATTGTCTTATGACTTTCTCCGGGATATTGACATTGAATTCACTAATTAGAAATTTAAGGATGTTTTCCAATGCGTAGCTCAGTTTCTCTTTTTCCGCTTCCCTGATAAACAACTCCCAATCGATATCGCTCTCCCTGTTTTTTAGGATGACAACCATATCGGCGATCCAGCGGACAGATGACATTTCATTCCACAGCACCCCATGAACAGCATTGTGCAAGAGTTGATAGACCGGCGCCAGGATTTTGATTTCATGACCGGCTATAACAGTAGTTTCTGTAATAAATCGATAGTTAGATCCTTTGGCTTGCCTGAACCAATAGTCGCTTATCGCCCAGTGTATGTCCATAGTATAACCGTCAATATGTATCATGTGAACCGCATGGAATGCTTTGATCAGTTTATTGATGCTGATCTCCTCTTCCAACGTCCAGCCCAGATTTTTCAGCATATCAACAACAATACTGATCTCTTCTTCCTCCACCAGTATATCAATATCAGTCATAGGCCTTATTCCGTAATCTTTATAATAGGCAGCAGTAAGAGCCGCTCCTTTTAATACGATCATATTGATCCCGCGCGCCTTGATTTCTTCCAGAGCCGGCAGACAATGCCGGAAAAGCATATGATTGCGATAGAGAGAATACTTGTAAATACCGGCGATACGATCTTTGTCTCTAAAGTCTGAACGAATTTCGGACAATCTTTTATAAAGCATCGGTACCAGTCTGAAGCTGCCACCTTCCACTTGATCTAATGGCACCGATTTTGCCCATTCTTCATAAAACTGCATCGCGAGGGCATCGTCTTCTTCTAAAATCGCATGCAAAAGCAATCTTTCGGATTCTTTTATTTTTATTGTTTGATCAGAATCAGATTTTTTCGCCATTTTGTTCTCTTTTCCTCTCGATCATCGCCTTGATGATACGTGCGTAATCCTGGTTGTCATCTTTTTTTTGAATCCCGTGATTTGCTTCATGGATCCGCCGGTGCATCAAGACCTGATTTATAAGGACAGGCTTAAACCCTTTCAAGCTTGCTCTTCCATACCAGTCGATAAATTCTCCGGTTTGATATTCAGTATTGAAAAATCCAACTTCCAGAAAGTCTCTCTTCTTAATAAGCATCGTGCCCGGATGGAGCCCCGATGATATCTCGCTTTTAAATCGGTATTTCCTTTGGAAATCCTCAGTTGTATCCGGGCTGAAGAATTGCTTTACCTTGCCAAAATAAATATGATCAGCACCTGATTCTTCCGCTTCTTTGATCTGCTCTTCCAGTTTATTTTCGGACCATATATCATCAGCATCCAGAAAAGCCAGAAAATCGCCGCCAGCCATTCGGACTCCATGATTTCTGGCAGATGCTGCCCCTTCATTATCCTGCCTCAAGTACTTGACCAAACTCGCAAAGCTTATTACAATTTCAGCCGTTGCATCCGACGAGCCATCATCCACAACGATGATTTCATAAGGCTTATAGGTTTGTGATAATACGCTACGGAGCGCCTCCTTTAAATATTTTTCACCATTGTAAACCGGAATAATAACGCTTATTTTTGGTCTCGCCTTTCTGGTGGAAGATGCTTTGATGGCCTGCAGCAGCTCTCTTTGTATCCCAGATATATCACTTGACAAGCAATTTTCATACACTCTCTTAGTAAGCAGATTCTGATCCAGCACCTGTCGCTTGATTCCATAATCCTGCGCTCGCATAAACCAATCGCTGTCTTGTGATATCCTAATAGTTTCGTCGAATTCTCCAACATACTGAAAAACATAATTCCGCACAAGCAATGCGCTTGGCACATATGCAGCCAGCTCCGATTCCAACTGTTCTCTGCGGACCCAATCCGGTCTCTTTTCAAGATCACTTGACAGTATAAGGCTGTGCTTTGAAAGAACATATCCGATTTGCGGATTCCTTTCCAAAAAATCGACTTGCGCAGACAATTTATTTTTCTCCCAGATATCGTCCGCATCGATAAAGGCAATATAGTCGCCTTTCGCTGCCGCGGCTCCCCGGTTGCGAGCCGAAGACACGCCCTTATTCTGCTGCTGAATGCAGTCCACTTTCTTATGCTCTTGCGCTTTTATATAATCTTGCACGATCATGAAGCTGTTATCCTTTGACCCATCATCGACAATTATTAATTCAAGATTATCGTAGTCCTGAAAAAGCACGCTTTCTATGGCATCCTTTATATATTTTTCTCCGTTATATACCGGCAATATAACACTGACCAATGGATTCAAAGCGGCTCCTTTCTCAATGCAATGATTTCATGAAATTTCTAATGGATTCGGCGATTTCATCAGGATCCGTACCG